>JBOGJS010000001.1:0-8604 GCA_050745365.1 Terriglobia bacterium
TCGTTTTGGATTTACTGCCGGTCCAGTTTACCCGGACCCGAGGAGGCATCGCCTTTTCATAACATCACGGTCAGGGTTTTGCTGACCGTGGGCTTTTACGAATCGAAACAGACCCACGGTCAATCAGAATGCGATTGACCGTGGCTACCACTACGCGCCCTGAAGGAGCGGGAGTAGAAACTCGGCCGACCGGTGGAGTTCCTCCATTCCATTTACCCCATCCTCGATCGAGACCCAGCCGTCAAAGCCCGCGTCACGTAGGATCCGGAAGATTTGAGGGTAGTCGTTCATCCCGGTGCCGATCACCCCATGCGAGAGGATGTCCGCATATCCTAGGGAGTCTTCCACCTTGCGGAGCTCTTCGATGGTGTGTCCCGGTTTCAGGCGGCGGTCGCTTGCGTGCATTGTGACGACGCGATGCTTAACCCTCTGAAGTAAATCAATGGGGTCTTCTCCAGCCAGGATGGCGTTTGAGGGGTCATACTGCGCGCCGAACCAGGGCGATTCGATTTGCCCGAGAATCTCCAGGTACACGTCGCTTTTCTGAGCGAATTCAGGGTACTGCCAGTAGTTATCCTTGTAATGATTTTCCATGGCCAGCACGATCTTCTTCCCGGCGGCATAATCAATCAACTCACGGATGCATTCCACCACCCATCCGGCGCCTTGCTCCCGCGACACCTCCGGACGCCTCTGGCCAGAGAGCACGCGGCAAAAATAGCCGCCTAACTGGGCCGTCACATCGATCATCCGTTTTTCGCGCTCAATTTCCTTGCGGCGCGCGGCAAGGTCCGGAGAAATGAAGTCCGGCGAGCAGCAGAGCATCGGCATCTCAAGGTTTCGAGAGTCGAGCGCAGAGCGAACCTTGGCGAGATAAGCGGGCTCAAAGCTTTCTAGAAAGCCATCGTACATTTCGAGGCCGCTAACGGGCAGCTTCGCCGCCATCTCAATCCAGTCGAACACCGTCATACTGCGCTCGACGACGAGCTGGTCCATATAACACTTGGGAAAAGCGGCAAGTTTCATGATTATAGCTCGGGCATGGAGCCGACCGGCACCTGCTCGTAATCTAAAACCGCGCCTGTGATCAGCTCAGACGATGCCAAAAAGAGCGCGGCGCGCGCGATATCTTCCGGCAATAACATGCGGCCAAAAGGCCGGGTTTCGAGCGCATCTTCCAGCCAGTTTTCTCCTCTTCCTTCTTCCACCGCCTCCATATAATGCTCGCCTTCAGTCAAGACCCAGCCGGGGTTGATCTGGTTGACGCGGATGCGGTACCGGGTGAGATAGTGGGCCAGGTTCCTGGTGAAGGTCATGAGGCCGCCCTTGGAGGCTGAGTAAGGCAACAGCTTGGGTAAGCCGACGTAAGCATTCACAGAACCGATGTTGATGATGCAGCCGCTCCCACGCTCCTTCATATCCTTCACCGCTTCCTGGCAGAGGATGAAAGGCGCGCGCAGATTGATGGCAAACATATCGTCCCAAAGTTCGATCGTGGTGTTCTCGATGTTTGAACGGTGGTAGATACCGGCGTTGTTGACCAGGATGTCAAGCCTGCCGAAATGCTCGACGGTTTTCCGGATCAATTTGCGGCAGTGAGCCTCGTCCTTCAGGTTTCCCCGCACCAGAAGCGCCTTGCTGCCTGTTTCGCCGATGGCGTTCAGCGTCTTTTCCGCCGGGGCATCCGGCAGGCCATGAATCACCACTTGCGCGCCGTGAGCGGCGAACGCGGTAGCAATGCCGGCGCCGATCCCCTGTGTAGAGCCGGTCACTACGGCGACCTGGCCCTCCAGCACTCGTTGGGCAATATTGTTATCCATAATTGAAGAACCTGTTCAGGCCTGCATTTTGCCTGGAAAATGGCGAAACATTTTGTTTGGATGAGTTTTCTGTGATCTCGGCCGCCGGGCGGTGCTGCGCTCCCTAGCTCCCAGCCGATGGCTGGATGACGTTTTTTACCGCGTCACCGGCGGCCATTTCTTCGAAGCAGCCTTTCCAGTTAGCCAGCGGCTCAACCCGCCGGATGAGCGGGGTTGGATCGAGCCGGCTCGAGGCGAGCAATGCAATCACCTTTTCCCATACGGCGTAATTATGGCTAAAGCTTCCCTGGATGCGAGCGGCCTTTTGAACGAGCGGATCAAGCGAGAAATCGAGAGCCTGCGGTCCCCATCCCACCTTGGTAATCTGGCCGCCAGGCCGCACTGCAGCAAGAGCAAGCTGAAGCGCAGCGGAATGGCCGGAAGCGTCCATCACCACGTCCACTCCCAGCCCGTCCCCGAGTGAGTGGATCACTTCCGTGTTCTCTTCAACGCTCTTCACGAGGATTGAGCTGGCACCGAGCGATTTGGCGATTTCCAGGCGCTGGCCGTCCCGCGGCAGCCCAGCCACGCCGAGCCAGCTTGCTCCCGCAATCCGAGCCAGCAATAAACACAGAAGTCCAATGGGTCCGGGGCCGAGCACCAGGACGCTATCACCGGGGCGAAGATGGGTCTGGACGCAAGTTGCGTTATAGGCAACGCAGCAAGGCTCGGTGAGCGCGGCCTTCTTAAAGCTTACCGAGGCGGGCAAGTGATGCAGGCAGCGCGCAGGTACTTTGACGTACTCCGCCATCGCTCCGTCGAGTCCGTAGCCAAACCCTAATCTCTCCGGGCAGAGATTATATTCGCCGCTCCGGCAATATATGCAGTGCCCGCAAATCCGCGCCGCTGTCTCGCTGGCCACGCGGTCCCCCGCCTTAAAACCCTTTACGGACCTTCCAACCTCCGCGACCGTGCCGCAAAATTCGTGCCCCAGAATAACTGGAACGTTTACCTTCCAGCCCTGTGTATTGTGAAACTGGTGCACGTCACTGCCGCAGATTCCGACAGCCTCGCTGCGCAATAAGACTTCGTCATCCGCAAGATGGGAAGGGCGGGGAACTTCCCGCAATTCGACGCCGCCTTTCTCAAGCGCGTAGTGGACCACTGCTGCCATTTGATGTGTTCCCAATTCATTAACTCCAACAAGGGATGTTCCAGTACAGGGTGCTCTTTATTCTGCCGCGCGTGAACTTGCCGGAGATCGCAGGTTCGCGATAATCTCCCGCAGCAGGCCTTCAAGATCATGAGCAGGTGACTTGAAAGCATCTGCATCCACCGTGAGCGGAGCGCCGAGAACCAGGTGGCGCACCCCGTAGCTCGGCAACTGAATCACTTCAGCTACCGAAAGCCCGCCGACTGCCTGCACCGGGATCCGAACCGCGTTCACAACGCTTCGAAGCTCATCCAGCGGGCTCGGCGCGCGGCCGCCGTGGGCATGAATGACTTCGGCGTCCCGCCGCTCATCATACCCAACGTGATGGATGACGTAATCCACTCCCAGATCTTGCATGGCCCGCGCGGCGGCGGGCTTATCCGGGCAGCCAAGATCGTCGCCCATTACTTTCACCCCATAGTCTCTACCCGCCTGGATCACGGCTTTCAGGGTGGCTGGATGCGCCCGAGCCATTACCACCACGTGGCTGGCACCGGCTTTCGCCATCATCTCCGCTTCGAGATAGCCGCCATCCATTGTCTTCAGATCGGCGACGATGGGATACTGCGGAAACTGTTTGTGCAGCGCTTCTATGGCGTGAAGACCCTCCGCCAGAATCAGCGGCGTTCCCGCCTCAAGCCAATCGACACCTGCTCGCACGGCCTTCTGAGCGTGATCCAGGGCTTCAGGGACCGAAGTGAGATCGAGAGAAATTTGGACAACGGGGTGTTCGACTGGCAAGACAAACTCCCAAAAGCGTCAAGATGAAAATCCAAGTTGAAGCAACCCCTCAAGTTTCGGGCGCGGACGTAGCGGCGGGTTTACCCCGCCAGACCGAAATGGCGGCATAAAGCCGCCTCTATGCGCTCTACTTCAGTTGCCGGAGGAACACCGGGGAAAACTGGACTGATAGGGGTTGGTTTGATAATGGAGTTCATCAAGCGCTCCAACTTCAGAGGAATAATATGCCTGCACAATGGAGCCCTTCAGGATTTTGAACGACTCAACGCCACGGCCAATTTTCGGATTCCCGCTGGGGTAGGTCAGCAGCGTCAGCACCGCCGCTTGTTCGTTGTCATCGAGGTCCGTAAAGGGCCGGGAATAGCGGGAGAGGCAGTACCCGTCAACCCATGAGATGGCTTCGAGATAATTTTTCCGAACGTCTGCCGGCTGGGCATCCAGCAAGAGATCGATGAACCGGTTCACCTGGGCGGCTTTGGCGCCGGGCGTATCTGTCTCCGGAATAATGAGATCGGAAAGGGCAACGATGGTTTCATTTTGATGGGCATCAAAGAAGAGCGGCTGCCAATCGGGTGAGGTGAGAGCAGGAGCAGGGGGTAATGCAGCGCCCAAGCTCGCCGGCTCCGGAGGAGGATTCATCGGCTCATTCATTGCCGGGGCGGCCCCGGCCCCGAGTCCGAGTGCAGGCAGCGCCGCTGACGCCCCAACCCCTGCCATCAAACGCTGCAGCAGCTCTCGCCTTCCTATACCCACGCGTCGCCTCTCATTGGCATTCCAGAAGTTATGAAGTATGCTCTCGCGTCTACCTTCAAGTCAAGTCAGGGTCAGGGTCGAAACAAGTGGTTGCGTCGGAATCGCGTCATTCCGACCGCAGCGAGGAATATTGGCGTTTGTGCTCAATGAGATGCGGGGGATGCTTCGCTTCACTCAGCATGACAGTTAGCTTGATACTTAGCTGTTGACTCAAGCTAGTCCAAGCCATAACATGATCTGGCCTAGTTGTTTGGTTCCCCACCCGCTCGGATGACCGCACCTTCCGCTTATGAGAAGCGAGGGTTTACGAGGAGGCATACGAAAAATGAAAACCTTCCTGAGATTGGGAATTTTTAGCTTGGTGGTTCTATTGCTGGCGGGATCGACCAGTATTCTGCTCAGTCAGAACAAAAACTCTGGCGAGATCCGCGGGGTTGTGACCGATTCGTCGGGGGCCGTCGTGCCGGGTGTGGAAGTAACATTCACCAACGTGCTGACCGGCGTGAGTGTTAGGGCTACAACAAATGCAAGCGGACTCTATGATGATCCCACGCTCGTGTTTGGGACCTACTCAATCACCTTCTCGGAAAACGGATTCAAGACCTTTATCAGAAACGGAATAACACTGGGACTCCAGGTGATCGGGTTGAACGTGACGCTGAGCGTGGGGGCTGTATCGCAACAGGTGACGGTGACAGGAGCCACCCCGCTTGTTGAAACTGCGACCTCGGAGGGCAGTGCGAGCCTATCGGCGGAGGAGGTTTCAAACTTGCCCGACGTAGGGCAGCAATGGTACACCCTTGCCGAACTGGCTCCCGGGATCGCCCCGGGTCCACTGTTGTCGGACTATTTGAGTGGAACTGAGGCGAGCGTGAATGGCTCCGCGCCCTTCACGTCGAATTGGGTAATCAACGGGTCCAACGCAACGGAGATGGATGGTAATAATAATCCTAACGGCGAGAGTAACGTCCCGTTTGATGACATCGCGGAGATAAAGGTCAGTACTAACAACTTCAGCGCGCAGTACGGGAATGGATCTTCAGTGATCAGTTTGAACACCAAGACGGGCACAAACCAATGGCACGGCTCCTTGTTTGAGTACTTTGGGAACACTTCTTTAAATGCCCGAAACTTCTTTGAAGCTACAACTTCTCCTCTCAATTACAATCAATTTGGCGGCACCGTCGGCGGCCCCATTAAACACAACAAGGCGTTCTTTTTCTTCTCGTACATGGATGGCCGGGATCTCTCCTTTACTCCCACGCTCTCCACCGTCCCGACCGCCACCGAGGAAGCGGGCGATTTTTCGAGCTCTGCATACCCAACCGTATATAACCCGGCGAGTTTAGTGAACGGTTCCCGAACCCCGCTACCTAACAACACAATTCCTGCTTCAGATATTTCTCCTTTTGCCGCCGCAGCTCAGAAGTATTTTCCGCAACCGAATCTACCCGGTCTGTATAACAACTATTTCGCCGATCTTGACTATCCCCTAGTGAATGCGTGGTACAACTTTAGCGTGGAGTACCATTTTTCCCCGTCCAACCAACTCCAAATTCAGGGCGGGGTGAATCAAGCCAACCAGCCACAACCCACCGCATTTCCGACCGCGTCCTTTACTCTCCATGACCGGAACCAACAGTACAGCATCTCGGACTCATGGTCAATCAGCCCGACAAAGGTCAATAACTTCCACTTGTCGGTTGTGCGCGGCGTGTACGTTTGTCAGTCTGCAGAGCCGGGCCCGTTCAGTTTGGGCGAGTTGAACCCATTTTCATCTTTATTTCCCAACCTCACGATCGGCGGTGCCATCTCGACGAACCTGGACGGTGGCACTGGCTGTACCGAGGGTGAGACGGATGGGGGCCCTTCGGACGTACTGACCATAGTCAAAGGAAAACATATGCTCAACATGGGCGGCGAGTATGACCGGCTGGATAACAATGACAGTGGGTGGCCGATAACCACTACGGGGAATTTCGATTTCAGCGGCACGATGACAGAGGACCCTGCTAATCTGACGAACCCAGGCGGCCTCGGGTACGCCGATTTCCTTTATGGCCTGCCGCAGTCATGGTCGATTGGGAATACACCGGCGTTTGGGTCGAGGGGCTGGGAAGGGGCTATGTTTATCCAGGATGACTACCAGGCCCGTAAGGACCTTACGTTGAATCTCGGTTTTCGATATGAGATTCAAGGCGGTTGGAGCGAGGAGGCGAACAGAATCTCCGACTTCGATCCTAACCTTATGAATCCGGCCACGAATACGCCAGGCGCGTTGTGGTACGCGGGGCAAGACGGGCGGACGCTGCTGGATGCAACCGAATTTCACGGCTTTCAGCCACGCATAGGATTTGCGTGGTCGCCCCGCGGTAACACTAACTGGGCGGTTCGCGGCGGCTACGGAATTTTCGACGAACCCCGCGATGGGGCGGCGTACGGCGGGGTAAATGTCGGGGAGTTGGGTCAGGGGTGGGACACGACTGGCTCCGCAATTTCTGATGACTTGTACACCCCGATCTTTAGCATGTCCCCTCCTACCGCAACCCTATTAGCAGATTATCCCACCTTAACGCAGGGACCCTCGGCTGCCTTGGCTATATATCCGAGTGCGAAAACGCGTACTGCCTCCCTCCTCAACGGCGGGTCGATAGGTTATATCCCCTATAACGCCCTCGTTCCCTACATTCAACAAGCTCACTTCGACATTCAGCACCAACTGCCGGACGGCATTTTCGTCGATGTTGGTTATGTGTGGACGCGAGGCCTCCATCTTCCTTGGGGTGCAAACTACGACCAAGTTCCTGAAAATCGCCTGGCGGGATGTGCGGCAAACGAAGCGGCTTGCATGCCTTACCCGCAGTACACCGGCATCAGTGGGTACTTC
This sequence comes from Terriglobia bacterium, assembly GCA_050745365.1. GTDB lineage: Bacteria > Acidobacteriota > Terriglobia > UBA7540 > UBA7540 > RH2-MAG17b. The sequence goes on from JBOGJS010000001.1 coordinate 7,394, forward strand.
TTTGATGGTCTGTCAAATTACAATGCGCTTCAAATAAGCGCGAAGCGCAAGTTTGCAAACGGCCTTCTGTTCGCTGCCAACTATACCTGGTCAAAGGCCGAGGACACGGAGACGGTCTCGGAATATGATGGCGGTGATTTCAATCTCGTGCAAAATAGCTACGATACCATGGCCGATTACGGCCTCGGAAACATGGATATGCCGCAGATATTCAATTTAGAAGTTGTCTATCAGCTCCCGGTTGGAAGCGGTAAGCGGTTCGCGAATCGCGGAGGGATTCTTAACGGAGTGATCGGGGGATGGCAGCTTTCCAGTATCCTCTGGCTGCATTCAGGATCGCCGTTCACTCCGATCATGGGAACAGCCAACTTGAGTGGCTCACTGCAAAATGACTGGTATCCTAACCGGATTGCCAGCGGAACGCTTCCGAATCCATCGATCAGCCAGTGGTTCAACACAGGAGCATTTGTTGAACCCGCCCCGTACACTTTTGGAAACTCGGGACGCGATCCCCTGCTTGGTCCAAACTATAAGGACCTGGATATTTCACTCGCCAAGAGTTTTGCCATTAGGAAGCTGGGAGAGGGCGCAAGGCTTCAAATCCGAGCAGATGCCACCGATTTTCTCAATAATCCAAACTTCGGTGAACCGGACGCAAGCGTTGGTACCCTTGCAGTGGGGGTTATCTCAACGGCGAGCACGACTAGGCTTATACAGTTAGGCGTACACTTAAATTTCTGATTCGGTCCGCCTGAGAACGCTTTGTCCGGCTCCTCGGTCAAGTTGTCCGTTGCTGATCCTTCGTCCATTTTGGCGGTCGCTGACCTTCCGCTTCGCAAACGACATCGCGGTAGCATCGATTTCACGCGCCGGGCGATGACGAACGGAGCCAGGTTGACTCTGCACTGCGAGGTTTTGGCAAGGACTCTTTCCGGCGACGACGAACGCGCCGCAGTCCCGCACCGCCCTGGGGCGCCGCGGGTCGAATCCAGCCACCCTAATCACCGTTTACTTGGCGCCCCTGTTGGGCTTGCTCTTCTCGTGCTCGTCTGGGTTCTCTCTCCCCTGGGCGCCCGAGGCCAATCCTCAGCCTCGAGGGCTTCTCAGATTCAAATGCATTTTGCGCGCGCCGCGGCCGCGTTGAAGGTCAACGCTCCGGCAACGGCCGCGAAGGAGTTCCTCAAGGTTCTTGCGCTTGACCCAAGAAACGC
>JBOGJS010000002.1:0-6267 GCA_050745365.1 Terriglobia bacterium
GCCGGCTGCGCAACCGGCCCTTTGCCCTCTCCGGCGGCGAGCAGCAACGCGTTGCCATTGCGCGCGCGGTGATTTGTGAGCCTAACATCCTGCTGGCGGATGAACCGACGGGAAACCTGGACACGGAGAATTCTCAAGCGGTCCTGAGCATGATGCGTATGCTTAACCGCTCTCTCGGGCAGACGATCCTCATGATTACTCATAATCCCGAGGCGGCGGCGGTGGCAGACCGGATCGTGCACATGCGGGACGGGCAGATTATTGAGGATTGATTCTTGCCCAGTTTGTAGGTATTTTCTTTAAGACGACATGGCCGAGAGTACCGAGGTTCGCAACCATTCGCTACCGGGTGTGCTGGCCCCCGAAGGCTTGAGTTTCATCCGGCGTGCATGGAGGGCCGTTAAGCTTTCGCTTTCCCGCTCTTTTTTCTGGTCTCATGAGCGTGGTTCCTGGCAGTACGACGTGATCTGCGCTATCATCCTGGCCTTTATTTTCCTGACACCTGCTTCCTGGTTCCACGATCGTCCCACCCTGGGACTGACCCACCTCCGACATAGCCAGGGCATCATCGACGTAGGTCATGCTAAGGATGGCTGGCACTACCTGGTCGACGCTCGGCTCGTCACATCCCTAGCTCCCCTTACGCCGGAAGAGGCGGTCCGGCAAGTTCTTCTGCACCGCCTTCATCATCCGATCGAATTGAAATCCGTCGACGCCCTGCGTGACCGCAACAACGTTGTTCTCGGCTATACTGTAGTGTTATCGCGCTGACGGCAGACCCGATGAGGCTTCCCATGCCTCATTCGCAGGAAAAACACGGGTCGTAATTTGCTGCCTTGAAAAAGCTCGTCGAAGACCCCTCACGCTAAGCAGGCCGCATGTTCATGCAGAGGAGCCATAGGCGAAAAGAATCTCTGTATTTGCCTCATTTTCAAAATACTGGGATGCTTCGCCACCGTCGATTTATTCACACGTTCAAGGGCCGGGGAAAAAAAGGGGATCACAGCCATGTCACCTGCGGAGAGGGCGTTCCGCGAAGCGGGAACGGTGAGGGGTCGTTTTCATGATTTCGGGGTCCCGCGCCTGCAGGATGAGCGAGTGCTCTTGTAACGCTGCCTTGCTTGCGTGCGTCGAAGTAACAGGGGAGAAAGCCGCGGTTTGCTGTGATGATGGGTAAAGTGAGCAAGGGTTTCACGTCACAATCGGACCGGTTTGGCGCTCGCTTTTGCCTGCTTCTGCCCCTTTTTTCTCTTATTTTCGTCTTGCCCTGCGCGGCCCGCCCGTTGCGTCCGCAAGAGCTGAAAGGGGGTTTAACCCGCTCCCAGGTTCTCGCGCGTATGGACGATGCGGCTAGAAATCTCAGGACGGTTTCCACGCGGCTTTCCTACACGACGGTGACGGTGTTGGTTAACGACCGCTCCACCCAGGAGGGCGTGCTTTATTTTCGTAAAGGGAAAAGGCCTGAAGTCCTGGTGCGTTTTACGACGCCCGACACCAAGGTGATCCTGTTCAAGAAAAATCGGGCTGAGATCTACTATCCCAAAATTGATCAGATTCAGGAATATAACCTTGAACGGCGGCGCGACCTGTTGCAGCAGTTTCTATTACTGGGCTTCGGAACCGAATCGGATCAAATCGAAGAGTCTTACCACATTCAATACTTAGGCGAACAAAAGCTTGGAAATCTCACGACGCCTGTGCTCGAGCTCACACCTGTGGCCCAGGATATCGCTAGCCAACTGAAAAAAGTGGACCTTTGGATTAACCCGCAATCCTGGCTTCCAGTCCAGCAGCAGTTCTTCGAAGCCAGCGGGGATTATCTTATTGCACAGTACAGTGACATGAAAACCAACCTGCCTCTTAGCCGCTCAATTTTTACCATTAAGCCCAAGCCCGGGACCGAACGAGTCAAGATGAATTGATCATCCTCATCCCGTCGCCGGGCGATCGCTCGGTGACCGCGGCCGGCCTCAGCTGTCCACACCTCTCCCTTCCGCGCAAAACCGAGCGACGGATGATAAGGATTCTGGCGAAACAGCCGGAACTGCTTGTCGGCAAGACGTTGCACGGCGTCAGGAAGGCTTCTGTGGCAGTCCCAAAAGGAAGGAAGGGCGAATGATCGAATTGGCTTTACCCTAGCGGTTTGAACTCGCCCGGATCGACTGCGGCATCAGCCTCGTCGAGCATCTTCATACCACGACCGCCGGCAGAGAAGTCTTCCGAGATCTCTTCAACCCATTTCTCCCGATCAAGAGCGAGGAGCCAATCTACTAAGGCGCGCTTCTCTTCCTCGGCTAGCTCTTCAATCGCCGGCTTGATGGCATTTGGCGTCACAGGGCAAGCCTACCGCGCGCCGGCCAAATGCGCAAAGTCGCTCGTGCGCTTAGGCCCAAATTATTGAGCTCGATCTTGTGAGTGGCCCAATGCTTCTCCGCGTGAGTTCGTGAGCCAACAGGCCACAGGGAAGCGCGAAGCAGATCATTCAGGTCGCCACCGCGAGCCGAAAGCTTGCGAACTCGCTGTGCTGATACCTTCCAAAATCAGCCTGTCGGTTGACGTTTTGATGCCGGGACGAACATAATGAGGTTCTGAAAAGCACGGCCGCAGGTGAATGTCTTCTGTATTCGCGATCTAAGAGGAAACGATGTCCGAAGGAAACCAGGTGCTGCAGGCCCCAGTGCTGGTGTTGAATGCAACTTACGAGCCAATCAATGTGACGCCAGTGCGCCGGGCCGTGGTTCTGCTCTTCAAAGGCGTTGCGACGACCGAGGAAGAAAATGGCAGCTTTGTCCGCTCCTCGCGGTCGGCCGTCCGGGTTCCCTCGGTCATCCGGCTGCGCGAATTCCACCGCATTCCTTACCAGACGCGGGCTCTTTCGCGGAAGAACATTCTCCTGCGCGACCGGCACACCTGCCAGTTCTGTGGACGAGTGCTCCTTGCCGTTGAGCTGACGCTGGATCATGTTGTTCCGCGCTCGCGGGGCGGTCGGACTGATTGGGACAACCTGGTAGCGTGTTGCCACTCCTGCAATAACCGAAAGGGTGATCGGCTGCCGGAAGAGGTGGGGCTGACACTGCTTCGTCCACCCAGGCCATTCACACTCCACACCAGCCGCCAATTGATGCGGATGATGGGGAAATCGGACGAGCGCTGGCGCAAGTACCTTTTTTGCTGATTCTGCCCCGTGGGTGGACGCAAAACGAATTTGTGCTAATCTATCGGGACGGAGAGGTGGCCGAGTGGCTTAAGGCGGCGGTTTGCTAAACCGTTGTACGGTCAAAAGCTGTACCCAGGGTTCGAATCCCTGCCTCTCCGCCAACTTCTCATCCCGGCTCGGCGTCTTGCCGGTCCTTCGAGCCGCGAGTTAATTCGAGCGAAAGCTCGCGCTTGCTGAGTCGCGGCCCAAACCCTCAGCGCACCGCGAAATTGTCAAACTCAGCCCTGTTCCACCCCGAGCCGACGGCGACCATGCCTTGTGGGCGGGTTGTATCGGTTAACGTTTTCGCCCCGTAAGCCGCCTCCAGGGTGCAGAGCCATATTCGGAACCTTCCTCGCGTCAAGAGAGTCCACCTCAACTGAGCCAAACAAAACAAGCCCAGCTCTTATCGTGGCGCGTAAAGGTGAAAAAGCATCCAGTAAACCATCACTCCGGTAATGGAAACATACATCCAGATAGGAAAGGTCCAGCGGGCAATCTTTCGGTGACGATCGAACCATCCGCGGAGCGCAAGATAAAGCGTGATGAGGACGAGTGGAACAATCACTGTCGCGAGGGTTGAGTGTGTTCCGAGCAATACAAAATAGAAAGTTCGGATTCGCCCTTGTCCAGAGAAATGCACGATCCCATGGTGCAGATGGTACCAGAGATAGCAGAACAGAAAGACGCAGGATGTGAAGAACGCTGCCAGCATGCAACATTTGTGAGCCAAAACCTTCTTTCGGCGAATAGAAAGATAGCCTGAGGCAAGGAGGATGGCACTGGCTCCATTCAGAGCAGCATCGAGGGTGGGAAAGTCGGGAGAGAGCAAAGCCAAAACACGTTCCTATACGGACAGCTTATTCGCCATCAGTAAGCCATAGAGGAGGGGCAAATAAACGACTGAGGCCAGGAGCATACGACGGGCGAGCGGATTGGTGCGGGCAATCGCAAGCCGCACCCCGTAGTACAAAAGTCCGATGCCCAGCGCCACCGCTCCGAAAAGATACACGAGTCCAGCATGGCCGAGCATCGCCGGGAGCATGCTGACAGGAACAAGCAAGAGTGCAAAACCCGCGGCCTGTGTGGCCATAAATCGGCCTGCCTGATCCCCCGGCGGCAACATCAGGTAGCCCGCTCGCCGGTAATCGTTGCGATACATCCATGCGATCGCGGTGAAATGCGGGAACTGCCATAAGAAGAGAATAAGGTAAAGAATCCATGCCTCAAACGAAAGGCTGCCGCGCGCCGCCGCCCAGCCGATCAGGGGCGGCATGGCGCCCGGAAATGCCCCCATCACCGTGCAGAGAGGGGTTTTTCGCTTCAGGGGCGTGTAAAGGAGAAGGTAACTTCCAAGCGTGAGGAGTGCCAGAAAACTCGCGAGCGCGTTCGCGGTTAAGGCCAGATATACGCCACCTCCTGCTGAAAGCAGCAGACCGAACAGGAGGGCTTCGCTCGGCTGAAGCCTTCCCGCTGGCAGCGGCCGGCGAGCGGTACGCCGCATCTGCGCGTCATACCCGCGCTCCATAAATTCGTTCAGTGTCGCGGTGCCACTCGCAACTAGGAACGTGCCGAAAAGCGTATTCAGCAGCAACCCTAGGCGCAGTGGTCCGGCAGAACCCAAATAGAAGCCGGCGAGCGTGCTCACGACGACTAGAAGGTTAACCTCCGGCTTGGTCAGCATCCAGTAATCAGCGGCTTTGTTTTTAAGCGCTCTTCTCAGGGCCGGCTTACTCGAATTCTCCATCATGCTCACGTACTTCCCGACCGCTTCCTCACTCATTCGGCCTTCGGGGGGCTGGCATTCCGAGCTATGGGACAGGTTTCGTTTTTCGGGACAAGAAGCCCCCTCGGTGAAAGCGGCCCCTCTCAGGTTTCATGATCTTAGCTAGGTAGTTTACCGGCTTCGCCACGGTCCTGTAAAGGCAGAAGCTTGTGGCGGCAAGGCAAACCGTTATACCTTGAGGACCAAAAGCAGAAGAATATAAATCCAGAGCGCGTACATGAAGTGCCAGTATATGGCGGTAGCGTCGAGCAGGTTCCGGCGCTTAATGCCGCGAGCGATGCCCGGCGACTGAAACGCCACGATCACGAGGGCGACAATACCTCCCAAAATGTGCAGACCGTGCGTGCCGGTGAGCACATAGAAGAATGAGCTGCTGGGATCGGTGGCCAGGTAAATGCCCCGCCCGGCCAGCTCGCGCCACGCGACCAACTGACCCGCGATAAACGCGATGCCTAGACCAAGCGTGACATAAAGCCACACGAGGAAGCGCCGCCCGAGGCCGGCGGTAAGCGAACCCCGGGAAAATTCAAGCGTGAGGCTGCTTGCCAGCAACAAAACGCTATTGAAGTAAACGATGGTGGGCAGAGCGGTGGGAGTCCAGCTCTGCGAGGACCCCTTGAGAACCATCCAGGCGCTGGTCAGCGCCGCGAACAGCATCACAATGGCGGCAATCGCCACCCAGATGCCCGCTAGCGAAACGTCCGAGGGAGCTACACCTCCCGAGTTTCCACCTTCCCCTCCACCGCCCCAGCCGGAATCGAAAGGACCGTGCCCGGACGATCCCGTATCTTCCGGGCCCTCTCGTTCCTTAACCGGGGTGAGCGCGTTCTCCATGGAACTCGCCTTGCCTTCCTGTAAAGCGGATTGATAGATTGTTGCTACCCCTAATTTACCGCTCATCGTGAGGGCTTTCAATCGGCAAAAGCACTGGCCCAGGAGCGGAATCACCTGAGCATCAGACGGTGGCTCCGACTTCGCCCGAAGACAGACCGCAGAGTGCTCCCACACCCGTTCGCTTGAATCGGGAATTGGGAATTGGAAGTTAATTTCCGAAGTGCCTGAGCTCACAGGACTACCTGGCTTCGTCCTTCCCCTCCCGCCGCCTTCGGGCCATAGCACCAAACCGCTTGCCCCAGGCGGGCCCGGGGGGAGCTTCGGAAACCGGCATAATTGGCAGTATTGCGGCTGACGGCGAAGATGGGTGTCCATAAGCCACTTCAGCATAGCAGGGCGGAACGAACTGCAGGAGACAGGGGAGATGCTTTCCTCTGCCGATGGGTGGCGC
>JBOGJS010000003.1:0-3678 GCA_050745365.1 Terriglobia bacterium
GGAAAAGAGTGGTCCTCAAAGTTTTGGGAGAATGAAGGAACCCCTCACCCGCCCTCCTTCGTCGGGCACCGTCTCCCCACGGGAGAGGGCTTAAAACCGTGAGGCGTCCAGATGTTCCGAGCGCAGAAAATCATGCGCAACCTGGGCTACGTCTTTGTGCTCAGCGACAACCTCGTAGTTCATTTGCCGCATCTGGGCATCGGAGATTCTTCCGGCAAGGGCGTTAAGCGCAGCACGTAACTGCGGATAACGATGGAGGGTTTGCTCGCGAACGATGGGAACAGCCTGGTAAGGAGGGAAATAATGGCGGTTATCCTTCAATATGACAAGATGGCCCGCTTCAATCTGTCCGTCGGTTGAATTTCCGGCAATCAAATCCACCTGATGATCAAGGAGCGCACGATAGAGCAGCCCGAGGTCCATCGTTTGCGGGGGACTGGCAAACTTTAATCCATATGTGCGAGCCAGCCCGTCGTAGCCATCGGCGCGGTCCATGAATTCATAGCCAAACGCAGCTCGCCAGTGAGGCGTGTAGCGCGCAGCCTGGGAAATAGTATGGATGTTTAGACGTTTGGCGTCCGCAGCCCGAATGACGATGGCAAACGAATTATTGAACCCGAGCGGCTCGAGCACTGCGAGGTGGTACCGCCGCGCATACTCTCTTTTAATGCGTTCGTAAACGTCGTGCGCATTACCCTCCGGTCGCTGCTTGAGGATTGCTTCGAGTGCCGTTCCCGTGTACTCAACATAGGCATCGATACGGCCCGCAAGCAGGCCCTGCTGGCAGATGTAAGTCCCGCCCAGGTAGAAGCGCCGCTCGACTTTGAGGTGAGTGGTGTGTTCGACGTGCTGGGCCAGCATCTCGGCGAGGATAACCTGCTCCGTGAAGTCCTTGGAGCCGATCACGATGGTGTTTGCGGATCGCAGCGAGCACGCTGACATCACTAGACACGCGAGGACGACCGCGGCGCTTCTCATGCGTGAGGCACCTGGAGGCGGCGCTCAAGCCGGCCCAGGAGAATATCGGCGATGAGCGCCAGGAGCGCGGCAGGAATGGCTCCGGCAAGGATGACGCGGTTATCCACCATCGCCAGGCCGCGAAAAATGAACTCGCCCAGCCCCCCCGCACCAATGGCGGCGGCAATCGTCGCGATGCCAACCGTGAGCACAGTGGCCACACGGATGCCGGCAATGATCACCGGCGAGGCGAGCGGAAGCTCCACCTGAAACAACAATTGCCAATCCGTCATTCCCATCCCGCGGGCGGACTCGCGCACCGCCGGATTGACTGCCGCGATGCCGGTAAACGTGTTCCGGATGATCGGAAGAAGTGCATAGAGGACGAGGGCCGTAATGGCGATCCGGTCGCCGCGCGCTCCCAGCCACGGCGCCGGCAGAAGAAAGCCAAAGAGCGCAAGACTTGGAATCGTCTCGCAAACGTTCGCGCCGCCAAGCACCAGTTTGCTCCATCCAGGCCGGCGGGAGATCAGAATGCCCAATGGAACTCCAATGGCAATGGCGAGCAACATGGAGATGCCGCAGAGCCAGATATGCTCCAGAGTTAGCTGAAGAAGTTCCGCGCGATGGAGCAGAAAGTAGTCAATGAGGCTCATGGAAGTCAATATCTCCTGCAGAGGCTTTCCCGCCATCCATCCGAAACGCATTCACGTACTGCTGGACGGTAGGGTCAGTTGAATCAAGGAACTCTGCGTCAGAATAAACGCCCGCCAGCCGCCCGGAATCGATTAATGCAATCCTGGTGGCGAGCAGGAGAGCTTCACGCAGATCGTGAGTGACGAGGACAACCGTCTTCTGCACTCGCTGCTGCAAACGAAGAAACTCACGCTGAATCTCGCTGCGGGTCACCGGGTCCAGCGCGCCAAAAGGCTCGTCCATCAAGAGAATGGGCGGGTCGCCCGCCAGCGCCCGGGCCACGCCGACGCGCTGCCGCTGACCGCCGGAGAGCTGACGAGGGTAGAGCTGGCGGAACCGGGAGGGATCGAGGCCGGCCAGCGTGAGTGACTCCTCGATGCGTGCTTCGACGCGCGGCGCGGGCCAACCCTTCAGGCGCGGGATCAACCCCACGTTGCGCTCAACGGTGAAGTGAGGAAACAAGCCCGCTTCCTGAATCACGTACCCGATGTGGCGGCGCAATTGGATCGGGTCCCACGAAACGGTGGACTTCCCTTCCACCAGCACTTCACCCGCGCTCGGCAGCAATAAGCCATTCATCAGCTTGAGCAAAGTTGTCTTGCCGCACCCGCTGCGGCCCAGCAGCACGAGCGTTTCACCACGGCAAACTTCAAAGCTGAGGTCGGGAATTATTTCGTGCCCGTCAATCGTATAGCAGACGTTGCGGAGCTCGATGGCAGGTTCGACTGGGTCGATCATCGGGGGGCAGGTTCATTCCGCAGCCAGGAGGTTTTCCGCGAACGGCCACTCGTGGTCAACGAACTGCTCTTCACAAGAGAACCCGGCTTCTGCCGACATCGCGAGCACCTCACTCAGCGAATACTTGTGGCTGCATTCAGTCAGGATCGTCTCTCCCTCAGTGAACGACGCTGAAATGCCGGCCCCCGGAATCGCCACGGTCTCGGAGCAGCGGGATTGAAGGTGCATTTCGACGTTGTGCGTCAGGCGATTGAAGCGGACCCGGTGCTCGAAATGCAGGAGGTTGAAATCGGCATCGAGCTCGCGATTGATTCGGGCAAGGAGATTTAAGTTGAAGGCGCGGGTGACACCACAGGCATCGTCATACGCTCGAATCAACTGTGAGACGGGCTTCTCGAGATCGGTGCCCAAAAGCAGCGCGTCACCAGCCATCAACAGACCGCGCACCTTCTTCAGGAAGACGACAGCCTCGGGAGGTTGCATGTTTCCGATGCTGCTACCGAGAAACAACACCAGCATCCGATCATTGCCTTGTCGCGCGCCCGCAGCCGCGCGAAGCCCCTCCAGGTATTCTCCTTCAATGCCCCTCACCGTAACCGAATCCATCTCCCTTAATTCCCGCTGGCACATTGCGAGGGCAGCGGGAGAGATTTCGATGGGGTAGTAACAGGTTGATTGCCGGCCAGCAAGAGCCTCAAGAATCCATCGCACCTTCTTTCCCGCTCCGCTCCCAAGCTCCGCAACGATGACGGGGGAGACCAGCCGCCGCACAACCTGCTCGGAGTGCTTTTGCAAGAGACGCAGGTCGGCGCGGCTGAGGCCGTATTCCGGAAGAAGGCTGATGGCTTCGAAGAGCGCTGAGCCCACGTCATCATAAAAGTATTTTGAGGGAAGCATCTTCTGGCCGCTTCGGGTGAGGCCCGAGCGCACATGATCACCGAACAGCGTGGCTAGTGGCTGAGGCGCGGTGCTGGGGGGTGGCAAGGCTTCCTCCTCTTCAGGTTAGGCGCTAAGACAACGAAACCCTGAACATTCTCCGATAGTACCAGACGGCACCTTCCTGCCGCCAGAATTCGCCGCTTTGCTTGCTCCTCATCGCGCTGGCCGAGCTCGGGAAAGCGGATCAGTTCGTCATTTCGCTTTGCGACGCTCGCAAATTATAAAAAACGACCCCTCATCCGCCCTCCTGCGTCGAGCACCTTCTCCCCTAGGGAGAAGGTGGGGAGCCGATTCGCTCCTTATCGAATCGCCCTGAGCGGAGCGAAGGGGCTCACGGTAAACTCCGCG
>JBOGJS010000004.1:0-13988 GCA_050745365.1 Terriglobia bacterium
CAAGTGCACCGGGGCCTTGGTGGGAGGGCACCCTTTCGGGGGATTCAATATGTCCGGCACCGATTCAAAGGCCGGAGGTTTCGATTACCTATTGCTTTTTACTCAGGCGAAGACAATTTCTGAAAAACTTGTGCCTTGATCTGCGACGGAGGGGATGCTTCCGAAATGGCTCTAGATCAGAACGCAGAAGTGCCGGACGAGCTCCATCGCCGGGTCAAGAGGGAAGCCAGGCGGATCGAGTACGAAAGCCATGCGATCCGGATTCTGCTGGTCGCGGTGGCAGCCGCTCTGTGCTTTGGCGTCATTTCACTGTTCCTTCCCCGCACCCTCTGGCACTACAAACCCGTTGTGCTGGTGCTTCCTCCTCAAGTCCTGTTTGTCACGATGCTGGTGATCGCGGCGCTCGCCATTTATCTGGTGCGATATGAATCCGAAATGAGAAAGCTGCGCCTGCTAACCCTCCAGCAGGCGCAGGCCGCGCAGTCAGACAACGTCGCGAAGACATATGATGCGCTGACGAACGTCTTCACCCGAAACCTCCTTCAAAGTCTCCTCGAAAAGGAGATTGCTCGCGCGGAGCGCAGCGGCCGGGCGCTGGCCCTGATGATGTGCGACGTCAATAACTTCAAGCAAGTGAATGACCGTTACGGCCATCTGATTGGAGACGAGGTCCTGGCCCAGGTTGCGGCCATCCTGAAATCCTGTCTGCGCGGCTCAGACCATGTGGTGCGCTACGGAGGCGACGAGTTTCTGCTCATTCTGCCAGAGACAGAAGAGCCCGGCGCCCTACTCGTCCGGAATCGCATCCTGCAACGAGTTGCTGATTGGGACTTTGCCGGTCGAGTTGGTGCGGTGCGGGTTTCACTCAGTCTTGGGCTCTATCATCACATTCCTGCGCAGTCGGCAGAGCAGGACCTGGCAGCCGTCGATGCCCGCCTGTATGCCGAAAAGCGCCTGAGGTCTTCGAATTAAAATCGTACTTCAATTGGCCGGGTTTTTAGGATAGCCTACTCAAATGCTGATGACGGAGCTGGCCCAACTCGATGGCACGGCGCAGGCTGAACTGGTGCGGCGAAAGGAAGTGAAGCCGCTGGAATTGGTGGAGGCGGCGATCGAGCGAATTGAGCGATTGAACCCTGTGATCAACGCCGTCGTCACACCTTTATTCGACGAGGCCAGATCGCTGGCACGGGATGAGAGCAAGCTCCCGGACGGCCCCTTTCGGGGCGTACCCTATCTTCTCAAGGATCTTCTTGCCGCTTGCGCTGGCGTCCCTCTCACTTCCGGCAGCGCATTTCTCCGGCATTACATTCCGGAACACGATAGCGAGCTGGTTCGCCGGCTCAAGCGTGCCGGACTGGTGATTCTCGGCAAAACAAACACCTGTGAGCTTGGACTTCTGGCGACCACGGAACCCAAGCTGTTCGGGGCGTCACGAAACCCCTGGAACACGGAGCGGACCACCGGCGGGTCAAGCGGGGGCTCGTGTGCGGCGGTGGCCTCGAGCATGGTGCCGATGGCGCACGCCAACGACGGCGCGGGGTCAATTCGTATTCCCGCCTCCTGTTGCGGACTTTTCGGCTTGAAGCCCACGCGAGGGCGAATTTCACTCGGGCCGGACGCAGGAGACATCATGGGGGGGCTGGCCGCGGAGCATGCGGTCACACGTTCCGTGCGCGACAGCGCCGCGCTGCTTGACGCCACGCTGGGCGGGGCGGCGGGCGACCCCTACTTCGCGCCACCGCCGGCCCGGCTTTATCAGGAAGAGGTGATTCACCCACCCGGCCGTCTCCGCATCGCGCTGGTAGAATCTTCCTTTATCGGTACACCCGTCCATGCTGATTGCGTGCGTGCGGCGAAAGACGCGGCAAAACTGTGCGAAGGGCTTGGGCATGATGTGGTCGAAGATGCGCCAAAACTGAACGGCGAACTCTTCGTCGAAGCGTTTACGATTGTTTGGGCCGCCGGGTGCGCTGCCGCCATGAAAGGGGCAGCAAAGATCACCGGGCAGCCTCTCTCTGAGGACCAGTTTGAGCCTCTTACTTGGAGCTTTTATTTGCTCGGACGGGAAATTCGTGCGGACGCTTACTTGCTCGCCCAGGCGCAGTTGCAAAGCCTCGCGCGCGAGGTCGGACGCTTTATGACCCGGTATGATGCCATACTGACGCCAACACTCGGGCATCCGCCGCCGCCGCTCGGGTGGTTTAGCTCGCCACCGTTGCCGCCGGAGGAAGTGCAGGGGCGACTTGCTGCTTTTGTCCCTTATACTCCGATCGCAAATTTTACGGGTCAGCCGGCAATGTCCGTTCCTCTGAGCTGGAACGAAGAAGGCATGCCGATCGGCGTGCACTTCATGGGTCGCTACGCAGAGGAAGGCACGCTCTTGCGCCTTGCAGCCCAGCTTGAAGCAGCTCAGCCCTGGAGGGACAGGCGACCGCCGGTCACAGCGTAATGCCTCTGTTTCGGGCGCGTAGAGGCGGCTTTATGCCGCCATTTCGGGCTGGCGGGGTAAACCCGCCGCGACGTCCGCGCCCGAGATTGAGGATTACATCACAGCATGAAAAATGATTGACATCCATTGCCATCCGCTGCCCGAGACGGACGACGGGGCCCAGTCAGTTGAAATGGCGGTGGCCATGCTGAATTTGGCGGCTGAGGACGGCATCACCCACATCGTCGCCACGCCCCATTGCAATTTCCGTTATCAGTTCGATGCCGAACGTAACCGGGAAAAGGCTCGAGAACTCCAGGCCGCCGCCGGCGGCACGCCGGAAATTCTGCTGGGGTGCGATTTTCATCTTTCCTATGAGAACATCCGCCGCCTTGAGCAGGATGGCGCTTCCTTTACGGTGAACGGCACGCAGTATCTACTCGTTGAGTTCGATGACCACTTCATCCCAGAACAGATGGACCACGTATTCTACGAGATTCAAGTGGCAGGTCTCGTGCCGATTCTAACGCACCCGGAGCGAAACGTCGTATGCCGCCGCAAAATGGAAAACATTTATAACTGGGTTGTACGCGGATGCTTGGTGCAGGTCACCGCGCAGTCCCTTACCGGGGGGTTTGGCTCTGAGGCGCAGCGTGCGGCACGGCGGATGCTGGACCTTAACCTGGTTCACGTCGTTGCCTCCGATGCCCATGACACGGTGCATCGTCCGCCGCGCCTCTCTCGCGCTTATGATAAAGTGGCATCAACACGAGGCCGGCTGCTTGCCACCCAGCTTTTTAAAGCGAACCCGGAAGCCATCATCCAAGGAAGGCCTATTCCACCAGGTCTCGCGCCGATATCGCCTGAAGATCAAACGGCAAAAAAGACGTGGTGGTCCTTCCTGAAACGATAGAAGGCCAGGCTGCGGCCAGTTTTTTGACATCAATGTTCGCCAGGAAGATCAAGGTTGAAGTTGTCGAGCCGGAAGGACCCAGGCCGTGCCCGCTGAAATGGCTGGACAGCTTTTGTATGCGCAGTTTTACGGGCCGCACCGACTTTGACGACACATTGCCGCTCACGGATGGCGAGCTCGAAACCGGTTTTCGGCTTGATCTTGAAGCGCTGCGAAAGGATATGGAAGACTGGATGTCCCGCAAATTCGGCGGTGGGCGCCTTGTCGAGCTCAGAATCGTTTCCGTGGAGCGATTCCTGTGAACCTGCGTTCCTTTTTCAAACAAGCGAACCTCCTTGCGGCGGCTGGTTTTCCGGCTCTTCCCGCAGATCTTAGCCGGAAGGAGCGGATACACATCGGTGCCCAGACGAATGCGTTTGGAGTGCCCACTAAGCCCTTTAGTCGCCTCCTGGAGGTTGCCGGCGTTCTCGGCCAGCTTGGCTATCAAGGATTTGAAACCAATCTCGCGTCGATTGAAGAGGGAGCAAGTCAGCCTGCAAAGTGTCGCCGGGCGTTCGAAGCGCGGCACATCCAATTAATTGCGGCCTTTTCCGGAGGGATGTTGGACAACAAGGAAGCCGCTCGTCAAACGATAGAAAGAAACCGACGAGTTGCCGGCTACACAGCAGCGATGGGCGCGAGCTTCCTGGTTTTCAACGGCCCAGGGTTCCGCCATCATGGCGGGCGGGAGGACATGACGAGAGTTCACTACGCAATGGCGGGACTCAATCGCCTGGGTGAAGTCGTTCAAAAGGAGGGATTGAAGCTCGCCATCCACAACGAGTGGCAGCCTATGGCGGGCCATCCGCCCGCGGAAAGCTTCGTCCTCAAAGATACGGACCCAAAGCTCGTCTGGCTCTGTTTCGACGTGGGCAACCCATACGGGCACGTCCCGAATTGGGATCCGGTTGCCTTTTCTCGCGAGCACTTCAGAAGAATTGCTATTTATCACCTGAAAGACGTCGCTCGGAATGCTCAGGGGCAGCTCGCTACCGTGCCATTCGGAACGGGGAAGATAAACCTGAAAGGCGTTGTGGCTCCGCTACTCGATAGCAACTGGGAAGGCTGGCTGACAGTGGAGGAAGAAGGGATTTGGCCCCGCGGACTCAAGCATCCAAAGAAGGTGATGGGCGAATGCCGGCAGTACCTGCGCAAGGTTGTTGGAGTGTAGCGTAACGCTGTTTCAATGTACAGATAATCTCGACTATGCTAAACGCCTCTACATCCGCCCCGCAAGGGGCCAAGCTGTGAATAGCCGTAGGTGTAACCTACGGAAGTCGAAAGGCAGATAAGCCTCGACCCCAAAGGGGTCGTGTACGCCGATCAAAACATGCCAGTTAACCCCTTCGGGGTTGATCCGACCTTTCGGCCTTGTTTTCCGTAGGTTGCACCTACGGCTATTCAGAGTGTTGCCCTTCGGGCAGCGCGATCGGCGTTTTGCACCGTGTAAAGACTCAGGTTAACGCCTACAGGGCATTAACCGTGGCTCGTCGCTTCTGGCCCCGGAGAAGGTTGATGATGGAGAATCGTTCCCGATTATCGCGCCGTAATTTTCTAGCCGCTTCGGCGGTGCTCGCAAGCGCTGGAGCTTGGGCCAGCGGGCCGCCGCCGGGAGCCGAAACCAGTGCGCCGATACCGCTGAAGATCGGCCAACGCGCCGTGAGTATGAACATGGTAGGGAATTTCGAAATCATCAAGATAGCGCGCGAGGTTCCCGGCCTTATGGGGATACAACTTCAGATTACGGCCGGGAAGCCTAACCTCTGGGATCCTGATGCCGTGCGCCGATATAAGAGGGAAGCCAATCTCTGGGGAATGTTCCTTCCGTCAGTGGCCGGGGTGTGGAGCAAAGGAAGCTCAATCCGATCTCCGCGGGCGGCGTCTGATCTCGTCCAGGCGATTCGAGTAAGCGAACTGCTGGGCGCGAGCGTAATCCTCGTTGCTTTCTTCGAGCATTCGGCGCCGGATATGAACAAAGAATCCTCTTATGGGTCCATTGTTGAACTCTTACAAAAAGCTGCCCCGTCTGCCGCTGATGTTGGTGTGACGCTTGGACTGGAGAACTCGTTGAGCCCCGCTGACAATCTGAAATTGATCGATTTAATCGACCGACCGAGCGTGAAAGTATACTACGACGTTTGGAACATGGCTTACTACGGATACCAGGCAGTCCCCGGCATCTCCCTCCTCGGCAAAGAGAGAATCTGCGAAGTCCACGTAAAGAACAATAACGATGGACATCGGATCTCAGGGCCGGGTCTCATTGATTGGTCAGCGGCTTTTGCGGCGTTCAATGAAATAGGCTACGAACGTTGGTACGTGTTTGAGGCGGAGCCGGCCTCCTTCACGAAGCACCGACCCAGGTCGCAGATGATGGAGGATACGGAACAGAACATCCGTTTTGTGAAGCAGCATTGCCGCATGGCGATGGGGTGATGTCGGCCGCAAGCGATCCGCTATCAAGCCTTCCCACAAGCTCGGACGCCACGCTCCCGGATTCCGGAAACGCAACCACCAGCAGCCTAATGTGGCGTCCACGAATTGGGAACACAACCTTTTCGGATGGGGTGGCGCAGACATCGCGCACCTTGCGATGTCTGCGACCCTTGAAAACCGCAGACATGCCAAAAGGCGGCATGTCTGCACCACCCGGATTGTCTGTACCTATTTCGTGGACACTACACTAACCGCTCTCGTCGGAATCGAATTCCTGCATCAGGCGAAGATAATGCTCAGGAGTTGCGAGCTCTACGCCTTCGCTTTCAATCCGGAAGTGGTTTCGGAACCCTGCTGCTGCATAAGCGGATTCGGTCCCCTTGTAAGCTTCCCGGGCCTCGGCGACGCTGACTACATTCTTCATAGCATCCAACGGCAGGACGAGGGCCAAGGGGCGTCCGGCGAGGGCTGCAGCCACTTCGGGCAGATCGAGGTTTAGGAGGACATCCGGAACAAAAACGTCGGCGCCATAGAGGTAGCGGTCCACCTCCGTGAGAGATCGGTAGGAGAGAAGGCTGCGGACACAGAGCAGGGTATGAATGCGGGGATCGAGAGCCGCTGCGTAAAGGCACCATAAGCCGCCCATGCCTTCACCTATCACCCGAAGGTGGTTTGTATCCGCCTCCTGTCGGTTCATCACGTAATCGACGGACCGCACGACATCCTGCACGCGCATTCCGAGGAGCGATTGGTTCATAAACCACGCCATGTATGCCATGTCGGTCTCGACGTCGAAGAGTTGATGGAAAGGACTTGATTGCGACCCTTCCGCCGCATGATGCGGGCGTGTTTCGCCAATTCCTCGCACGTCCACCGCGACCACCAGGTTTCCTTTCCGGACCAATGTATCGAGCACGCCATGGGTCAATCCTGACCCTTCCTCGCCTTCGAATTCCATCCCTGCAGCTTCGATGCCTTCATCAGTGATATACAGTATGGTGTGCAGCGTGCCCGTCGTGTTTTCCGGTACAAAAACCCACGTGGGAATATATATCCCTGGCTCCGAGAGGAATTGAACTTTCTCGATCCGATAACCCTCGCGGGGCGTCGTCACAATCTGCCGCACGTCGAGGGCCTGGGTTGACTTTTTGTAACGCAGAAGGCTGCGCAGACTTGCGCGGGTTGCGCTTTGATGCGACTGGACTTCAGCCGCCGTTTTCGGCTCTGGCCGCGCCGGCGGAAGATGCGCCTGTTTGTTCAAGATGAGGGAAGAAATCGTTTGCCCCTTTTGCGAATAACGGATTGACCCATCCGGTGTGCAATACAGAGCTTGCGGCGGCTCGGTTCGAAACACCGGCTCCGTTCGTGGCCCCGGGCGATTGTAAAACCAGCGGCAGAACCAATCCGCTGTGGCGAGCCTCAACTTCGGCGTCCAGGCATGTGGATCATCTGAAGAAACGGTCGTAAATTTTTCCGGCACACCCAGCAACCGGTAACGAGCTTCAATGGCTTGTGCCGCCCGATCAAAAGGCGGCGCATAATGCTCAATCGCGGCTAAGAGGGGCCGTGGAGCAACAGCACTATGCAAATCTACGTTGTCAATCCCGTAGATTGCTGCTGGGAAAAGGTTCTGCTCTACGTCGGAGGGGCCCATAGGCTCCCATGGCACAATCTTGAGCGGCCAGTGGTTGGCTGTTCCTCCCTCAATGATGGCGGCGCATTGAACCCTTTCATCCGCCACGGTGATAAATTTCGTTAAGGTCCCTCCTCCGGAGTGGCCGGCGCAGCCAATCTTCTTGTGGTCCACCTCAGATCTCGTCAATAGGTAATCGATTCCTCTCATGCCATCCCAGACGCGGTATTCGGTCAGATTCTGTCCAAACAGCAACAGAAGTTGGCCGGGCATCGAATGCTCGTAAGTGGAATCAACGAGACCCGGAACAGTGGCGTGGGTTTCCGGATTCCAGTATTGTCGCCGCTCACCTTGCCCGATCGGATCGTAACCCAGCACCACAAAGCCGCTTTTCACGAGGGTCAGGTAGACGCTCTGATATTGCGGAATCATGCGTGCCAGCGGATAGTGGCCACAGGGCGAGATGATTCCCGGAAAGGGGCCTGGCCCCGAAGTGGGCACGTAAAGATTTCCAGTCACCCAGAAATCGGGGCGGCTTTGAAACATGACATTCTCAACCCGATAGCCGTCTCGTTCCATAACTTTCACCGTTACAGGATTCAGCGGATTCCGCTCAGGGAAGCCCTGAAGCATCAGAAGAAACTTTTCCCGGACGAATGCATTGCGTGCCTCCATCTCTGCCGCCGTCGTGATGAGAGCGCGCTTACGGTCCCACTCGGCGGCTAGACCGTTCAGCCTCTCCGCCAGATAGGAGACCAGCATATCGGGCATTTCACGGCTGTAGGATCGGGTGAACTCCGGTTGAGGTTCAGTGCCTGCATTCTTTCGGCCTTGAAGCAGCGCCGGAGTGACCAGCATTGCGCCGGTTTCGATTGCAAATTGTCTTCTATTCACAGGCATACCTCGTGGATTGGAATGTCAACTCCGCCACTACCATGTGACGGCCACCATGCAGTAAGTGTCGAGCTTTGGAACCGTAAACGCTGCCTTCGAGTTTTGCATCCGGAAATTGAGCGTGGTGGAAGCATCGGAGTCAGGAGAGTAGAGAGTCACGGAACTCGCTGCCTGCCCTGCTGGCACGGCGCATTTCACATCAATAGCTTCAATCGAAGGAATCTGCTTGGTGTTGTAATTGATCAAATGAACGAGTCTTCGCTGTTTTTCAGGCTGCTCCACCAGGTTTGCAACCAGAAAATCAGGACCGAGAACCTGGAGGGGAACCTCGCCCTGCGCCGCCCAGTCAATGGCATCGACTAACTCTTCCCAGTTCTTGGGCCGTTTCCAGAATGGTCTTCCAATGGTGAAGTACGGCTCGGCCGGAGGCAGAGGGCCGTCAAACTCAATTCCCGGGAAGTAGACCACCCGCCCTTGTCCGAACTGCTTCCGGGTTGGCAGGCCGACGGCCGCGTGAGTTGAGACCACCTCTTCTTCATAGGCGGGAGCCTGCGTTTGATTCTCCACGAGTCCTTCGAATCCTGGGGTCACTCGCAACCGGCGCCAGGAGTCGTAAAGCCCTGCTTGCGCCGTGGCAATCAGCCCGCCGCCCGCTTCCACGAACTGGCGAATCGACGCGAGCTGCTCATCAGAGAGACATTCTGAATCCGGAAGGATAAGAACCTTGAACTTGGAGGTGGAAAGGTGACTGAGGTGCTCATCAAAAATAAGATGAAACGGAATCCTTGCCTGAATCAGGGCCTGCTCCACCAGGATCGCGCTCAACTGCGCGCGGGAATTATGGTAGGTGATGGAGGGATAGGACCGAAGCACCGCAACCGACGCCAGATCGTCTGACCCAACGAACAAGTCACGATTCTTTCGGTAGAAAGAGATGTATTTCACCATTTCGGGAGGAAGCGGGTTTACGCCTGCGAAGCCAATCGTCTGATTGAAGGCCAGGCATTCCCCCATGGCCGCCTCGCTGTTCGAAATGTAAGCCAAAAGGATGTTGTGATAAGTGCGTGCCAGCTTATAGCTTCGAATAGTCGAAATCAGCCGGCCATCCGGCAGGTAGTCCGGCGTGTCCTCTTCCTCTGACCAGAAGACCTGGGTGAATTTCAAGAGACGCGAGTGGTCAACGCCGTTGTCCCAGGGCCGGTTCGCGCCGGTAATGCCGCCAGGGTTAATTTCTACCGCCACTTCAGTGTTCATGGACCGAATATAGGTGGCCATCTGAGCTAATGCATCCGCCATCACCTGGCAGCGGTAGTCAATCCACTCTTGAAAGACCGGATCAAAAATAATGTCCAGTTTTTCGGGAGGGTTCCCCTTGTTCCACAAGGGCGGGTTGACATAATCGACGTCCTCAAATCCAAACCGAGCTTTGCGTTCTGCCGGTGAGTACTTCGTCTTGAGGCGTTGGCGAAAGCCGGCGGTGCAGCCGTTGCAATGGCAGGAATCAGGTTCCGGGTTCAAGTCAAAATTATCGAAATGAATAAAGTCCGCCTTCACCTCTTCGACGGCAAAACGCACGATTTTTTTCAGGTAATCCAAGTATTCCTGATTTGAGAAGCACGGCCGAAAACGGAAGGACTGCTGATAGCCATAAGTCAGCATGATGGGTTGCCCCGCCGCGTCGCATTGAATCCATCCTTTGGCGCGCGGCTCTTCGGCGAAGAAGGTTTCATACATCATCGTGTTCCACTGGATGTAAGTGTCGATCTTCATGCCATAACGGTGGACAATGGCAGCAGTTCGTTTTGTATCTTCCATCTCAGGCATTTCAGCCGCCATGCCGAAGCCTTTATACAAGTGAGTGTGAAAGACTTCCACCCCCTTGTCCTTGAGCTGGCGAATCACTTCCTCGCTTTGCTCGTGCTCGTAATACTCATGGGCATTGAGACTCTCGCCCCCGCGACGAACCACGAAGATATAAGGCTCGTGGTCGCCGCCGGCATCGATCAGCCCGTTGTGAAGCCACGCTCCCTGCGGCCCCGCTCCGGCGGCAGCTTGCCCGCCGGGCAGGGCCGGAGCCGCGCTCCCCACATTGGCCACGGAAAGCCCTGCCGCCACTGCGCCCATGAAGTCTCTGCGATTCATCAATTGTTTCCTCCTTCAACGATCGAGCGGGTTCCGGAAACTCAAAAGATCAATCCTGAACCTCTTGCCGTTTCCGGTCGGCTTCGACGTCGCCACCTTGGAAATGGTATAAATCGTTCCGTTCTTCCCAATCGCAATCGACTGGGCAAAAAAAGACCTCTTCCCATCGGGCAGTTCGAGGACGCCATGATCTGTGCGCCTTCCGGCGGTGATGTCGTAGGTGACGAAATGGATTTGATCGGCGCCCGTTGATGCGCGCGGCCGGCCCCCCGTCAAATCGTAAATCGTATGGCCGTCAGGAGCCAGAGCCATCCCCAAGTAACCGTATTTATTCTTGTCATACATCCCGCTGGAAAATGTTTCGTCTGAGATGAGCCGTGTCACTACGTCTATTCTTCGCGAGCGGGGGTTGAACCGAAAGAGATAGCCGGAGCGACCATGGATGGCATAAATCACGTGATCGGGTGCGTACCAGAACGCCTGTCGCCAACTATAGCCCATCGTCCCCAGCTCGCTCGGGTTGAGGCATCCGAAGACATCCTTCTTTAAGCTCACGCCCGGGACCTTTCCAATGGAGTCGGTGGAATAGCGATACTGGATAATGTCTCCGTCAGGCGTGGTGAAATACACCGAGCCATCGTCAGGGTCAACCACCATAATGCGGCAGATCACGCGGAAGGTTTTACCGGAGATTCCTTTTTCGCCGCCTTTGAAAAACGAGCCGAAATTCTTCAGCTGATGCGTCCGCATATCGTAGCGAAGAAACAGGCCGGAAGGCCATGTGATCCCGTACAGGCGCTCGCGCTTCGCATCCATCTGAAACGAGATAATCCCTTCGCCCTCGGGCGCTTTGGCGAGATTTTGAAATTTGTGAGTGGTGAGATCGTAGGAAAGAAAATGACCTCCTGGGTAGGGCTTGTAGCCGGGCGGTGGCTGGCCAATCAGTTCCTGCCCGTGAGGAGTGGGCGGGCTGTAATAGCCGACGTGGCTCGCGAAGTAAAGCTTGCCATTCGATTCCACAAAAATGCTGTGACCCTTACCTTGCGGTATCGCATGAAGCCCCGCCTCGCCCGCCGCTTGAGTTAAGTCCCCAACGTGTTGAATCTTTTTTGTGGCCGGATCGAAGGAGTACATCTGTGCGCCCGTTTTGTATGAGCCCGAGGCGAGGACGTAATAAACCTTTCCGTCGCTCGCCTGGAAGATGGCATTGTAGTTGTCATCCCCGAGCGCAAAACCGGAATTGTACATTTGGGCGTGAATAATTGCGGGAGCGTCCGCCCGCTCCCGCTGCCGAGTGCGGGCTTGCTGCGCAGCATGAGCCGCGCATCCGAGCGCCAGCGCTAGTGACAGAGCGGTGAGCAGGCTTCGGATGGTGATTGGAGTTTTTTTCATTTGACCCTCCAGGATTGGTTTAATTAGAGCCCATGGTATCGGATTCATTCATGAAAATTACCCCTCACCCGCCCTCCTTCGTCGGGCACTCTCCCCCCTGGGAGAGGGTGGCGAGCGACGCGAGTCGGGTGAGGGGTCTCGCGCCAAAATTCTCACGGCAGCGAAGCATCCCGGTATTTGTAAAACCAAGCAAATACAGAGATCCTTCCTTCGCGCCGCTCAGGGCGCCTGTGGCTCCTCAGAATGACAGTTTCCGAGGCAGAACTTGAACTCTGCTTTAGCCTCCCCAAGCCCCGTCAGCCTCACTCCCCGACGCTGAGCGAAAACGCAATCTTCTGTTTCCGGAGATGAGGATCATTGGCGTCCTTCGCGGCCAGCCGCACAGGAACCCAGAGCCTTCCCACCGCGTGCTGGAGCGTTCTCTCCGGCCCATTCGCGTAGGGGTTATAAGGATACACCGGCCATACCAAGCTCGCCGTGGGATCAACCTTCAGCGTCCAGCCATTTTGCCGGATCCATCCGCCGATCTCCGCCGGGCTGAGATCAACATGGCCCGAGCCAAGCACGATCCTTTTTCCTGCGCCGGTTACAAGTGTCTCCCCGGCTTTCAAGCACAGTTGCAGGTTCAGCGCAGCTTCTTCGGCTGGCCTTCCATGAGAGGTCAAATCGAATGTGAACTTCAGCGAATTTCCAGCCGGGCGCGCTACATACAAGTCACTGAAGAACGTGTTGTAGGCGAGGGAAAGCCTGTCGTGATCGCCGCCTATCTGCAATCGGCTGTTGATGGGCATATAGAAGGTCTGGTTGCGCAATTTCTCGAAAAACGTGGCGAGCGGGGGTTCATCTTTAGAATTGGCCCCTGGGATGATCAGGCCGACCTTTCGGTTGAACACGCTGAAGTTCGCCTGGCGATCCAGGCTGTACTGGTTGGTTACCGATCGCGTCGCAATCAACCCCGAGAGGCAAACCACCCAATCACCCATCTTGCGGATTCCCGCCGGGACGCTCAGCCGGGCGGCGTAGTTCGCTCGATCGTCTGGAATCGGCGCGGTCGGACCGGCGTGAAAATAGAGCGCGTCCTGCGCCAACCGGCCTAGATCAACCATGCTCAGCTCGTTGGGCGAGAAGAAGCCAGTGAGGAACGCAGCGTAGCGGCGGCCATCAGGGAAAAGCGAGAAGGCAAAATGGCCATACGGGCTCACCTCCCAGTAGCGGTTGCGGTCATCAATCACCTCAACGGGCTTGCCATCCGGATAGGTGAAATTTTCATGAAACGTAAGGTCCTTGCGGATGGCAGCCCGCGCCGCAGGGTCCTTGCTGTGCTCCCAATAGACGCCCACCGCGTCAAGCGTCAGGTAGTCATATCCGGGCGTAGGGAGGTCGTGCTCGTGCTCACCCCAGAAGCCGTCGGGCGATATCTCGACCGTCGCGAACCGGTGGAGGATCTGCGTTCCGAGCCGTACCCAGCCTGGCTTTCCGAAAACCCGCCCCGCAAGATAGATCAGTTCGGCCCACTGAACGTAGTGATTCGGCGATGTTCCGAGGTAGGGTGATTCATACCAGGGGAAACCCAGCCGCGCCCGCGCGCCGCCGACAAGCAACGCGGTGTTCCTTTCGATGGCGCGCCTCCAGCGTGCGCGCCGCGCCGCGCCAAGTTGCGGCTGAAGGATGCGATAGGCCTCAAGCCACATATAGGTATCCCAGTCGCTATCCAGACGAGGCTCAAAACGTCCTTTCTCATCTTCGCTCGCCAGCAGGTCGCCAATCCGCAGTGCGAGCTTCAACATGGCGGGGTCGTGATAGTGCAAGTTGGCGGGATCTTTTCGCACGTATAACACAGCGGGGGCGAGGATCGCATATGGAAAGTGATGCCAACTGGGGCGCGTTTCGAGCTGCTGAAGTGATGGCGTCGCTTCCGCGTCGAGCGCCTCTTTTACTTGCGCGCTTCCGGCCACAAGGAGGGGAAAATACCCGCCGGGCAGCTCCAGCTCTGCCGCGCCGCAAAGGCCGACCACGAGCAAACTCAGGATTATTATCGAGAGAACGGGATAACCGACGCGCATCACACGCGTGCTCCGCTCCGAAAACTTCGGTCAAGACCCCTCATC
>JBOGJS010000005.1:0-2862 GCA_050745365.1 Terriglobia bacterium
CCTCGACTACGCCGCCGACGTCCTGGTGAATGGTGCGTTCTTCTCGACAGGCCAGAAGTGCACTGCATGTAGCCGAGCGATCATTGAAAAGAGCATCTACGCGCCGCTCCAGGAAAAGCTGCTCGAAAAAGCCCGCAAGCTGAAAGTGGGAAACGGCCTGGAAGCGGGCGTGCAGATGGGGCCGGCCGTGGACGCGGCACAGCTTGAGACCGACCTGAGATACATTGAGATCGCACAAAAAGAAGGCGCAAAGCTTCTATGCGGGGGAAAGCGGCTGAGCGGAGGGGTTTACGAGCACGGATATTTTGTGGAACCGACGATTTTCGACGGCGTCAGCTCCGGCATGCGCATTGCGCGAGAGGAAGTCTTTGGCCCGGTGCTTGCTCTCATGGTTGCCGCTGATTTCGAGGAGGCGATGAAACTCGCGAACGGCGTCCCGTTTGGGCTTTCGGCTTCCATTGTGACGAAAGACCTCACGCGCGTCCATCAGTTTGCCCAAGGCATCGAAGCCGGCCTGATTATCGTGAACCTGCCCACCGCCGGCGTGGAATATCAATTGCCCTTCGGCGGGACCAAAGAATCGAGTTTTGGAATGCGCGAGCAAGGCCCGCAAGCGCTCGATTTCTATACCGAGACACGGACGGTTTATCTCAAGTACACGCAGTAACTGCCGAGCAGGATGCTGAAAAACTCCTTGAATGTGTCATGCTGAGCCCGTTCGCTCTTCCGCTTCGAACGGCCCTGAGCGGCAGCGAAGGAGCTCAGGGTAAACTCCGCGAAGCATCCCGGTATTTGTAAGGCGAATACGGAGATCCTACGTCGCCTGCGGCTCCTCTGCATGACATTCGACGCCAAGCCGAGTAGCGCAGACCTCCGCTTTTGAGGTCTGCGGTCTTTGCCCGGAGATCGCGAAAAGCCGCGGACCTGAACAGCGCAGGTCCGCGCTACGCTTTATCATGCCTCAGATTGTCAGCCAAAAGGCTGTGGATGCTCAGGATGACAGTTTCCGACGTTTTTCAGCAACCTTCCGAGAACGTCTGAATGGATCTGGTGCTATTCATGCTCAGATGGCCAGCCGAAGGTTTTTTCACACGGTTCCAGGCGTCCCGGACAATAGAAAGGAATTCATTGCGGTGAAAAAGACTCATGAATTTCTAAAGCAGCTCAATTTGCCTGTTGAAGACAACCACGCGCTCGAGCCCAGCCCTCGCCGCTTCCCCGACGGCGGGCAGTTTCGGATTGAGATCCCGAGCTGTGAGGGCCCGCGCATTTTCCAGGAAGTCCTCTCGCTGGCCAAGGAGTTGAAGGTGCCTGTGCACCGCGTCAGCCAGGGAAGCGGTGTCCTCTTGCTGCCGAAGAGCGAAATTGCGGAAATGGCCCGCATTGGCCGTGACAACCGGGTGGAAGTTTGCCTCTTTGTGGGGCCGCGCGCCACTTTTGAGACGGGCGCGCAAACACTTACCAGCGGCGGTAAGGTGATCGGGCTTCAGCACCGGGGCGCGGAGCAACTCGTCTACGCCATCGAGGACGTCCGCTGGGCGTGCGACCTGGGCATCCGCAGCGTTCTCCCGGCGGACCTGGGCCTCATTTGGGTGCTCAACGAGATGAAGAAGAAAGGCGAGCTGCCGAAAAACCTGGTGATCAAAAGCTCGGTCACGCTGCCCGCGGCGAATCCCGCCACGGCGAAAATTTTTGAAAATGCCGGTGTCTCAACGCTCAATATTCCTACAGACTTAAGTGCCGCCCAGATTGGCGCCCTCCGGCAGACGGTGAAGATCCCAATTGACATGTACATTGAAGTGCCGGACAACTTCGGCGGTTTTGTTCGCTACTACGAAATGCCGCAACTCATTTCGGTGGCCGCCCCACTGTACCTGAAGTTCGGTCTCCGCAACGCGCCGGATATTTATCCCTCGGGGCTCCACATTGAGCCGATGGCAACCTTGATGGCACGCGAGCGCGTGCGGCGGGCCCGCATTGCTCTCGATGTGCTCGAGCGCTTCGCGCCGGAAATTAAGATTTCCCCCCTGGGCGGCGAAGATCTCGGAATCCCCGAGGTGTAACGGGCAATCCCGATGGAGAAAAACTGGGTAAGGTCCGAACTCCCGCTGGAAGCTCAGAACTTCCTGTACATTGCCACTTTCCTTCCCGTGCGCCGCTGGCGATTTGTGCTTCCGTTTATTCAGCTCAGCATGCAAATTGAAAAACAGGTTCGGCAGAGCCCCGGCCTTCTCCGCTACGGGCTTAAAACGAATCTTCCCAGGAAACATTTTTGGACGCTCTCGGTGTGGACCCACCGCGCTGAGGTCAGCTCTTTCGTTGACTCCGAGCCGCACGCGACAGCCGTGAAACAGTTTGAGCGATGGGCGGGGGCGGGGGCGGCATTTGTGGAATGGGAGAGTTCTACGCTGGAGAATTCCTGGGAAACCGCTCTCGAAAAGCTAAAGGGTCCCACGTTTTATTACCGCGGTAAGGAAGCGAAGTGATCACGGCTGGACTATTCGGTCGCGTATCCGTTCGTCATGTCGCTTTGCGACGCTCGAGACCCCTCATCCGCCCTCCTACGTCGGGCACCTTCTCCCCTCGGGAGAAGGTGGGGAGCGTAGTAAGCTCCTAGCCGGGCACGCGTGTGATAGGCGGCGGTTATTGCGCCTATTCATCCACGAAGCCAAGGGCTTCGCCCTTGATATCCCCGTAGAGGCGCACTTTATCGCCATCTGTGGGTGGCGGGATAAACCCACGGCTGTCCAAATTAGCGGCGGTCCGGTGGCCGGGGGATTGTGGTGATTGGGCTTAATTGGCCTAAAAGCGACATTTGAAAACCAGGTTGAGGGTGGTGCGACGCGAAAAAGGTTCACGGTG
>JBOGJS010000006.1:0-12035 GCA_050745365.1 Terriglobia bacterium
GCTGCGGCAGCAACTCTTTGTCTATCGCGACCTGTTCGCCTGGCTCGATCAACCGTTCGAGCCGCCGCCGGCGCTCCTCTCGCTTCCCGCCCAGCTTTCGCTCCTCGGGGCCTGAATCTGGACAGCACCGTGAACCTTTTTCGCGTCGCACCACCCTCAACCTGGTTTTCAAATGTCGCTTTTAGGCCAATTAAGCCCAATCACCACAATCCCCCGGCCACCGGACCGCCGCTAATTTGGACAGCCGTGGGATCAACCCGCCGCTACGTCCGTGCGAAACTGAGGCATTACACAAGTCTTGTTTTTTAGCTTTGAAGTTTCTCGGGAGCATTGTAAACTGCTGGAGATTATGCAACTGACACACCGTCCACCCATTTCACACAAGGCGCAACAATTCACGGAGTCCGTCATTCGTGAGATGACGCGCCTCGCGATGGAATCTGGCGCCATTAATCTGGCTCAAGGCTTTCCGGACTTCCCCGCCCCGGAGGAGGTGAAAGACGCTGCGATCAAGGCCATCCGCGCTGATATAAACCAGTATTCAATCACCTGGGGCGCGCGGGGCTTCCGTCGCGCTATTGCGAACCGGTTTGAGAAGGATACGGGCCTGGAGATTGACCCTGAGCGCGAGCTGACGGTGTGCTGCGGAGCTACGGAAGCGATGGTTTCCTCGTTGCTTGCTGTGATTGATCCCGGCGACGAGGTGGTGGTGTTCGAGCCATATTACGAAAATTATGGCCCGGATACGATTATTTGCGGCGCTCGTCCACGATTCGTCCGCCTCAAGCCGCCGGAGTGGAGCTTTGATCCCGACGAGTTGGCAGCAGCATTCAATGAGCGTACGCGCGCCCTCGTTCTCAATACGCCAAACAATCCCACCGGCAAAGTGTTCACACGCGATGAGCTTGAAATCATTGCAGACCTTTGCCGGCGATGGGACGCTTATGCCGTCTCGGACGAAATCTATCGTTACCTGGTGTATGACGGCGCTTGCCACGTATCGATCGCGACGCTGCCGGGAATGCGCGAGCGGAGTATCACGATCAACAGCATGTCGAAGACCTACAGCGTCACGGGCTGGCGCGTGGGTTACGCGGTAGCGGCGCCGGAAGTTTCAAGCGGTATCCGCAAGATGCACGACTTCATCACCGTGGGGGCGCCCGCCCCGCTCCAGGAAGCCGGCATTACTGCCATGAACATGCCCGATGCCTACTATGCCAGCATCAGGCAGGAATATTTGCGTCGCCGCGATCGCTTCCTGCCTGTCCTCGAGCGAGCCGGCTTCCGGTGCTACAAGCCGCGAGGCGCCTATTACATCATGACGGACATTTCCGGTTTCGGATCCACCCATGACGTGGAGTTCGCGCGATATTTGATTCGGGAAATTGGCGTGGCCGCCGTGCCGGGAAGCAGCTTTTACAGCCAGCCGCATCTCGGCGGCCAGCAGATCCGCTTTTGCTACAGCAAGACCGATCGAACACTCGAAGAAGCCGCCCGCCGGCTCGAGCGGTTGCAGGGGGTTGAGCTGACGGCCCTTTAGCGCGGAGTTGTTCTCGAACTCCGCGGATTTCTCCTGCGCCAGTTAAGAACCCACAGGCACTAACGAGCCGCAGGCTTTTGGACCCCGAAGTCCTCGTTCGAAAAAGTTAAGCCGACTACCCCGAGCCGCCGGCAAGCTTTCCGATAAGACTGAAGAGCGGCATATACATCGAGATCACCACGCCCCCTACAACAACTCCGAGGAAAAGGATAATCAGAGGCTCCATCAAGGTCAGAAGGTCACCCACTGCTGCGTCGACTTCGTCTTCAAAAAAATCCGCCACTTTTTGCAACATGGAATCCAGAGCGCCCGTCTGTTCGCCAACGCCAATCATCTGAACAACCATGTTCGGGAACACTTCGGTAGCTTTCAGGGGGGCGACAATCGTCTGCCCTCCTTCCACGCCCTTCCGCACCTCGAGAATGGCCTTTTCGATGACGGCATTTCCGGAGGTGCGCGCGGTGATATCGAGCGCTTCCAGCATGGAGACGCCGCTGGTAATCAGGGTTCCCAGCGTGCGTGAGAAGCGCGCCACCGCGATTTTTCGCATGAGCATTCCCAGCACCGGAATCCGGAGTATGGCTTTATCGATGTTCATGCGGCCATCCGGTGTACCGTAATATCGCTTCAGCGCATAAGCGAGCACGAAAAATCCGGCGATGAGAATCCACGCGTAAGTCGCGACGGCGTGGCTCAGGGCAATGACGATGCGCGTGGGCAGCGGCAAAGAGGCGCCGAGGCCTTTAAAAAGCGTGGCGAAAATCGGGACGATCTTCCACAAGAGCAGCATGACGACGCCACCGGCGATCACCAGCACCGCCACGGGATAAATCAGGGCGGACTGCACAGCGCGCTTCAACCTAACAGCTTTCTCAATATAGGTGGAGAGCCTTCTCAGGATGCCGTCCAGGATGCCGCCCGCTTCACCAGCTTCCACCATGTTCGTATAAAGGTCATCGAAGATTTTCGGATAAAGACGCAAGGAATTCGCAAGCGTAGCTCCGGCCTCTACCGAGCCCCGCACGCCTCTGAGTGCAGCGGCAAAGCTTTTGCTTTGCTGCTGCGAAGCCAGAATCTCAAGGCACTGAACCAGCGGGAGACCGGCATCGATCATCACCGAGAACTGCCGGGTAAAGATGGCCAAGTCCTTCGATTTGACCTTTCCGATCTTCGCCGGCTTCGATCCTTCCGTCGCGTGGGTCCTTTCCCACGACGGTTGTTTCGCTGGCGTCGCACCTTGGAGCTTTGCGCCGCCGAAGACTCTGGTCTGGCTTGTGGCCCGCGGAAATTGGATAGTGGGCATGGGCTTTATGTCCCTCAGCGCCTGAGTGGCGCAAAAGCAACCGGCCCGCGATGGGCCTGCGCTGGAGCATTCCGGTTGACCATATCCAGCAACTCATCGGGGTTGTTGGAGCGGCCGAGAGCCGCGTCGAGCGAAATCAAGCCTTTTTGATACAACGCCAGTAACGCCTGATTGAAAGTCTGCATCCCGTATTTTTCCTGTCCCGACTGCATCGCGGAATATATCTGGTGAACTTTGTCTTCGCGGATCAGGTTACGGATGGCCGCATTGGGAATCAGAATTTCCATGGCCATAACACGTCCATGGCCGTCCGCACGAGCAACCAACGCCTGGCACAGGACACCTTCCAGAACCAGCGAAAGCTGCGCCCGCACCTGCGACTGCTGATGTGCCGGAAACACATCAATAACGCGATTGATGGTGGAAGCGGCGGAATTCGTGTGTAAGGTACCGAAAGTGAGATGGCCGGTTTCCGCAATGCGCAGCGCGGATTCAATCGTTTCAAGGTCGCGCATCTCGCCAATGAGCACCACGTCCGGATCCTCGCGCAACGCCGCCCGGAGCGCATTTCCGAAGCTCTGTGTGTCCGTGTGAACTTCGCGCTGGTTCACGAGGCAACGTTTGTGGCAGTGGAGAAACTCGATGGGATCTTCGATCGTCACCATGTGCTCGTAGCGGGACTCGTTGATGAGGTCCAGCATGGTTGCGAGCGTCGTGGACTTGCCGCTGCCCGTCGGTCCGGTTACCAGGATCAGCCCGCGCGGCTTCTGGCAGAGCTTCCGCAGCACCGGAGGTAGTCCGAGTTCCTCGAACGACTTCATCTCGAACGGGATCGCGCGGAAAACCGCAGCCGTGGCCCCGCGCTGGTTGAACAAATTTCCACGAAAGCGCGCGATGTCCCGGATGCCGAAAGAAAAGTCCAATTCCAGTGTTTCCTCAAAGCGGTGTTTCTGGGATTCCGTGAGGACGCTGTATGCAAGCTGCTTGCTCTCCGCCGGCCCGAGAACCGGAAGATCTTCAAGCGGCTTCAGCTCTCCGTGGACGCGGACCCGAGGAGGCGAATTGGTGGTGATGTGGAGATCGGACCCGCCCATTTCCACCATGCGCTTGAGCAATTCGCTGAGTGTAGGCAAGTTCATCGGATATTCCTTTGATTGAGGGAAAGCCGGTTTCTAACCCTCTAACCCCTAGCCCCCAATCCCTAACCCCTCCACTACCCGGTCTTTACAGCACTGTCTCTCGGACGACTTCCTCGAGCGTTGTGACTCCCTCCTTCACCTTGTCGAGCCCGCTTCTTCGCAGGGTAGTCATCCCTTGTTCAATGGCTTTTCGTTTCAGTTCCAGGGCCGAAGCGCCGATCAGGATCAGCTCTCGAACTTGATCCGTGGTTTCCATCACCTCATACAGGCCGACTCTTCCTTTATAGCCCCGTCCCCCGCAGTTATTGCAGCCGGCACCCTTCATGGGCACCACGGTTTGGGCTTCTTCGGCCGTGAAGCCTGCGTCCATCAGCCCCTGGGAAGAGACGGGGTCCCGCACCTTGCACTGGGTGCAGATGCGCCGGACGAGCCGCTGCGCGCAGATGAGGTGGACGGAGGTAGCGACCAGGAAGGGTTCGATGCCCATGTTCATGAGCCGTGAAATGGTAGAAGGCGCGTCGTTCGTGTGAATTGTCGAGAGCACAAGATGGCCGGTGAGCGCCGCCTTAATGGCGATCTCAGCGGTCTCGAAATCACGAATTTCTCCCACCAGGATAATGTTCGGGTCCTGGCGCAGGAAGGAGCGCAAGGCGGTAGCAAAATTCAACCCGATTTGCTCCTTCATCTGCACCTGGTTGATGCCAGGCAATTGGAATTCCACAGGGTCTTCCGCCGTCAAGATGTTGGTGTCCTCTTTATTCAATTGAGAAATGGAAGAATAGAGCGTATTGGTTTTGCCGCTTCCCGTAGGTCCGGTCACCAGCACCATGCCATATGGCTTAAAAATGGCCGTCTGGAATTTCTTGAGGGATTCAGGCTCAAAACCCAGCTTCGCCATGTCCAAGCGCAGGTTCTCCTTGTCGAGCAGCCGCATGACGATCTTTTCACCGTGCAGAGTGGGCAGAACCGAAACGCGGAGATCGATCTGTTTCTTCTTGCCCTGGTGCACCAGCTTCAGCATAATGCGGCCATCCTGTGGCAAACGCTTCTCCGCGATATCCAGCTTCGCCATGATTTTGATGCGGCTGATGATCGCATCCCGCAATTTCAAAGGCGGGTTCATTACGGTCTGAAGCAGGCCGTCAATGCGGTAACGTACCCGAAACTCTTTCTCATAGGGCTCCAGGTGAATATCACTGGCCGCGCGCTTCACCGCATCAGCCAGAACGTAATTCACCAGCCGGATCACAGGGGCCTCTTCAGCGGCCCGCTCAATGTCCGCCAGATTGAGCGCGTCCTCCCCGGTCTCATCCAGCTCAACGCTACCCGTCGGCCCCTCATCGAGGAAGTTGACGAGGTCTTCGATTTCTTTCTGCCGCTCGGCGTCCTCAGCAATCCCGAATTGATCCCTGATGGCACGGTCCACCGCGGACTCTGCGGCGAGCACAGGGTCGACGTTCAGGCCCGTCAGGAATTTGATATCGTCCAACGCAAAAACATTGGCGGGGTCGCTGATGGCTAGCGTCAGCGAAGAACCTGACCGCGCGAGAGGCAGCGCATGGTGCTTGACTGCCGTCTCCATGGGAATCAGTTTAACGGCGGCCGGATCGATAGGAAACTCATTGAGGTTGATGAAAGGCACGCCGTACTGTACCGCAAGGGCCTCGGCGACATCCTCCTCACTGAGCAGACCGAGCTTCACGAGCGCTTCGCCCAGCCTTCCTCCATGGGCTTTATGATAGTCGACAGCCACTTGCAGCTCCTGAAGTGTAATCCGGTTATCTTTCAACAGGATCTCGCCGAGCTTGGCCATGGTGGTTTGGGTACTCAAGATCGTCTCCGGCGCGCGGGGGAACGAAGGCGGCTATCGAGGTCTGAATACAAGGTAATGCTCAGTTTCGGGCGCATAGAGGCGGCTTTATGCCGCCATTTCGGGCTGGCGGGGTAAACCCGCCGCTACGTCCGCGCCCGAAACTGCGGGATTACCATACAAGTGCCCCAAACCTTGACATCGTCATTCCCGGAGCATAACTTTAGCTCATATGGAATTCAGCCAAGTTCTATCAGCTTCCACACGCTGGGGTCGTTTGTAGAGCTCGAAGCCATGGACGAAAAACCACAAAAGACCCACCGTGCCTTCCTCATCTTTCTCCTGATTTTCGTGCCTATCCTCTTCTTATTAGGCTGGAGCCAAGCCTCGCTGAATCTCAGCTTTATCCGGCCCCGGAACGCTACGGAGACGTTCCTCCTGACTGCTGTTTCAGCCTTTGTCTTTATCGCCTTCATCATTTTTGCGCTCATCCTCGTGCGCATCCTGTTGAAGCTCTATGCGGAGCACAAACAGGATCAGCTTGGATCGCGCTTTAAGACCAAAATGGTGGTTGCCTTTCTCGGCCTTTCGCTGGTTCCTGTGTGTTTTCTCTTCCTTTTCGCCTATGGTTTGATCAACCGCAGCATCGATAAGTGGTTCGCGATCCCGTTTGACACCGTTCAGCGGGATGCCAGCGCCCTCACAGCGCAGCTCTCTTTGCAGTCCCAGCAAGCGGTCCTCGACGTCTCGAATCATCTCGCATCGAATGGGCGGATTGAGGAACGGCTTGCTTCGGGAGATACTGCAGCTCTCGCGCGTCTTCTTCGGCATCATGTGAGAGGCCTGAAGCTGGAATCCGTGCTGTGCCTGGACGGTCAAGGTCAGCTCGTCACGCGTGCCGGAGGTCCGAACCCGAGCCTCGCAGAAGTGAAACAGCTTTTCCCGGACCTGGGAAGTCTCCCCGACGGCGGAATGACCGCGAGCGTGTGGTTTTCAGATTCGGAAGTCTTCCTCGCTGTGCACACTGTACGCGACGCCAACGGCGTTCCCCTGGGGAGCCTCGTTGTGGCCCGCGGCTTACCCCTGAACATTCAGAAAATCGCCAACCAGATTCAGCAGGAAGCGCAGCGGTACGACGAGCTCGGACGCGAGAAGAAGGCTCTCAAGCGCCTCTACCTCCTCATTCTGCTTCTGATTACCTTGCTCATTCTCTTCGCCGCCACGTGGTTTGCAATGTTCTTCTCGAAGCAAATCAACGTGCCGGTCGAGGCTCTGGCTGAGGCTACACACGAGGTCTCGAAAGGTAATCTTGGCTGGCAAATTACAACGCGGGCGGATGGGGAGCTGGGTAGCCTTATCCGGCTGTTCAATGAGATGACGCACCAACTGCTCGAGAGCCGTCGCGCTCTTGAAAAAGCTGCGGAGGACTTGCAACGCGCCAATCGCGAGCTCGAGGAGGGCAACAATACGCGCGAGGCGATCCTCGAAAATGTTCCAACCGGAGTGATTTCCTTCAACCCGGAGGGAGAGGTTACGAAGATCAACAGTACCGTGGAGCGGATGTTTGGCAGCGCGGAGGTCAAAGCTGCCCGCACGCTTCAGGACCTTTTTGCCCCGGATGAAGCTCGGGAAATCTCCCGCCTTTTCCGTCGTGCCCGACGGCAGGGCGTTGTGAATCGCCAACTGACACTGGGTATCGGCAGGCACCGTGCGTTCATGAGTCTCACGCTTTCCTCCGTCTCCGCCCAGCATGGAGCGGTGGGCTACGTCATGGTTCTCGAAGACCTTACGGAAGTGGTGCAGGCTCAGCGCAGCGCCGCCTGGCGTGAGGTGGCGCAACGTATCGCTCACGAGATCAAAAACCCGTTGACGCCCATCCGCCTTTCGGCGGACCGTATTCACCGGTTGATCGAAAAGTCGCCTCCCGGCTCGCTTCCGCCCCGCCTGCTGGCCTCACTTTCCGAGAGCGCCTCTCTCATCGGGCGCGAGGTGGTTACGCTGAAAACGCTGGTGGACGAGTTTTCAAGCTTTGCCCGCTTTCCCGCGTCGGAGCCTGTGCCGGCAGACCTGAACCGGATCATTGAAAACGCTCTCGGTGTTTTCGACGGACGCCTTTCAACGATCACCATTCATCGCGATCTGAGCGCCAGCCTCCCGGTTCTGCGAGCTGATCCGGACCAGATGAAGCGGGCGCTGGTTAATCTGATTGACAATGCTGCCGAAGCGATCGAGATCTGTGCTCACAAGGAGATTTGGATCCGCACGCGCCTGGACGCCGCCCGTGAGGTGGTCATTCTGACGGTGGCCGACAGCGGGCCGGGCATCACTACAGAAGCGAAGGAGCGGCTCTTCCTCCCCTACTTCACCACCAAGCAGCGCGGCACAGGACTTGGACTCGCCATCGTCAGCCGTATTGTTTCCGAACATAACGGAAGTATCCGCGTTGAGGAAAACTGGCCGGTCGGCACCCAGTTCGTTATCGAGCTACCGGTGGAACTCGTGACGGCTGTCAATACGTGATGGCATCCCGGCATTCAATTTTAATTGTTGACGATGAAGCCGGCATCCGCCAGTCCCTCGTCAACATCCTCCAGGACGAAGGCTACACCGCGGAAGCCACGGAAAGCGGTGAAGGCTGTCTTGCGGCTCTGGAGTCGAAAAAGTTCGATCTCGTCCTGCTCGACGTCTGGCTTCCTGGAATGGACGGCATCCAGACACTTGAGAAAATCCAAGCCCTGGAAAGCGTTCCCGCCGTCATTATGATTTCCGGCCACGGAACCATAGAAACGGCCGTGCGCGCCACCAAGCTGGGGGCGTTTGACTTTGTCGAAAAGCCGCTCTCCCTCGCCAAGACCCTACTGACCCTCCAGCACGCCTTCGAGCAGCATGATCTGGCAGCACAAAACCGCGAGCTCCAGGCCGAGCTGTACGGGCCGTGCTCGATCCTGGGCGCGAGCGTTCCCATGAAGGCGTTGCGGCAGCAAATCGCGCTGGCGGCGCCCACCGTCGGGCGCGTGCTGATTTACGGTGAAAGCGGCGTCGGCAAGGAGCTGGTGGCCCACGCTCTGCACCAGGCTGGGACGCGCGTCGAGCGGCCGTTCGTGGAAGTCAATTGCGCGGCCATCCCGGAGGAGCTCATTGAAAGCGAGCTCTTCGGCCATGTCAGAGGTTCCTTCACCGGTGCGGTGGAGGACAAAATAGGCAAGTTTGAACAGGCGGATACGGGCACTCTTTTCCTCGACGAAGTGGGTGATATGAGCCTGCGAACGCAGGCCAAGGTGTTGCGGGTGATCGAGGAGCAGCGGTTTACGCCGGTCGGCTCAGGAAGTAATTTGAATGTCGACGTGCGCATCATTGCGGCCACGAACAAGGATCTCCAGGCCGAGATCGAGAAGGGGAATTTCCGTGAAGACCTCTTTTACCGCCTGAACGTGATCCCATTTTACGTTCCTGCGCTGCGGGAACACCCCGAGGATGTCCCCGCGCTTGCCGATCATTTCCTCTCGGAGTTTACTCGCGCCTATGGTCGCCGTGCCAAGCATTTTGCGGACGCCGCCGTGGAATGCCTTCTGAGGCATCGCTGGCCGGGCAACGTGCGCGAGCTGCGCAACCTCGTGGAGCGGCTCGTCATCATGGTGCCCGGCGGGCGGATTGAGCGAAGGCATCTTCCTCCTGCCTTGCAAAATGATTCTGCGCACTCGAGGGGCGCTTCTTCTTCCGGCGACGGCAAAGGAAACGGCGGCTTTTATGAAGCCCGCTCTGCCTACGAACGCGATTACATCCTCCGGAAACTCGAGGAAAACCAGGGCAATGTGAGTCGCACGGCGGAAGTGCTGGGCCTCGAGCGCAGCCATCTTTACCGCAAAATGAAAGCGCTCGGCATCGCGAGCGGCGAGTAAGAGGATCTGAGAGTAACGCAAGGCGCGGTCGTCTCGCCACACGCACGCGGCCAAGGGACGATCCGAGCGAAAGGCTTTACGACAGCCGGCTGAGGAAGGCCCGTGGAGTTAGGATGGGAGGCTCAGCGGCCCTCATCCGGTAGAGATGCGGATCACCAGCGATCAAAACGTCGGCGGATTGCGACTTGGCAAGCGCAAGCAGATAGTCATCTCCTGGGTCTGGGGTGAGCCTAAGCCGAGATTCCGGGTCGGGGCACTCGGTAGCGAAACGTCGGAGAAATGCGACGTAGGCTTCGACCTCTTGTTCGGAGACGTATAGCCTGAACTTTTCCCGCAGGAGAACACGGTGCAGTTCAGCAATAAGTTGAGGGGATTCCACGAGTTCAAAAGCGCCGTTGATCCAGGCTCGGACCAGCTCTCACGGTGCTCCCTTGGCGGAAATTAGGGCGTCGACTAGCACGCCGGGATTGATCACGACGCGACGCATTTACGGCCGCCGGCTGCGGTGTAGTTCACCGTAAGCCAGATTCAGAGCTTCCTTTTCACTTAAGGACGAGCGCGGACCGGCTCTTTCGAGTAACTCGATGCTGAGGTAAGAGCGGAGCGTCTGTTCCACCACCTGATATTCGCGCTGTCCCGAACGGGCAGCGGCCACTTTCACAGCTCTCAGGGGACCATCGTCGAGGTAGACAGTGGTTTTACGCTTCATGTTTTCGATTTTAACAGAAACATTTCATGTGATTGGACCTGAAACCTGGCAGGTGCAACCGAGCGGTCTATCGCTACCGCTCACCCGCCCGATAATCCAGCCCCACAACGACTGCGCGGTTATTCCGCCATTGCGGCTCGACCGAAGCATGGAGCTCGAGGTAAACCTGGGGAGGAAAATGCTGCTCAAGCTCTCGTCGCGCTTCAATACCAATCTGTTTGATTCTTGAGCCTTGCGCGCCAATAATGATGGGCTTTTGTGATTCTCTTTCGACCACGATAGTAGCGTGAATACGGGTGAGACGCTCGGATTTCGTAAATTCGTCAACAAGGACCGCGGTGGCGTAAGGGAGTTCTTGCTGGGTGTGTAAAATCACCTTTTCACGGATCACTTCGGCAGCAAGAAAACGCTCCGGCTGGTCGGTGTGATAATCGGCGGGAAAGAGCGGCTCTCGTTCTGGCAGGCGGTCCACGACCGCCTTGAGCAGCTCTTCCAGTCCATCACCCTTAAGGGCGGAGAGAGGGATAATTTCTTCGAAGGCGCAGAGCTTCGCATAACGGTCCATAAGCGGGAGAAGCCGGCTTTTGCGAATCGCGTCAATCTTGTTCAGGAGGAGGATGACGCGCGCCTCTCGCTGCTTGAGAAAATCGATGGCGAAGCGATCGCCGTGCCCGAAAGCGGCGGCTGCATCCACAACCAGGAGCGTGAGGTCGCAGTCTGCCAGGGCCTCCTGAACGAATGCCATCATTTGCGCGTTCAGCCGAGAAAAAGGTTTGTGAATTCCAGGCGTGTCCACGAAAATCATCTGGGCATTAGGGCGATTCACAATGCCAAGGATGCGATTACGCGTGGTCTGTGGGACTGGAGTTACGATCGACACCTTTTCCTCGACGAGTGTGTTGATCAGCGTACTTTTGCCGGCGTTAGGCCTGCCGACAATGGCCACAAAACCGCATTTGAAGCGATCACTCACCGACTTGCTCCGACCGATCAGAACAGAAAGCTCCGGCGACGAAAACTCGCTCGCGGACTACTGTTTTTGCCTTCTGATTTTTGCTTTTTGCCTTCTCGCTTGCAGGCAGCCCTTCTATGCCTAGCCGTCGTCGTAAATCGAGTTCCAGTTCGTTCATCTCCCCATCGTCGGTCTCGTGATCATAGTCGAGCAGGTGCAGAAGGCCATGAAGAATAAGCTGCTTCATTTCGATCGCGATGGAGTGGCCTTCAACCAGGGCGCTTCTTCTTGCTGCAAGAGCGGAAATTACAATATCGCCCAGAAAGCCGCCCCCCTTTCCGTTCGCCATTTCTGTTCGATCGTTCCACGGGAATGAAAGAACGTCTGTCGTAGCACTTTTCCCGCGGAAGACCTGGTTCAAGCGCCTCATTCTGGCATCGCTCACCAGGGTTACGTCGAAATGGCTCTGGCCCAGGCGCAAGCATGCGCTGGCTCTGCCAGCAAAAAGCGATAAATCCCGCACGCGGACGGGAACACGACTCTGGGAGTTTCGAACCATGGGTAAGCGGAGTAACTTCGATCAAGCCCCCTCATCCGGGTCGC
Organism: Terriglobia bacterium; assembly: GCA_050745365.1. GTDB lineage: Bacteria > Acidobacteriota > Terriglobia > UBA7540 > UBA7540 > RH2-MAG17b. Next base: position 11,956 of record JBOGJS010000006.1, read on the forward strand.
GGAGTTTACCGTGAGCCCCTTCGCTCCGCTCAGGGCGATTCGAAGAGGACCGAATCGGCTCCCCACCTTCTCCCCAAGGG
>JBOGJS010000007.1:0-2180 GCA_050745365.1 Terriglobia bacterium
GGGCGTACTCCGCGACAATCTTGTTTTTCGATTTGCAAAGGATGATTCCGATGCTCGGCTGGTCGCTGGCGTGGCGCAGCAGGTCGTCGACGGCCGAAAGATAGAAATTCATTTTTCCGCTGAATTCCGGCTTGAAGCCTTCCATTTTTAGATCGATGACAATGTAAGCCCGAAGTTTGAGGTGGTAGAAGAGCAAGTCCATGCGGAATTCCTCGCCTCCCACCTGCAGCGGATATTGGTTGCCCACAAATGCGAACCCGACGCCCAGTTCCAAGAGGAAATCGCGAATATGGTCCAGGAGTCCGCGTTCAAGTTCACGTTCCTGGGCCTCCTTGCTCAGCGTGAGGAAGTCAAAGTTGTATGGGTCTTTGACGATTTGCTGGGCGAGTTCGGATTGCGGAGCCGGGAGGGTGCGCGTAAAGTTGGTTAGAGCCTTTCCCTGACGCCGGTAAAGCCCGCTCTCGATCTGATGAACCAGGACGTTCCGGCTCCATCCGTTTTCGATAGTCTGCCGGATGTACCACTCCCGCTCCTGAGGATTCTTGAGATGGTCCAAAAGTACGCAGTTATGGAACCATGGAATTTGTGCAGCAAGCTGCTGCACAAATTGCTCGTCGGGCCAAGCCTCGGCAAACGCGCGCATGTATTTGAGATTGCGGGGTGAGAAGCCGGCCATCTCAGGGAATGCCTTGTGCAGGTCCGCCGCCAACCGGTCAATAACTTTGGCCCCCCAGCCCTGGTCCTTCTGCCGCACGAGGATGTCTTTGCCGATGCTCCAGTAGAGTGAGACCAGCCCTTGGTTGACGGAAAGCGCCGCACGAAGCTGGGCATGGCGGATGCGATCCTTCAACTCGGTTAGGAAGCTGTCGTAGCCTTTGGGGAGTATAGGGGTTACGTTTGGCGTCATTTGACCTCCTCGGCCCCGTCGGTAGGCTGAGTGCGTGCGACAACGCGAGGGGTCCGCCCGTTAAATGAGGCGGCGGAACTGGAATCGGCTCGATTACGACGGCGGCGCCGTGGAAGAGGGTGTCCACGTCAAGCGCGTCGTCATAGCAAGCGTTGAGGATCGCGTTCGCCCAAGCTAATCGGCGCTCTTCAGGAGTTCCGTAAATGTCGCACCTTGGGCTGTACCTTTGGAGCCGGCTATCTGATAGCCTTTGATGGCGCTCGCCGTGCTGACGAAAATCATTGCAGTGCCTTCCTTTCAAGGTTCGAGAGAGTGTCGGCGTCAGCGGAGCCACGGGGCGCGGAGACTTCCACGACGTGTCCGCAGCGACGGCACATGAAGGAGCGTTCCCACACCCGCCGGCAATATGCTCCCCAGCCGGTGAAGCGGAGGCGGGCACGCTGGCGAGCAACCCGCCGAGGAATAACCGGTCGGAGACTGATCATAACGATCCACGGAGCAACGATCGCCTCGCCCCGCCTCACCGGTGCGATAGTTTGACCATGCCTCAAAAAACGCAAAGCTCAGGCCGGGCAACCACTATATCTTGGCGTTACCCACTCCAAACCCGGAAACGGCAAATTTATAAAAGGACTCAGGAGGAACTGAGATGGACATATCAAGGCGCAACCTACTGATATCTGCCGGCGCTGCGATGTCAGGGCTGGGAGCGGCGGCTTCAGGGGTAAGCGAGGCAACTGCAAGTCCGCGGGGGGCGCAGGACCCGCCTTCACGAAAGCTGAAGATCGTCATCAGCGGAGGCCATCCCGGAGACCCGGAATACGGCTGCGGCGGAACGGTGGCGCGCATGACGGCGATGGGCCATGAGGTAGTGCTGCTCTATTTGAATAACGGCGCATGGCCGCCCACCCCGGCTCCGGTTCGCATCAAGGAAGCCGCGAAAGCCTGCAGGATTCTGAAGGCGCGTTCCGTTTATGCCGGGCAGATCAATGGGCATGCTATCGTTGACAGTGCTCATTACGACAGCTTTCAAAAAATAATCGCTTCTGAAAACGCTGATGCGGTCCTGACGCAGTGGCCCATCGACAATCATCCGGACCATCGTGCCACATTCAATCTGACTTACAACTCCTGGAAAAAATTGGACAAGAAATTTGCCTTGTATTACTACGAGGTTTCAGACGGCGAAGACACGCTGCAATATTCGCCCAATCGCTACATCGACATCACTGAGACCGAACCGCTGAAGAAGCAGGCCTGTTACGCGCACGCC
>JBOGJS010000008.1:0-6870 GCA_050745365.1 Terriglobia bacterium
CTTTGATTGAGATTAAGCATTCGACAAACTCAACCTCAATTTATAAGGGATTCCGCCCCAATTTTGAAAACCTAATTTGGACAAGCCTGGGATAAACCCGCCGCTACGTCCGCGCCCGAAGCTAAAGGGGTTACGGCCAGGATTATTTCCAGAAATGAGTGGCGTTGAGCAGATAGCCGATGCCGAGCAGCAGCAGCAGAACATTGGCCACCAGCATGATCCGCTGCTTGAATTTTTTGTGCAGGCTGGCCCCCCAGGAGAGCAGCCACACGGAAAAAATGGCCGCCCCGTAGTAGCCCACCAACCCTCCAATAAAGAACGGAGCGACGTGCTCGTAGCCCGACATGCGGCCTTGAGCAAGGATCGGGCCCGCGATCGTGAGCCAATAGATCCAGGTGCCCGGCGCGGTGAGTTCCGTAAGGGACGCGGCGATGACGCTGACGTAGGTGAGCCTTTCCGACTTCGCCAGTTGCTCGTGGGTTTGGCGCCGCATCTCGTAAAGCGCATAGGATCCCATGAGCAGCAGGATCACGCCGCCGGCATACGCGACGTAATGCGCAATGTTATGCGGAACGTGGCGAAAGAAGAAAAGCATCACCACGAGCAGTGCGCCATCAATCAGCAGAGGCGGGCCGAGGAGGACCGCGATGGCCCGACGCCAATGGTTCAGAGCCACCTGAGTGAGCGCGATTAAATGCAGCGGGCTCGGAACAAGTCCCCCGACGATTCCCATTCCGGCCCCGAGTATCAGCAGTTTCATAGAGCTCCCGGCGGCTCGGCTCTATTCGCCGGGCTGGCCGCGAAAATATAAGGATACCAAAAATCCGCTTGACTTCTTGAGGCCCGCAGGCGAGAATTTCTTCAGCCTTTACCACACTGAAGGGTTGTTATCTTTTATAAGGAAACGGGGGTGTTCGGGCTTGGCTGAGGTTCGTCTTCAAGAAGGAGAGTCTATCGAAAACGCTTTGCGGCGCTTCAAACGCAAGGTGCAGCAGGAAGACATCATCAAAGAGATTAAGAAGCATTCCTACTATCTGAAGCCTGGGGAAAGGCGTCGGGTGAAGGAAGCGCTGGCGCGCAAGCGGGTGCGCAAGAAGGCCCGTCTCGAGAGAGATTAGTCCACCCCGTATCTGACAGGTTCATGGCGTTCGAAGTTGCTCTCCCAGGGCAAGCGGGGCGATGAGCGCAAAGGGGGTAGGTCCGATGGAATATAAGGACAGGGTCATCAAGTGTGTGGAGTGTAGCACCGAATTTGTTTTTACCGCCGGAGAGCAGCTCTTTTACGCCGATAAAGGCTTCAAGAACGAGCCTAAGCGGTGCAAGACCTGCAAATCGAAGCGAGGCCAGGCTGGGGGAATAGTCCGCCCGCCCCGCTCCGTCACAACTACGGTGTGCTCCCAGTGCGGGAAAGAGACAACTGTTCCTTTCAAGCTGACTCAAGGGCGCCCCGTTTATTGTCGCGAATGTTACCAGCAACGGAAGTCGACTGCTGCTGCCAGCTAATTTTTGGCTAGCACTTGATTGCGCGCAGCGATCGCGCATCTCGCGGTTTCTGCGACCCTGAAAAATCGCAGACATGCCAGAAGGCGGCATGTCTGCGCCACCCAGATTACCTCTGTACCCATTTCTTGGACACTACATTAGCGCCTGGTTGCGGTCGCTATCCTCGGTACGATTAGGCCGTGCCCCTGGCTTTCTACATTTTTTTAGGCCCGAAGGTCCGCCAGCAGAGTAGCCCACGGCGTTCAGCCGTGGGAAAAGGGGAATCACGAAATCCCGAAGCTCCCGGAGGGGCGACAGACTCTACTCCCAGATATAACACTCATCACACCCAATTCCGTTTCGTTTCAGGAACACGACGAGATCCTCTTGAAATGAAACCTTACGATGATGCTGCTCCTGATTGCGTATACGCCATTGTCTACCGCCCCTCCGGGGCTTGGGACATTCTAAACCGTTTCCTGTCCCACGGTTCACACCGTGGGCTACTCTCTTACGCCCGCCGGCTGGCGGGCAGCCGGCGACCGTCGGCTGCCGGTTCCGGCGGCAGAATGTATAAACTCCAGGGCACGGCTCAGTCGCGGCCTGATGCGGCGGGCTGCACCGCGAATTGCACCACTCGAACCCCGCGTCTACGCTAATTCCTCGCGAAAAAACCTGAGGCTTGCTGCCGCATCCTTCGCAAAAGCTCCGCGCGCTTCGATCGAGATTCCCCCCGAATAATGGATTTTCTTAACCAGCGCAAAAAAGCGATGGTACTCGGGATCTTCTGCCAGGCTTCGCGGCCAGAGCCGGCCGTGAGGGTTGGCGAAATGGAAGTGGACAATATACTTGCGCGCCGTCCAGACGATTTCCGGGTCCTCATTCATCTCTCGCAAGTGATAATAGTCAATGATCATGCGAACGTTGGGGTGATGAACTTCGCAAACCAGCCGCATGGCTTCGGCACCGGTATTGATGATGTTACTCTCCTCAGTTCGCAGCGACTCGATGGCGATGATGATACCCTGCGGCCGGGCAACATTTCCGGCCAGCCGCAGGAATGATTGAATCTGCTTCCACGCAACCGCTCTCGAGAACCCCGGAGGAACGTTCCGGGAGCTCGCGCTTCCCCACACCACAATGGATCCGCCCAATCGGCGGCAGCGGCCAATGCACATCTCCATGTAGTTCCGGAGCTGATCGGGATGAACATCATCACCCACCACCCGCAAGCTCCGGATGAAATCATTAAAGCTTTCACAACGGATTGGGGCGGCCATCACCTGCTGCCGGAAGCGATTAAAGGCTGACTCGCTCATCGCGGCGACCGTTGCCGCAGGCGGCTCCAGGTAATCAAATCCGTAATCGACGGCCAGGGGAAAATTTTCCGGGCGGCTGCAGACGCCGATCTGGATGCGCCCGACGCGGGCCAGGGCTTTTCGGCCCGACGCGGCAGCGCCAAGACCGCAGAGAAATTGCCGGCGGGAAATTTTCATGAGATGAGTATAATCAAGACGTAATGTTTAAAAAAATCCTGGTTGCGAACCGGGGCGAAATTGCCGTGCGCGTCATGCGGGCCTGCCGCGAGATGGGCATTCAGTCCGTCGCCGTGTACTCGGAGGCGGATCGGCAAGCCTTGCATGTGCGTTACGCGGACGAGGCATTTTATATTGGCGCGGCAGAGTCCACCCGGAGCTATCTGCGAATAGAAAACATCCTCGATGCCGCCGAAAAGAGTGGCGCCGAGGCGATCCATCCCGGCTACGGCTTCCTTTCAGAAAACCCGGAATTCGCTCGTGCCTCGACGGAGGCGGGGCTCGTCTTCATCGGCCCTTCGGCTGAGGCCATGGAGTTAATGGGGTCAAAGACAGCCGCGCGCCGCCTCGCCAGCAAGGAGGGCCTCCCGGTTGTGCCCGGCACGGACCGGAGCTATGAGCGTTTGGAAGAACTCCAGCGGGTGGCCTCCGGGCTCGGCTACCCGGTGATGCTCAAGGCGGTGGCGGGCGGCGGCGGCATGGGGCTGCGACGGGTTTCAAGCGAGCAGGAGCTCGAATCCGCATTCCGCTCCGCACAATCCGAGGCTCGAAGCGCATTTAACGATGCCTCGGTCTATGTTGAAAAATATCTTGAAAGACCGCGGCACATTGAGATCCAGATCATCGGTGACCTCGACGGGAACGTGATTCATCTGGGTGAGCGGGAATGCTCCTTGCAGCGCCGCCACCAGAAACTGATCGAGGAATCACCTTCACCTTTCGTCGATGAGGCCCTACGCTCCCGGATGGGTGAGGCAGCCATAACGATAGGCCGATCCGCTCGCTATACAAACGCCGGCACTGTGGAATTCCTGGTGGATCAGAACCGGAACTTCTATTTTCTCGAAATGAATACGCGACTTCAGGTAGAGCATCCCGTAACAGAACTGGTAACGGGGCTTGACCTCGTGAAGGAGCAAGTGCGGATCGCTGCGGGCGAAAAACTGCGCTGGACGCAGGAAACGGCTCATCGGCGCGGGCATGCGCTCGAATGCCGCATCTATGCTGAAGACCCGGCAAATAACTTTTTCCCGTCGCCGGGGCGGATTGAGCGGCTCCGCGTCCCCATGGGACCCGCCGTGCGGGACGACAGCGGTATTTTTGAAGGGTGGACGGTGCCGGTGGAATACGATCCGCTCCTCTCGAAGCTCATCGCCTGGGGGACCGACCGCCAGGAATCAATCTCGCGCATGAAGCGGGCGCTGGGTGAATATGAGGTGGACGGAATTAAGACGAACATTCCATTCTACCAATTCCTGATGGATCATCCCGATTTTATCCAAGGCGACTTCGATACGGGGCTCATTGACCGCCTTCTGACCGGCGGATTTCCCGCTGCGGAGAGACCCCCGGCGGACTCCTTGCTTGCCGTAGTGCTCGGAGCAGCCCTGGAAGCCAGACGGCGCCCCAACCGACCAGGCCTCCCATCGACTCCTGACGGGAGCGCATGGAAGCTCGCGGGACGCCGCAGGCTTCTGGATCGGAGCGTCTGAATGAAATTTGAGGTTAAAATTGCGTCCGCCAGCCAAACCACAAGTCACGTGCTGGAACTCTTGACTGTTCTGCCCGCATCCACGAACCACGGGACGCTTCGATTTAGATTCGACGGAAAAGATGGAGAAGTGGACTGGGCCGAAGTCGAGCGCGGCGTTTATTCGCTGATCCATGAGGGAAGGTCCAGGGAAGTCCGCGTGAGCCCGGCGCCGGACCCGGTGGGCCGCGGCGGATGCTACGAAATGAGCGCAGGGTGGGACACTTTTCGTGCTTCGCTCGAAGATGTGCGCTCGCGCCGCCGGACGGCTTCAGTAGCAGCCCTGGGCGGCCCGGGCGAGGTGCTGGCTCCGATGCCGGGCCGCGTGGTGAAAATTCTGATTGCCGAAAACAGCGATGTGAAAGCAGGCGAGGGACTGCTGGTGATCGAAGCCATGAAGATGCACAACGAGGTGCGCTCCCCGCGGCCCGGCCGCGTCAGCAAGATTCACGTTCGGCAAGGGGAAGGGGTTGAGTCAGGGGCTCGCCTGGTGCTTCTGACGTAACGCTTGCTATTGTAGTGTCCACGAAATAGGTATACAGCTCATCTGGGTGGCGCAGACATGCCGCCTTTTTGGCGCATGGCTGCGATTTTCAAGGGTCGCAGACATCGCAAAGTGCGCGATGTCTCCGCCACCCATCAGAAAAGATTGTGTACCCAATTCGTGGACACCACACTACCGGACGGACTTCGCGTTGCCACCGTTCTGGACGATCTCCCGGGCAAGGAAATTCTCCACGTGAGCTTCATTTCGCAGATTTTCGACATAAGCCGCCTTGAGGACCTCTTCCTTTTCATCGGTCAATGTATTCCGGATGCTCGTTTCGACCTGCGGATCGGAAAGCGCACGCGCTCCCGCTTGCACTCGTCTCAGCAGCTTGACAATGCGGAAGCCGCTCGCGTTGCGGAGAATGCCGGTGAACTGCCCGGGCTTGAGCTGGCTGATGGCGCGCTCGAGAGCCGGGTCTCGAGCAAGAGAAGATTCCGGAATAAAACCCATGTCACCGCCTCCCTGGGCGGTTCGTGGGTCTTCCGAATACACTTCGGCGAGCTTGGTAAAATTCTCTCCCGAACGGAGGCGGGCGTAAAGAGCGCGGATTTTCCGGTTTGCCTCCTTTGCGTTTCGCGCGTCATCATTCATGAGATTTTGAGTTTGCGGGTCCCGAAACGGAGTCACGAGGATCTGCGCCAGGTGGTATTCCGTCTGAGGCACCGTAAAGCTTGCCTTGTTGTGGGCATAGTAGGCGGCGATTTCCGGCTCGGTCACAGTCACGCGTGAGTTGATTTCTCTTTGAATGAGTTTTCGGAGAATCAGGTCTTGCCGCACCCGTTCGCGAAGCGCTCGAGGAGTGAGATCCTGCTTTGCGAGCTCCGTCGTGAAATCCCGATCCGAATAAGGACTCCGAATCTGGGCGAGGCGCGCGTCCACCTCAGAATCGGAAGCGGTAATCGCCAGGCGCGTGGCTTCGCCGAGAAGGATCTGGCGATCGATCAGCTCACTTAAAAGATCCAAGTCGAAGGAAAGGGCCTGCTCCGGTTTCCCCGGCCCGGGAAGCATCGCACTGCGGCGGCGATAAAGCGCCTCAACCTGATCGCGGTAAATGGGGACCCCATTGGCTTTCGCCCATACTTCCCTTCCCGGGTTGCGCCGCGCGCGCGCGCAAGAGAGTGGAAACATCGCAATGGCAAGGAGAAGGAGTCCCGCGAGGAACACTTTCCAGCAATTTTCCTGATGACGAAGCATGAAGAGAATTTTAACCCGCCTGCGGGTAAAATAGCATTGCGCTTCCCATGAAAGAGCTCGAAGGCGAGCACGACTTCCTTGCGAGAATCCCCTCGCCCTCCGCGCGCCTGTGGGCTGGACTTTGCATTATTCTTTCCATTTTCGTCGTTTTTGCCGTCTACAGCATTCATCAGATTCGCTGGCTGGAAGATTTTCAAATCCACGTTGTGGAGCGAAACCGCAAAGCTTCCATTCAGCTTCTTCGCCTGCAGAATGACGCTAATCTGCTGGGCATCTCGCTGCGCGATATGACACTGAAACAGGCGCAGTTTCCGATTGCCGCGTGGCAATCCGAGTTCTCACGCCTTCACTTTGATATGTCGAACGCCCTGGCGCTCGAAGTCGAATACTCCGGCCCTCCGCCCGCCGGCGCATCGACCACCGAGGCACTAGAGGACCAGACGGGGGAATTCTGGCAGACGGCGGACCAGGCGTTCGACCTGGCCGCGAAAGGGGAAGCGGCCCGCGCCCGCGATCTGATTGCGAGCAATCTCGAAGGCAAGGACTCTGTTATTGTCGCGACCGTGGCCAGCTTGCTC
>JBOGJS010000009.1:0-8311 GCA_050745365.1 Terriglobia bacterium
GTCGTTTTTCTCACGCTGAGCAGGCCGTATGTCATGCAGAGCGAAGAATCTCTGTATTCTGCAAAACGGAATGCACGGATTCTTCGCTGCCGCTCAGAATGACGGCGAACGGGCTCAGCACGACAGATTCGAAGTTTTCACAGCTTCCAAGTGAGGAGAACTGATGAGCAAACACGTATCGAGGCGTGAATTTCTTTCGTCCGCAGCTACGCTCGCGACGGCGGTCCCGATTTTGGCGAGTGCAGCTCCGGCGCCCAGGCGCGGGCCGTTTCGAGGCACGCTGTGCTTCTTTTCTAAGCCCGTTCCGCAATTGAATTGGCGGGAGCTTGCAGTAAGCGCTAAAAACGCCGGCTTCGGCGGAATCGATTTGACGGTCCGCCGCCACGGACACGTGCTGCCGGAGCGAGTCGCCACCGATCTTCCTCGGGCCGTGGCGGACATTCGCGACGCTGGCCTTGAAGTGCCGATGATTACCACAGAACTGCATTCTGCGGATGATCCTGCGGCTGAATCCATCATCAGCACGGCGAGCAAGCTTTCTATTCCCTATCTCAAGCCAGGTTACTATCGCTATAAGTACGTCAATGTGGTCAAGGAACTTGATGAGGCGGGGCAGAAGTTTCGCGGGCTGGTGGCATTGGCCGGGAAGCACAGAGTCCAGGTGGGATACCACAACCATCCGCGGTGCGTTGGCGCGCCGGTCTGGGATCTGGCAAAAATTCTGGAACCGATCGATCCGCGCTGGAGTGGCTACTATTTTGATCTCGGCCATGCCACCGGGGACGGTGGCGAGAGTTGCTGGAAAATCTCAACCAATCTGGTGATGCCGCGCCTCAAGATTATTGGAGCTCGGGACATCATCTGGAGAACGGAGGGGCCACATCAGTGGCGAGTGGATGATTGCGCGATCGGGCAAGGGATGTGCCATTGGAACGAGTTTTTACGCACCCTCGCACAATCGAATTTTCACGGGCCTGTTTCATTGCACATTGAGTATGGTGTTCCTGGCGTAATGAACAAAGAAGGAATTGCTGTTTCGCGCGCAAAAGCTCCTGATGTAATGGCCGTCGCTAAAGCGAATCTGGACTCCCTCAAATCGCTGCTGCGCGAGGCCTATGAGGAAGCGTAGTCGAGAATGACCCAAAGTTCCAACATTACACGGCGCACTTTTCTGAAGACAGCTTCCGCCATTTCCCTTTCGCCTCTGGCAACCGGCATCATTGTAGCTCGACCGCAACATAAACCAACCGATATTCGCGTCAAGGAACTTCAAATCAGTTATGAAGAATTTCCTTATCGCACTCCTTATGAATTTGGCGGGCGGAGTAAGGACCATCTGACACTCTTAAACGTCCATAGCACCGTCGAAACCGTCGATGGGCACACGGCTAGAGGCTTTGGCTCGATGACCGTGGGTAACCTTTGGTCGTTTCCTTCAAAAACGCTTTCCTATGAGACGACACTTGAGGCGATGAAGCGGCTCGCCCAGCGTATCGGGAAGATTACCACCGCTTATAGAGAGCCCGGACATCCGATTGACATCAATTTCACGCTCGAGCCGGAATATCTTAAGGCAGCCGCAGAAGTCACCGAGGAAATGCACCTCTCGCAGCCTGTTCCGAAGCTTTGCACGCTGGTGACTGCAAGCCCATTCGATGCGGCGATCCATGACGCTTTCGGGAAAGTTCACAACCTGAATTGCTATCTGACTTACGGCCCGGAATTCATGAGCTACGACCTGGCTCACTATCTGAACGGCAATCCTCAGTTCAAGGGCGAATACCCCAGCCAATATCTTCTGCGCGCGCCCAAGCCGTGGCTGTGGTGTAATAATTCGGTGGGAGCTTCCGATCCGATCATCGCGTCGAATGTGAAGCATTGGATCCACGATGGCCTTCCGAATACGCTCGCGGGCTGGATTACCGCTGATCACCTGACCCATCTTAAGATCAAGCTGAACGGCAACGATCTCCCCGCCGATGTCTCGCGCGTGTTGCTCATTGACCGGCTAACGACGAAAACGGAAACCCGCCTGGGGGTCCCGCACTGGTATTATTCATTGGACTTCAACGAACAATGCCCGAACGCCGATTACCTGCTCGACTTCCTGAGCCGGATTAAGCAAGCCTCTCCGGGCTGCTACGACCGGATCACCTATCTCGAGCAGCCGGAGTCGCGCTATCTGATTGACAATCCGTCGCAGTTGCTGTTTAAGGCTTCGAAGCTCAAGCCCGTGGTGATGGACGAAGCACTGACGGGATATGACGCGATCCTGCGCGGGCGGAAAATTGGCTATACGGGGGTGGCGCTGAAGGCTTGCAAAGGCCAGAGCGGGTCGATGCTGCTCAATGCCGCCGCCCAAAAATTCAAGATGTACATGACGGCGCAGGATCTCGCTTGTCCTGGCGCCGCGCTGATCCAGTCGGCAGGCATTGCCGCGCACGTTCCCGAGATCGATACGCTTGAATCAAACGCTCGGGAATACGTGCCCGCAGCCAACAAGCCGTGGATCCACAAGCATCCCGGACTCTTCATCGTTCGAGACGGCAAGTTGCATACCGGAAAGCTCACAGGGCTGGGGCTAAGCGCCGTGTAGACAGTGAGAACGTGTGAATAAGTCAACGGTGACTGTCATCCTGATCTCAGCGAAGGATCTCCGTATTTGTAAGTTCAAGCAAACACAGGGATTCTTCGTCGCCTGTGGCTCCTCTGCATGACATTCGACGCCAAGCCGGGTAGCCAAGCCGGGTAGCGCAGACCTCCGCTTTTGAGGTCTGCGGCCCTTGCCCGAAGATCGCGAAAAGCCGCGGACCTGAACAGCGCAGGTCGGCGCTACACCTTTACTGCCACCCGGCAGAGCGGGGAACGAAGTTACGGGTTAAGCCATGAAATTCATCGAGTCGGTCGAAGAGCTTGAACGACGGTTGGCGACGCCGAGCCCCCGGGATATCGAATCGGTGCGGCGAATTGCGGGCGATATTATTATCCTGGGAGCCTCGGGAAAGATGGGACCTTCGCTCGCCAGGCGCATCAAGCGGGCAGTCGAGGAAGCAGGCGTAGCCTCCCGTGTACTTGCAGTGTCGCGATTTTCTTCCCCAGGCGTGGTCAATGAGCTTCGTCGCGACGGGATTGAAACGATTGCCTGTGATCTGCTGAGCCGGGACGAGGTCGCGCAGCTTCCGCTTTGCCCTAACGTTTTGTTCCTTTCCGGTCGAAAGTTCGGCTCGACCGACCGGCCTGATCTGACCTGGGCCACGAACACGATCATTCCTGCCCAGATTGCCTTTCATTACCAGGCTTCGCGGATTGTAGTGTTTTCCACCGGGAATGTGTATCCGCTGGTGAAGCTGAATGCCGGCGGCTCGCTTGAAACGGACGCACCCGGGCCAGTGGGTGAGTACGCCCAGTCCTGTTTAGGTCGCGAGAGGGTGTTCGAGTACCACTCCCTGGAGTATGGCACGCCGTGTCTGCTCTTCCGGCTGAATTATGCCGTGGATTTGCGCTACGGGGTGCTGGTGGACGTCGCCCGGAAGGTTTACGCCGGCCAACCCGTCAATCTGGCCGTTCCTGCCTTTAATGCCATCTGGCAGGGCGACGCTAATTCTTATGCCCTGCGGAGCCTGGAGCATTGCACGTCACCCGCTCGCGCCATGAACGTGACCGGGCCTGAAACGGTGCTGGTGCGTCGAGTCGCAGAATACTTTGGCCGCGAGTTCGATCGTGAGCCGCTTTTCTCGGGCGAAGAATCCGATCACGCTCTTTTAAGTAATGCCTCTCTCTGCCATTCCCTGCTTGGCTATCCGGAGGTGTCGCTGGGTGAGCTCATGCGGTGGGTGGCACACTGGGTTGCCAAGGGCGGCGAGAGCTTAAACAAGCCGACCAAATTCGAAGTTGCTGACGGAAGGTTTTAATCGCTTTCCTTTCACTTCAAAAGTTTCGCGGGTGATTCGGGCTATGCCTTCAAATAATGTTGATCCTGAGATAAAACAAATCTTGAGGCACGGCGTCGTCATTCCGGCTCATCCGCTCGCGCTCGATGCCGGACGTAAGCTGGACGAATGCCGGCAGCGCGCGCTGACGCGCTACTACTGCGATGCGGGCGCGGGTGGCGTGGCCGTGGGCGTTCACACCACTCAGTTCGCCATTCGTGATCCCCGCTTTGGCCTGCTCGAGCCCGTGCTCATGCTCGCCAGCGAGGCAGCGCAAGAGTGTGAACGAGCGCTCGGCAGACGCATCGTGAAGATTGCCGGCATTTGTGGCGCAACCGGGCAGGCCGTACGGGAAGCTGAACTGGCGCGACGGCTCGGCTATAATGCCGGGTTGCTGAGCCTCAGCGCGCTCCGTGGCTCGACCGTCGAGGAGTTGGTTGAACACTCGAAGGCGGTGGGCAGCACCATTCCCCTTTTTGGGTTTTATCTGCAACCGGCGGTCGGGGGGCGTATCCTGGGCATTGAATTCTGGCGGCGGTTCCTCGAGATTGAGAATGTCGTCGCGATTAAGGTGGCGCCCTTCAATCGCTATCAGACCCTCGACGTGGTTCGTGCCCTTGCAGAAAGCGGCCGGGCAGATGAAGTGGCGCTCTACACGGGCAACGACGACAACATCGTCGCCGATCTGGTCACCGAGTTCCGGGTGAGCGCCTCGGGCCGCTCTCTAGGCCTCCGGTTTGCCGGCGGCCTGCTAGGACATTGGGCAGTATGGGCCCGGCGTGCGGTCGAGTTGCTGGAGGAGGCTCACAAGTGCCGCGCCCATCCGGAGCTCGCCGCCTGCCTTCTCGCCCGCTCCGCTGAGGTTACGGACGCCAACGCCGCGCTGTTTGATGCCAAAAACAATTTCGCGGGCTGCATTGCCGGTCTGCACGAGATCCTGCGACGTCAGGGTCTTCTGGAAGGTCGGTGGTGCCTCGATCCCGATGAAGACCTCTCTTCTGGCCAGATGGAGGAGATCAACCGCGTCTCGGCTGCCTATCCTCACCTCAATGATGATGCCTTTGTAGAAAGCCACCTCGATAGCTGGCTCCGCTGAAGCCCTGGCGGCTGCTTTCCGCCTCCTGCTGATCACATCCCATTCTATGGGTCGGCTTGCATCATTGGGGCTTTGGCCCTTCTACCACTTGGACTAGATCACCGGGCCGAACCCATTTGGCGAACGCTGCTTGAACCTGGGCAGCCGTAATTTGAACGTATTTTCGCGCTGCGAGCGTAGGCTCATCGAGAGGCAGGCCCATAACGGAACGCGCAAGCCAGCCTGCGGCAATGCTATCGACGCTGGATTCGGAAAGTGGAATCTCCCTCAGCAGAAGCGCCCTGGCCTGTCGCAGTTCGTGCGGCGTCGCGGGCGATGTCTGCATCGCTCGAAGGTCGCGGACGATGATGGCGCGCGCTTTTGAAACGTTGGGTGGATCGCAACCGTAGCTGACGTCGTAAACCGTCCGCGTTCTGCCAGAATCAATGGAAGAAGACACGAAGTAAACCAATCCTGTATTTTCGCGCAAATCCTGATAGAGGCGGCTCGCGTAAAACCCGCCGCCCAGCACGTGGTTGCCCAGCTCCAGCCCGTAATAGTCGGGGTTGAATCGATTGAGGCCGAGCGTTTCAGCCAGCGTTACCTGATCCTGCACACGGCTGGAATCGGGAACGTTGGTGCCGGACGGCCGGCTGACGGGCACCGATGGTAGGACGGTCTGCGGCTTGGGGCCTGAGGCCTTCCACGCGCCGAAGTATTTTTCGATCGCGGCCTTGGCCTCGCTCGGCGTGACTTTGCCGATCACGACAATCGTGGTGAGATCAGGGCGGAAGACGTGGCTGTAATAATGGCGGACGTCCGAGAGCGTGAGCGATTTCACAGTTTGAGGCGTCGCATGGCGCAGAGTGGGGTCATGTTTCGGATAAAGCGCGGCCTCTAAGGCATGATGGGTCAAGAAACTTGGGCTCTGGAGCTCGCCGGCAATCGTGGCCGCGGTCTGCGGTTGAATCACCTGGAAAGCATGTTGCGGCAAGGCCGGATGAAGCTCGTTATCAGCAAGCAGGCTGACCCCACGGTCAAAGTGACTCGCGAGGGCCTCGACAGAGAAGTCCGTGCCGGCCGATTCGTTCGCGCCAATCTCATCCAATGCCTTCTGGAAACCCATCCGATTCAGCGTGGTTGTGCCGTAGGAAAACAGTTGCGAGAGAAGACTGTTAGCACCGTCCTCTCCCTTTGGCGTTTCAAGATCCGCATTGCTCTTGATCCGGCCGTAAACGCTGACGGTATTGCTGATCGAGACGGGCTGCACGATCAATTTAATACCGTTCGGAAGCATCGTCACCACGGGATGCATCGTGGTCTCTGGAACCGTGAGCCGTTCGAGCGCCGCGCTGGCCCAGGAAGGAAGGCTCACCGGCTTCACCTGCTTCGGAGCGAAGGACTCCTTGCCGCCGAATGAACGGCCAGAGATCGGCTTCCCTGAAGACTGCGGGTTCAGTACCGCTCTGATGGCGCTGTTCATTGTTAAATATTGGCGGGCTACGCGGTCGACGTCCTCAACCGTGACCTTCTGGATTGCCCGAATGTCATCCTCAGGCGAGTTTCTTCCCTCGATGGCCACAGCCTCGGACCATGCCATGGCCAGGCCGGAAACCGAATTTTTTTCAAATTCGGCGCCCGCAAGCTCATGGCGCTTGGCGGCGGTCACCAGATCCGCCGGGACACCATGCTGGATGTCCTCCGTGAGAATCTGGCGCATCTCACGAAGAAGCGCTTCACCATTCGCGCCCTTCGGGAACGCCGAGAGGGCGTAACCGAGGCCTGTGGTAGGAAACGAGCTATACGCAAAGCCCGCGAAGAGAGCCTTGCCGGCTGGAACCAGCCCGTAGAGCGTTCCCCGCTGGCTGCTCAGAACGTCCGAAAGCACTTCCGAAGCGGCATACTCCGGACTGTTGGATCCCGGCATGCGGAAGGAAGCGACCGCAAGGCCGTAGGGAAGATCGGTGGGAAGAGTGAGTGATTCTCCCCGGACGGATCCCAGTCGAATCGGTGGGCGCGCCGGAAGCTTCTTGCTGGGAATTCCGCTAAACAGGCCTTTAACTTCAGCCAGCGCCTGCCTGAAATTCACATCGCCAACAATGATGAGAACGGCGTTGTTGGGTGCGTACCAGGTCTCGTGGAACTTTTTCAGCATCGCGCCCGTGGTTTTGTTAAACGATGCACGTGTGCCGAGTGCGTCGTGTGCAAGCGGCGTGCCCTTGAACATCGAGGCTAGCAGCTTGGTGTAAAAGACGTATTCCGGGTTCGAGAGGTCCTGGGCGACTTCCTGCTCAATCGCGCCTCGCTCTTTATCCCATAACTTATTCGTGTCCAGCACGCCGCTCATGCGGATGGCCTCAATGTGCAGCGCGACGTCAAGGTCCTCGGCAGGGACGGTGAAAAAGTACTGCGTCACCATCTGCTGAGTGTCGGCGTCAAAATTTCCGCCCATTGCCGCCGCGATGTCCGCAAGCTGGTTGGCGGAGAGGCCAGGGCTGCCCCGGAACATCATGTGCTCCTGAGCGTGCGCCATGCCAGGAAATCCAGGAGGAGCTTCGTTCGAACCCACGCGGTAATTCATCATGGTAGTCACCACCGGCGCGAGCGTGTTGCGCACGATAATGACGCGCAGGCCGTTCGAGAGCGTGGCCCGCAGCACGCCGCGTTCCCCGCCGTTGCTTGCATTCGCTCGAATTCCCAAGCAGGAGATGATAACGAGCAGCGCGCTGATGGACCGCATTGCAGTCTTTTTCATGGTTTCGTTGGCCTCCAAGCCCTCAGCATTCATCTTTCAGCATATGCGGTGATCATGCAAGCACCGAAAGCTGCTGATTGAACAACGCCGCTGCTGATCGCTGAAAGCTGGACGATAAACCTGTTCGTGCCGGGTGCTAGCGGTGCTACCATTCGGGCCGTGGCAAACTTGCATATCCGAAATCTTCCCGAATTCGTCCGGATGGGCTTACGATTCCGTGCAGTACGCAAGGGTTGGAGCATGGAAGCCGAAGCGCGTACTCTTCTGGCAAACGCCCGTACGGGGAGGGTTTCAATCCACGCGCCCGCACGGGGCGCGACGGGCGGCGACGCTTGCGCGAAGCGCCTCGAGAAAGTTTCAATCCACGCGCCCGCACGGGGCGCGACGGATATTTCGGGGAACAAGAACATGGGGATAACTGTTTCAATCCACGCGCCCGCACGGGGCGCGACCTAAACGGAATCCGCAAGTTGTTTGTGAAGGGGGTTTCAATCCACGCGCCCGCACGGGGCGCGACGCGTGGGAAGCTGCCCACGGCCCTATCCCCAGAGG
>JBOGJS010000010.1:0-2497 GCA_050745365.1 Terriglobia bacterium
GCGCCGAACGTGAGCGGGTCAGTCGGCTTGACGCCGTAAAGCAGGCTTGACAAATATCGCGTTAGCCCAAGCGCGGCAACGACGCCAATACCCACGCCCGCGACGGCCAGAGTCATTCCCTGGCCTATCACAAGCCCGAGGACATCTTCCTGTTGCGCGCCCAGCGCCATGCGAATCCCGATCTCGTGCGTTCGCTGGCTTACCGAATAGGACATGACGCCATAAATGCCAATTGCCGCCAGAATCAGCGCAAGCAGGGCAAATAGTCCAACAAGTAGTGTTCTGAACCATTGAGGAGCTTCGGATTCTGCAATTATCTCGTCCATGGTCTGAACGTCCCTGACGGCTTGGTTCTTGTCCACGGAATGGATTGCTCCTGGCAATGCGCCAGCCAAGGCCTGGGGATCACCGCGGGTGCGCAACACAAACGTTATAAACGGGGGCTGCATTAGTGCATAGAAATAGAAAATTTCCGGTATTGGCTGTCGTTCGAGCGTAGTATTTCTGGTGTCGTCAACCACACCGACGACCGTCTCCCAACCCGCCTTCGGTCCGGGCGTGCGTATGTGTTGGCCAATTGGGTCGAGATCCTTAAAGACCAGTCGTGCAAGCGTTTCGTTCATGATGACGACAGGCGGGTTACCCAAGGAATCCTGGTCACCAAAGGTTCGGCCCTTCAATAGCTGGATTCCCATAGCTCGGAAATACCCGGGGCTGGCTCCGGTCATGAGAACGTCTCGATGGAGTTGAACGATGCCTCCTCCCGAAATCATAAAGTTGCCCGTCGCCGTGCCCGTAACGTCGCTCAGGGGCAAGTGTGTCGATACACCCGCCACTTCAACCCCTGGCAGAGCCCGGATTCTGGTAAGCATTTGATGAAAAAACAGTGCCGGCGAGGTGGCTTGAAAGCCGTTGGTCAATGGGCGAACCACCTGAGCCGTAAGGACATGATGGGGGTTGAAGCCGAGGTGCACGTCATTGACCATGGCAAAGCTCCGGACTAGCAGCCCGGCGCCAATCAGCAGAACCAGAGAAAGCGCCTCTTCAACCACAACCATTACGCTTCGCAGACGGTGGGTTCTTCCACTGGTGCCTGCTTGAACACCCCCTGACTTTAGCGTCTTGCCGAGCCCGGGCCGCGACGTAAGTAGTGCCGGAGCCAGGCCAAACAGAATCACGGAAAGAAGCGCGATGCCAGTGACAAATCCAAAAACTCGAAGGTCGAGGTTGACTTCCGAAGGAAGGTCTGGGGGTATGAGCCGCTTCAAGAGTTGCACTGACCAGAGCCCGGCAAAGAAGCCCAGGGAGCCTCCCAGCACAGCCAACATCAGGCTTTCTGCAAGCAATTGCCGGATAAGGCGCACCTGCCCGGCACCTAGCGCTGCCCGTACGGCGAACTCTTTGCCGCGCGCCGCAGCACGCGAAAGCACCAAATTGGAAACATTCGCACACGCGATCAGAAGTACAAGAGCCACCGCTCCCAGAAGAATCAGTAGCAACGATCGCACCCTGCGCACCAGCAGTTCACGTAAAGGAACGACCTCTACTCGCATATGGGCATGGAATTGCTCAAGCTGCGGCGGATATTGCTGGTTCATCCGCTCGGTGATCAGTTGCAGGTCCGACCGTACTCTGCGCGCGGTAGCGCCAGGCTTAAGCCGACCGATAGCGTTGACCATTATGAAATTGGGCGAATTCAATGAAAACAGCGGATCGTCCAGACAGATTGGCGTCCATATGTCGGCGGACGGATACCGGAGATAGCTCGGCATGACTCCGACCACCGTGTAAGGTTTGTTATCGATGTAAATCATTTTCCCCAATATTTTATGGCTTGAGCTGAGCCGGCTTCGCCATAACCTTTCGCTTATCAGCGCCACATGATCATGGCCCTGTTTGCCCTCATCGGTTGTAAAGGTTCTCCCGAGAATGGGCTGGACACCTAGCATAGGGAAGAATCCCACCGTTACACCGATTGCTTTCACCCCCACTGGATCACCCAGTCCACTAAGATTGGTTCCGGGACCCCCACCGAATGCCCCGATCCGATCAAAAACCCGGTTGCTACCCTTCCACGCGACGAAGTCGGGCCCCAAAACTGCAGCTTCCCCGGGGCCGGGACCAAAATTCTCAGCAGCCCAGACGAGGCGGCCCGGGTCTTTGTATGGTAGTGGGCGCAAAAGAACGTCATTGACTACACTGAAGACGGCAGTATTCGCGCCGATGCCGAGGGCAAGCGTGAGAACTGCCACCGCCGTGAAACCGGGATTCCGCCGCAACTGGCGCACACCGTAGCGGAGGTCCTGAATGATGGTCTCAATGAAATTTACCCCACGCACATCGCGGCATTGTTCCTTCAGTTGTTCCATACCGCCAAACAACCGTAACGCGGCATAGCGCGCCTCCTCTGCACCCATACCCTTGGCCATGTTGTGCTCAATCTGACGCTCCAGATGCGATTGCAATTCTTCATCCATTTCCTGCTCCGCGCGATTCC
>JBOGJS010000011.1:0-8153 GCA_050745365.1 Terriglobia bacterium
TCTCTGACCAGACGGTTCATTCAGGCTCGAGCTACTGCTCGCAAAGCGAATTGACGTTGACTTTCGGCCTGGGGAAAGAAGATCAAGCGGCGGGGATTGAGATCGCGTGGCCGAGCGGCCACGCGGATGCTCTTAAATCTCTTAAGGCCGGCTCGACCTATACAATTCAGGAAGGTGGGAAGATTCTGTCAGCAAAGCCGTTCAGGCGGCGTTAGCCACTGTCTCCCGATGTTGAACGTTAGCAAGTTGCTGAAAAACGTGTAGCAGCGGCTTTATGTCGCCAAGCCGCTATTGAGAACGCTGGATTTCTGGCGATGTAAAGACGCTGCTACGTCTCCCGGTTCGGGCTTCGCAGAAAGCTGTTAGATTTTTATGGCTAGCGTCGCGAAGTCAATAAAGTTTGATCGGCTTCCGGGCAGGTGATCCGTCTCGGAGAAATTTCCGATAGCGCGCGCGGTATTCTTCCAAGAAAGCCTTCACCGCCGATTGGTAGCTCAGAAGAGGCAGCGGACTGCGCGTGGTCCAGATGACATCAATCTGCCGGGATGAGGCCGGGATTGAAAGGGTCTCATCGTGAATTGGAGTCGGCTTTCCGTCGACGGAAGCGCTCTTCGCCGTAACGAACCAGGGCATGTGAATCACAATCCGGCCCGGTGGGCGGGCAAAGCTTGTCTGCAGGGCCATGCGCATGCCGCTGCGGCTGAAGCGACACTCCATTCCCATTCGCCCAAACTCGGTCGGGGCGTTGGAAACTTCGATGGTGTCGCCCGGCTCCGTCCAATCAGGAGAGACTGCAGACAGCAGGTGCAGACTGTCGCCCTGTTCCCGGATGAGCATATTGCGGAGGAGCGTCACGTATTCCGCGGCAAACCAGCCATGCGGCGCCAGGTCATTGCCAAAATCCCGTGTGGTCCAGGGATACGGTCCAACTTCCCATCCCGCATGGGTGGACGAAGTATGAGCAAGCTCGGCGTAAAGATCCTTCACCGCTTGGTGCCGTTCCCCGAGGATGAGCTCGGTTTCCGTATTCGTGAATCCGATGTAATCGTGGAGGCGGCCGGCGTAAGTCATCAGGCCCTCGGCATATTCCTCCCGCACCCGTCGCAGGGTTCCGGCGATTAATGGATCGCTCGCCGGAAGGAGCATTTCGGGATAGATGGCATTCATGTTGCCCCAATCCTGCCCGCCGGCAATATCAATTCCCGGCGGAATGTAGTCGCCATCCTTCGCTCCAATCTGGTCAAGCAGCCGAAACAGGACCTGGTGGTAGTCATTGTAGTCCTGTTGGAACTCGTGAACGTCGCTTTCTGCTCCCACAGCTTTGGCCAGGACAATCGCCTCTTTCAAACCGGCGAGCGCCCAGAAGTTGTGTCCCGTCACATGAGCGCGAACGTCATTAAACTCATCATCGCCCGGATTAGCTGCGGGCATGATGTGCAGAGGGTCTTTTTCCCGCGCGTATTCTAGCCAATCCACGGCGCGCACGACGGCCGGCAAAACGCTTTGCGCAAAGCCGCGGTCATGAGAAAACTGATAGTAGCGGCCTAAAGTCCACAGCGCCTGTCCCCAGCCGTCGTATTGCCCGCTCTGCGAAATGAAAAGTCCATCGCGCTTCTGGAAGGTCAAGAAGAAGGGCAGGCTTCGCCGAACGAGATTGGGGAATCCGGCGAGATCATAGGCGTTCATGATGTGCGAGCCGTCCCTCAGCCAGAAGGCGTGGTACTGGAGGTCGTTTACTGTTTGAATGGTGTAGCCGTCCACGCGTTCTCGCGCCATCATGTCGAAAATAAGATTGGCTTTGAAAGCCTCCGTTACGACTTTTTCCGGCAGGCTGATCTGAATGCCCGCATCGAGCCTCTTTCCCCAAAACTCTTCGGTTCGCTTGAAAGCAGCATTAAACCCGCTGGATTTCAGGTCTTTGATAGCGGTCGCATCATTGCCGAAAATCGGCCGAACCGGCATCTTGAAGATAAGAGTCTGCGAGCGTTCAGGCTCGAGGTGCAGTTCATACTGGACCATCAGGACGGGCGTTTTGGGCGAAATGCTCGTTTGCTCAGGCGTACTGTAGAGGTCGTTTTCAGTTAGCCAGAGAACCGGCCTGGGAACCACAGGGAACTCGTACACTACTTTGCCGGATCGTATCGCCAAGTCGCCAGTGAATCCATAGATCCAATGAGGATTAAATTCCACTCCGGGCTGAGAATAGTCGCCCGGCTTAGCTGGAATCACAGGCCGCCGGAATCGATGAGACATCTGGCTGCAAAAGCTGTGATTGCACGCTCCGCCAGTATAAGGAAAGGCGGCGCTGAAGTATGAAGTACGCCTTCGAGCGCCCGTGTTCTTCGCGACCACGCGAATGAAATTTACCGGATCGTCCGCGCTTTGGCCGGGTAGCGTTCCCGAAAAAGCGGTCAGATCGTATCGGACAGATCCGTCGGAATAGGTATAGTGAACAATGGGCAGATAGCCTTTTTCGAGGGTTCGGATGCGCTGGGAAACAGGCTGCGGCGGATCGCCAATAGAAAACATCAGCTCGCCATAGCCGGTGTAAAGATATCCCTCCGGCGTGATTTCTGTACCCAAGGGGGAATTTTGCACCGCAATTTCATCGGTTGAGCAGGCAGGATAACTGAAGGGCTGGCCAGACTTGTCAATGTCAGGATTGATCATTTGCGCTTTGAGCGGAACTGAGATGAGGATCAACAAAGATACCAAGCATCCTGCAATGGCGCGTTTCATAGAGTCTCGCCGTTATATTTTGGATGTGGCCATCGGTCAGCGAGTAGCGCAGCGCAGACTTTAGCCGCGACCGAAACCAGGCGGACACAGCCTAGTTTCGCTACTCCACTCTCGTCACGTCTTCGGCGATCCAAAGCTTCCCTGGCTCGAGTCCGGCGCGAACCGCAAGCTCATAGGCGAGCAGTTGAAGGTGCAGTGTGTCTTCGAGCGTTCCGAGTCCGAACTTAGCCGTTTCGACTCGCAGCGTGCGCAGGTTTGTGGCCTCTTCCACCCGGAGATCGGTGAAAAGCAGCACCCGGCCGCCTCGCGACCGGATATCCTCAGCGAGCCCCAGCAGGAGCCGGGCAGGTTCTGATGCGCGCCTGGCGAGGTCATTCTTGCGGGCGATGATGAGATAGCGATGCGCGGTGTTGATAATTTCGATCGGTCCATGCCGGAATTGCGCGGCGCTGGCCGCCTCCGCTGCAATCCGCGCCACTTCCTTGAGCATCATCGCGCCTTGATACACCGTGGAACGGTCCGGCCCGCGGGACATCAAAGTGGTGTAGGTCGGATGATTAAAAAACTCAACCGCCGGGAGAATGAGTTCATCCTGACGGTCGAGAATCCTCTCTTGCGCTTCGATAAGCTGCATCAGCCCGTGCGTCAACTGACGCCGGTCCTGCTGAGCGAGAGCGAAGGCCAGATACATCAGCACCGCGGCGCTGCACATATAGGTCTTCGTACTCACCCCGGATTGCCGGCCCGCCATCATGGGTAACAGCAGGTTGGCGCGGCGACCGAGCGTACTAGCTTCAACATTTACGACGGCCAGCACGCTCTGGCGCCGGGGAAGCGCTTGGAGCAATCGAGTCACCTCGATGGTTTCTCCGGATTGCGAGATCACCACCAGAAAAGTATCCGGCCCCAGAAACTTCAGGTGGTAGTGGAGGAGTTCGGCAGTCTCCCAGGTTAAGGCGCGGATGCCGTGCGCTGTAAGGTAGGCTTGTGCGGGATAGGCCGCATAGAGCGAGGAACCCATTCCGGTGAAGATCAAGATGGGCGGCTTGCGCTTTCCGAGCTTGCGGAGCGGCGGGATTGCTCCTGGGCTCGAATAGTATTTGCGCACCCCCGCCAGAGCCGCGGGCTGCTGCAGGATTTCTTCCATCAGGTTCGTCATGTGGAAATGGAGGAGCGCAATGGCTCAGCCGCTAAGGAACTTGGCTGGATTTACGGGCGTATTGTGGACTAGAATCTCGTAATGTAGATGGGGACCCGTGGCCCTGCCGGTCATCCCAACGCTGCCAATCACCTGGCCTTGCTTTACTTCCTGCCCTTCGACCACAAAAACTTTGTGCAAATGTGCGTACTGTGTGGTGATGCCCGCTCCATCATCGATGATGATGTCGTTGCCGAATCCCGGCTCGCCGGGCCCGGCATGGAGCACAATGCCGCCCCCAGCAGCTCGAACGGGCGTGCCTTCGGGAGCGGCAATATCGATGCCCGCATGGAAAGCCCCCTCACCACTGAACGGGTCCAGGCGCTCTCCGAAACCGGCGGTCACTTCACCCTGCACGGGCCAGAGATAAGGAATGTCCGAAGGCGGCATGAGGGGGTTGGAAAGCAGGCTCAGCACGGCAGGGCTGTGAGAAGGGATCCTCGAAGCACGCTCAATCAGGTTGAAAGCGTAAAGAGACTCGTCATATCTCGCGGTGAGCTCCGTGGTCGAATTCTGCGCAGTGAAGGCTCCTTCGGGAGGTCGCGCCGGCTCAGTTTTTCCGAAACCATAGGTCACAGCGACTTGTGAAGCCAAGGTTTCAAGAGAGGTGAGTTGAGTGTTCGTTTGCTTTACCACCTTCTCCAGGAGGTGGTACTTGGTCCTTAAGGCTTCCCGGTCCGCCCGGACGTCGTCGTAGTTGGAAACTTTCAACAGCATTCGAGCATAGCTTGCTGTCAACACTGTCAGCCCAAAAACACCGATGAGGCCAAGCCCCAGCACTACGTAGACCGAAGCTTTTGGGATGCGAAGCTTCCAGGACCGTCCTTGCGGTCCAAGCAAAAGCAGGGTGTAGAGCTTAGATCTTTTAACTTGATTCCTGTTCATTAGGCCATCTCACGTCTGAGAAATTTTGAACTCCACAAATAAAAAGCCCCGTTCCTCCTGCATTCATGTAAACAGCGGAAATCCTACCGAACTTAATGATTATTTTCAAGAACAATCCGGCCGCATCACGTAAAATCAGTCTGTATCTCCGTCCGATTGGACTATGATCAGAGAATACGCAGATTACATGCGTCGGCACTCAATAGGTCTAAGTTGGCACGAGGTTTGTGTGATCGATATTCCGGCTAAGGCTCGTATGAAGTTCGCCAGCGAGGAAGAATTCGTTCAGTGGCTGAAGGCAAGGATTCCCCGGAAGACGCGAGGAATGCGGCTGGGAATAGGAGACGACGCCGCGTTAATCGCTCCAACTTCCGGCGCCGAGTTCATGGTGACCAACGACATGTCTATTGAAGGCATTCACTTCTTGCCGCGCATGCATCCTCCGGAAGCAGTCGGACATCGAGCGTTGACCCGCCCGCTCAGCGATGTGGCCGCAATGGGAGGGAGGCCGCGGTTTGCATTTGTGGGTTTGGCCCTCTCCAGGCGAGCGAGCTACGAGTGGGTGGAATTATTCTTATCGGGATTCTGGCGGCTGGCTCGGCGGTTTCGTGTGACGATGTTGGGCGGCGACACCGCATGGGGCGCCGCGAAAACCATGGTGGACGTTGTTGTTTTGGGAGACTGCCCGTCCGGAAAGGCCTTGCTGCGCTCCGGCGCGCGTCCTGGAGATCAAGTCTATGTTGCAGGCGAATTGGGTGAATCTGCTCTTGGGCTCCGCGCCCTGCGCACAGGGCGCAAGGCGCCCGATGCCGTCCAGGCTCATCTCTACCCCGAACCACAATGTGCTCTTGGACGTTTTCTTCGAGACCGAAGTTTAGCCTCTGCAGCCATTGACCTGAGCGACGGTCTTTCTACCGACCTCTGCCGTCTTTGTGAAGCGAGCCAGGTGGGGGCGCGGATTGTCGCGGAGGCGGTGCCGTACCCAAGGCTTCCGGATAGCCTCCATAATTCGCGTGCGCAACTGCTCTCTTTCGCGCTCAACGGGGGTGAGGATTACCGGCTGCTTTTCACAGCGTCGCCGGGAAATGCCGCCAAGTTGCCTGCTTCGTTCCACGGAATCCGTCTGTTCAAGATAGGCGAAATCACCCGATCCCGCGCCCGAACGCTGGTGGATGCAGACGGAGAGGAGAAGCCTTTGGCCGCCCGCGGGTATGACCATTTTGGGAAGAGCCGATAAAGCTTCATGTCGTAACCGTGCCCCAGCCCTGGTCTCCCGTGAATGATCTCCGGTGAATTGAAAATCGCGCTCTCGTCCGCTATATTGGAATCCGGAGGTTCACTATGCCGATTTTTGAATACGAATGTCGTGATTGCGGGACAAAGTTTGAGAAGCTTGTCATTTCGAGCACGGAAACGGTGATGTGCAAGCAGTGTTCCAGCCGGCGCGTGGAACAGATGCTTTCGGTGTTTGCTGTTTCGGCAGGGTCGGGCGCCGGCCTCTCCCTCGAGCCCGGCGCGTGCCCGTGCGGAGCTCCGCGGCGTGGCATGTGCGGGGAATAACCGCGCGCTTTCTCGCCTCCCTGTGCCGTCCCATTTAACTGTTTACGATTTGAACGGGGTGGCGCATGCATGGGGTATCGTCTGCCGTGCATGCGGATGCTGAGCGTCGCAAAAGGCGCGATTTCCGTGATGAATTCGCTGGGACGCCGCTCGAATGCACATTCGTCTCCTTAAAAGCGAGAAAGAGTACCGCGCTTGTGAGGAAATTCAACGGGAAGTTTGGGGCGCACCGTCGGCGACGGCGGAACTTCTGGCTGTCATCCAGAACTGCGGAGGAGTGGTGCTGGGCGCCGTCGAAGCCGGCGACGTAGCAGGTTTTCTCTTTGCGCTCCTCGCGCGAAGAAACGGCAGGCCGATTCATTGGTCGCACATGATGGCGGTTCGGGAAAACTTCCGGGACGCGGGCCTGGGTTTTCGGATGAAACTGCTTCACCGGCGGGTGGCGCTTGCCGGGGGCATCCGGTCAATCTGCTGGACCTACGACCCGCTGCAGGCCCGGAATGCGTCGCTGAACGTCCGGCGGCTGGGCGTTGTGGTCGAACAATACGTCCCCAATTATTACGGTGACTTTCCCAGCGCCATTGAAAAGGGGCTGCCCAGCGATCGCTTCGTCGTGCGCTGGAACTTGAACTCGAGCCGGGTGATGCGGCGACTGAAAGGCGCTCTGCCGCAATCCCGCGGGTCATCTCTCCCACGGATCAATGAAACTCGCCGCGACGCAGATGGGCTTTTGGAAAACGGCAAAATTTCCTGGAGTCGGAGCGAGCGTTTGCTTGCCGTAGAAATTCCTGCATCGACGGACGCGATGCGAGCGAGCGCTCCCGACCTCGCCCGCCGCTGGCGCATGGAGACTCGCAGAATTTTCCAGGCTTACGGCACAAAGAGTTATCGCATCGCCGGATTCGAGCGCGAGAACTCAACGGGCGGCTGCCGATGCTATTATATTCTTTCGCGAAGAATAGGCCGGCGGTGTTGAGGGGAAGCGAAAACAGGTGATGAATGTCAAAACAGGAGACTCGAATCCTGTTCAGTCGTTCCGGATCAATTGCGGACTTCATTGAAAGATCTCTGCTGGACGCCCATCGCTCGATTGACGCCGCGCTCTACCGATTGGATCTCCCCCGCCTCTCGCGGGCACTGCTCGAGGCGCGGAGGCGGACGCTGAAGTTGCGTCTCATTTTTGACTGGGGGAAGTACCATCAAACGCCGCAGTTGCAGGAGCTTCTCGCCAGCCATCAGTTGCCCTTTCGCCTGTGCGGCGGTCGCCGTGACGGGACCTCAAAGATGCACCACAAGTTCGCCGTGATCGATGGACGATTAGCGCTGGCGGGCAGCTACAATTGGACGAAAGAATCGGAACTCGAAAACTACGAAAACCTGGTGATTGTTTCCGAGCCCCGGCTCGTAGAAGCCTACGCACGGGAGTTTGAATGGTTGTGGGCGAACTCAAGAGAAGTCAAGTGAACACGTCATATACCGTCGGGTGACAGGCTTGGCTTGCGGCCGAGGATCAGAGGGTCACGTCAAAGTCGCTGCTGCCGGATTTTCTAGCACGGCAGGGCAGCAGGCAAACGTCATACCGAGCATCCACAGCCTTTGGGCTGCCAATCCTGCGCATGAACTCCGCGCCGGGCCATCGCGGCTGGGGTAGCCATCTCTGAAATGGCGATGCCGCGTCAAGCATTTTTTTTGACACTGGTTCTCTTGTCGCTGTCGGCTGAGCCGGCAGCGACACGTGTCTTCCAGGCGGTTCAGAGCCGCCGTTCGGCGC
>JBOGJS010000012.1:0-4569 GCA_050745365.1 Terriglobia bacterium
CCCCTCTCCAGAAGGAGAGGGCTGTGATCTCATCTTTTGATTCCTGCCCTCTCCCAGGGGAGAGGGTGGACCGCGGCCAGCGCATTCACCAGCCGGCGCGGGACGGGTGAGGGGCTTCGCCCGAAATTTTCGGAGCAGTCGCTCATGTCGCCCGGTACGTGGGGGGCGGGAAAAGGTGCGTATCACTCTCGGTCGCCGCGGCGACAGAGAGTGTCCCGGGAGGCCGGGACGCGTGCGCTCTTTCACAATTTCCGGTTCAGCCAGCGGGCGAAGTCGGGCCAGAATTCATTGAACACATTGGTCCCGGCATCGCCCAGGAGCGCCCAACCCACGTTGCCGGTGATAATGCGAAATCGCCGGGCGCGCCGCGGATAATAGGTGGTGGAAACCAAAGTCGAGCTGGCGCTACCCAGGATCTGAGACCAGTTGATCTCTTTTTGGGCTGAATCGCCTCGCGTCACGAAAACGCGGGAGACGGAATAGAGAACGCGGCTCTCGATCGATCCTTGAACTTTGCGATAATAACGAGGGTCCTGATGCAGGAGACTGGGGTAAATGAACATTGAGAACATATTCCCTGATACGTCGTCGAGATAAGCGGCCCCAAGCTGCTTGCCATAGCCGGAAGCTCCGTAACCGATTTTTTCCCGAGGCTCGGTCACGCGATAGTATTGCGCCGTCACTGCCGCAGTTACGACGGTGAATGGGTTCGCGAACTCGCTGACGGCGAGCTTGAATTTTCCAGTTGTGGTAAGCGGCGGCGCGATTTCTGCGCTAATCACGCCGCGCGTTTGAACATGTTCCAACAGACCGCGCAGCTTCTTCTTCTTTCGGCGCGCTCCCGGTTTCGCATGCGTGTTCTGTGCCGGGCCATGAGCGGCGGATGCGGTCTGGTAGCAGAGTAATAGAGAGCATGTAACTGCGATGAGCGGTATTGCATAATGGCGTTTTCTCATGAGAGACTGGTTCTGAACCTCCGTGCTCCATTTGAGCGTCAAAGAACGTAACTAGGGCCATGCGAAATTTCGAAGCGTCGCCTGCTGGTATGCATCTGCGAACAACTTAGATGTTGGCGACAGATATTCGGGCCTGCCATTTCGGGTCTTCGGCCCGCGAAAGCTCATGAAAATGCCTCCGGATTAAGGCAAAGCGCAGACCTCCGGGTTTGAGGTCTGCGGCTTTTGATTCGGAACCCGAGGACAAGCCGTGGTCCGATGACATGCGGCGGACCGCGCTACCAACGCCCCCGTGAAGGCGCATTTTCAACCCGGCGCCAGCCGATTTTCTGTATTCACGGCGACAGTCAGTCCCTCGGGTCAACCCTGAACGCGTAATTTTCGTGACACCGGAGGCTCTCTCGATCGCATCTACTTAGTTGAAGTCTATCCAAGAACTTCCTATAGTTGTAAGATCTCTGTTGCTGTGCATTGCCGGTGAGAGGGAAAATCTATGCTGACCGGATGAGGTGGATGACTATCGCGCCCTTTCTTATCCGTGCGCGAAGATTCAAAATCAAGGGGAGGCTTCCCATTTATGAAAATACTCAAGTTTATCAGTTTAGCAGTGATCTGCGTATTTCTCGCCGCTACGATTCCTGGCCGCGCGCAGGATCAAAATCACAAGAAGGAAACGAAGCAGTCGTCGCACCAGGAGCACGCCAGGCCCGCGCAACGGGGCCG
The DNA here is from genome assembly GCA_050745365.1 of Terriglobia bacterium. Classification (GTDB taxonomy): domain Bacteria; phylum Acidobacteriota; class Terriglobia; order UBA7540; family UBA7540; genus RH2-MAG17b. The sequence goes on from JBOGJS010000012.1 coordinate 1,680, forward strand.
GCAAGCGGAGCGTGGAGCGCGTAATCAGACTCAGCAACGGGGCCGGCAAGCCCAGCGCGGAGCACGCGCCCAGACTCAGCAACGGGGCCGGCAGGTCCAGCGTGGAGCACGCACCCAGACTCGGCAGCGCGCGGTGCAAGCCAGGTCGCCACGGGGTCGTCAGGCGGGGTCTGCCCGCTATGCGCGCGCGGGCAACTACCACGGTCGCATTCCGTACTCACGCTACCACGAGCATTTTGGCCGCGACCACAGGTTCCGCGTCAATCATTTTGTCATGGTTGGCGGTCGTCGGCGGTTTTTGTACGGTGGGTACTGGTTCCAGCTCGCACAGCCGTGGCCAATGGGTTGGGCGTATACGAACCCCTTTTACATTGAGTGGCTTGATGGGCAGTATTGGATGTTTAACCCGATGTATCCTGGCGTTCGAATTGCCCTCATCGTGGTTCCTTGATGCTCCTGTCCTTTGAAGGCGGTCCGCCGTAAGGGTAGGGCTTGCCCTACCCTTATCCGGAGTATCTGCGTTGTTCAGATCGCTGCGATGCCTCGCCAATCCGCAGGCATTGTGTCAGTTACTCATGTCGCTTTGCGATACCCGGCAACTGTGCCTGGCTGAAAATGTAGAAAGCCCCGGTAGGGCAGGGTTTGGGCCGCCCCTACCGGGCTCTCGAGAGCACGGCGAGCCGTACCCTACAATCTAACTTTCGCATTGTTGCTCACGGGCCACTCCGGTAGACCAGCGGGAACCGTAGTGACTCTGCCGCTTTAGGTCAAATGCTCCCGCCGCTTCCAGATGATCCCCAGCGCGAGAAGCCCCGTACCTAGCAAGAGACGCGATGCCGGCTCAGGCGTGGGATCAGCAAGCAGCCCATCGGTGTTTCCGGCCGCGTCAACATAGAACCCCACGAGTTGGTTGTTGTCATCAATCCCATTAATGACGGTTCCGTTGCCAGCACCCGCGACCCCAAGCGGATCGTTCACAGTCGTCCACATACCGGTGCTTGGGTCATACACGAATCCGTCGTTGTTGCCTGCTGCGTCTACGTAAACGCCTACAAATAAGCCGTTGTCATTGACGCCCAGGAACATCGTATCCGTCGAGCCCGGAAGCTCCAGACCCGTAGTAACCGTTCCGTTGTTGTCGATAAACCCGGCAGCGTTTCCGTTGAGCAACGTCGAGAACCCTGCGATCAGGCCGTGGTTGTTAATTCCCGTAGCCGTCGAACTGGTTGGGCTGTTCGGCGGATTAATCGCGGTAAAGGTTGGCGTACTCGATGAGGTCTGCCCTCGGGGTAACATAAAAGGACAATGCAACCTTGGCGCGTTTACACGGATCTGGTGGCTCGTATCGGTCCCCCAGCGGCAGGCGCCGTCCGGGTTCTTCTGCTCGGTTTGATGGTGCCTGCATGTCTATACTCGCAGTTGCCGCCGATCACGTCGCAGCCGCTGGTGAAGTGGGGATTCGACCCCAAAACCCAGCAAAACCAAACTTGCGGCTCTCCAATTCGGAAGCTGCCTCGTGCTCCAAGAGCGCATGAGGTTCCGGTGCTTGGCGATCCGTCAGCGTCCCCTTTCTCCCGCCCGGCGTGGAGCGGGTCAGCTAGCTGCCGTCCCTCGCGGCAGCAGGACTCTTGGGAAACTCAAAGGTCCTCGGACGAAGCTTCCTGGGTTACGTCGCTCCACCTTCCCGAACTTGAAGGCATCAACCTGGGCGCTGGGGATCAGACTCGGTCGGCGACTCAATCGGCGAACTCCTCTACCCAAAAGGGCTCACCGGGGCACATTTTCTGGGTGTTTCCTGCCTTCAATGTAAACTACCAGAAAAAATTCCAACCCCTGACTCCGCGGGAAAAATTCGACGAGTGGGTTCGGGGGGTCTACGATCCGGAGGGTCTGGGTGTGTATGTGTTTGAGGCAGCGACGCTGGAATATTCCTCGAGCGACGGGTTCTGCGGCTACGGAAAGGGTTGGGACGGCTACGGAAAGTGTTTGGGCTCCATGGAGCTGGATGCTAACATTTCGAGTTTTTTCGGCGACTTTCTCTTCCCCGTGATCATGCACCAGGATCCCCGCTACTTCCGCCTCGGGCAAGGCTCTTTCGGCGCGCGCCTTTTCTACGCTGTGTCTCGTGTCTTCGTCACCCACTCCGACTCGGGTCGCTGGGTCTTTGACAGTTCCGCGCTTTCCGGGACCGTCCTTGCCGCCGCCGCTTCGAATCTCTATTATCCCAGGCAAGACCGCGGTTTTGGCCCCAGCTTGAGCCGCGCCGGGGTAGACCTGGGCGACACGGCCCTCTTCAATGTGGCGGCGGAGTTTTGGCCGGATATCAGGCACGCTCTTGGCCGCGCGTTCTGAAATTGGAAAGCCAGCGCGTTGTTTGCACCCGTCATCCCGCCGGGGCTGATCACAAGCTGATTCTCAAATCGAGTATGGGGACACCACGATTCGCCACACCCAATTTTCAAATCAGAAATAGAAAATACTTGCGGCCCCTCTCTCGCGGCTTTTGGCTGGCGAACTGTGTCGTACGGGAAAACACGCTGCCTCGGGCAACCGCCACTATCGGATCGTGCAAGGGTGAGCGGAAAATCGCCATTACGATTACTGCCCTCGCCCCCTTGGGGGAACAGGGTGGCGAGCGGAGCGAGCCGGGTGAGGGGGCGCCTGGCGCTTTTCCAACCGTGCCACTTAGGGCCTTCGGTCCGCGAAGTCGCAGGAGGGGCCTTTTCACCTCCCCGCGAAAGGCGGCAGCCTTTCCGGAACGCGAAAGCTTGCGTTACCCGGCTTCTGCTTATAATAGACTGTTCCGTGAAAGGACAACTTGGCCTATGCCATGCGCGGCGCAATCCGTGCCAAAGGTTAGAGAAATTTTCCATTAGGGAGAGAGATAACC
>JBOGJS010000013.1:0-18908 GCA_050745365.1 Terriglobia bacterium
ATTCAAAGCGTCGTAAGCATACGTCGTGGTGATGCCGCGAGCGTCTTTACGGGTCTCGACATTGCCATTGGCGTCGTGAGTATACGTTACCGTGCCGGATTCAGGATTAGTGGCCGAGATCTCGCGCGAAAGCGAATCATAAACGAACGTGCGCGTCTGGCTGCCCTCCGTCACGCTCAGCAGATTGTCCAGCGCGTCGTAGGAATAGGTGGTTTCATAATTCAAGCCGCTCGGGTCCTCAAACGCCTCTGTCATCCGGCCTAATCCATCCGAGCAAGTCTCACGCGCCTTGCCTTGCTCGTCGCTGGAAGTCGAGCAATTCCCGCTGTAGTTCGTGCTGGCAAGGTCGCCGTCGGGCCGGGTGATGGAGGTGACGCGGCCCAATGCATCGTAGACCGTGGTCGAGAGGCCGTAGCTCGGCTCGGAAGTGCTGCGATAGGGGTTCGATTGCTTCCAGACCAGCCCTTCGCCGTCATAGGCGGTGTCGGTATAGTCCGTGCCTTGCGGGTCGGAAGTGAGTTCTTGACGCACCACGTGCCCCGCACCGTCCATGATCGAGACGTTCGTGTCGTACCCGGTGCTAACCAACCTCTGCACGGTGATGCTCGGGGTAGTCGCTGAGACGAGCGAATCGTTGTAAGAATAGATCGTTTCGCCGCGATCGGGATAATGGATCGCGGTCAGCCGGTCCAGGCTGTCATTGTAAACGTAAGTAGTCGGGTTCTGGTTCTGATCCGTCGAAACGGCAAGCTGGCCATCAGCGTAGTTATACGAAAACTTCTCGACGTGGGCTACGCCGGTATTCGGATAAGTAATCTGGGTCAAATAGGCATTCGTCTGGCTGGGCGGCGAGCCGCTGGCATAGCTATCGGCGTAAGAATAGCTCGTGGTATTGCCGTTCGGGTCTTTCATGGCGAGCATCTGCCCGGTGTCATCATAAGCGTAGGCTGTTGCCGGGGACGTGCCGCCGCTGAGCCAATCGATTTTGCTGGTGGCATTGCCACGCGGGATGGTGCTATTTCCATTGTAAGTGCTATCGCGCCCTACGATAACGCCCGCCGATTGCACGCCCGATCCGTCGTAGGCATAGGTGGTTTGGGCCGCCTGTGTGCCGTTTCCAAAGATGGTCACTCCCTCGGGCCGGTCGAAGATCGATGGACCATAAGGATAGGCATGCGTGTCCCCAAAGCTCTGATAAGCCGTCTGGGTCTCTCTCGCCGGCGTGCCGCTCGATGAGCTGCCGCAGGCGGGTGCCTGCCCCCAGTCCCATTGCTTCTCGTCCGTCACCTGCGCCCCGTACTGGCTATAAGCGTAGTCGATCTGGGCGGTGAGGCTGCCTTGGGTCGTCGAGGCGCAGGTCATCTCAAACTGATCGAACCAGCTCTTGTTTTCCGTGCGCAGCGTGGCTCCATTCCAATCCTGGTAGACCACCGATTGCTCGACCGGAAGCTGATCGCCAAAATACTGCTCGTCGTAGGGAGGATTGGGACCACCGACGGATGAGTAGGTGTAGGAGGTTTCAAAGCTCGTGCCACGGAGATTGTCGTCGGTGGTGACAGTGGTCTTCTTCGCGGTCCAGGTGGTTCCATTCCACGTGGTTGAGTAGCTGAAGGTCTGGGTCTCGGCGACGGTTGAGCCATCAAAGCTCACCATCCGGCTAGCGACAGCCGGCCAGCCGTACTTATAGACGCACCCGTTGTTCGCTCCTTCGGTGTCAGGAAATGACGCAAGCTCTGCTTCCCCGTTCAGCTCCCAGGTATATTGCACATAGCCGCCGGTCGGGAGAACGATCTCGCGCAGCAGGCCGTAAGTGGAATCGTAATAGAAGCTGTATTTCTGGCCGTTCGGCAGCTCAATGGAGGTGACGACGGGATTGGTGAGCGCGGTGCCGCTGATACCGCGGCAGTAGGTGTTCGGCCCCGCATTCGTCGCTTCAACGCTGAAGTTTGAGCTGGCTGTGCCCCAGTCAATGGTATAAGGCCCTCCCAGCCCTGAAGCCGTCAGCGTGTTGCCGCTCTTCCCGAACCCGGAGGAAGAAATTGCCGTGCGGCCTGCCGTGTCCGTAAACGTGAACGCCTCGTGGTTATTGTCCGTGACCGTCACCACGTTGCCGTTGCGGTCTTCCACCTCGTAAGGCAGCGAAGCTCCGAAGCCTCCGCTCACGCCGTGGGCGTTGGGCGAGTTGAACGTGTAGACCGTGCCATCCGCATCCGCGATGGCGACCGGATAGCACAGCCCGGTGGTTCCGCAGCCGATCATTGAGGCGCGGAAAAGGTCGTCGCCGCCCGCCTGATGGGTGGGGTCTCCCGAACACTCGCCCTGGATATAGTCCACGCTCGCGAGCCCGAGCGCATGCCGGCCACCGGAGGGGTCCTGGAAAACGTAGTCGATGAGCAAGGGGCAGCTGTACTGTCGTTGCGGCCCTTCCATCAGGAAGATTTCGTTGGCGGAGAGCAGCGGCACCGCGTAGGACCAGCCGCCCTGAGACAGGAAGGTTGTGTTGCTCCTCCATTCTCCTTGCCCGACTGACGAGTACAGCACGTTCACGCCGTTCGAATCGTAGGCGAAGGCAAAGGGCAACGTCAGGCCGCGCCCTTTTGGAACCGGCACCTGAATCCGCAGGCTCACCGAACCGTTGGCGGGATTGACGGTCTCGGTGAGCATGTGAATGTAATCATGCCCCGCGCCTGGAATCGGCGTCGAGGTTTGATCTGTCACGTTAGCGATTTGGCCGAGCGCGAGCGAAGCCAAAAGGCAGAGACACGCGCCGAGAGATAAGAAGCGAGAGATGAAAGGCGAGAGGCGGAAAAGACGGATGCCCCCCCCGCGATGGCTGACACGCTAGTCCTGAGCCTCATGGTCCCCTCCTCAAGGCTTTGAATGTCCAGCGAACCGATCCCGCCGATTTCACCACCGCCCAAACCGCTTGTCAAGCGAAATGTTTGGCAGAATTCTTTGACAGTAGAATTTTTTGAGGTTGCCTGAAAAACGGCTGTCCCTTCATGTGACACGGCACGGTTCGTTCGCTACGAGACGAGATTGAATGACACTATAATAACCTTCAACAACAATGAATCAGTCGCTCAACCACTCAGTCACTCGATCATTCAATGGGTTGCCGTCCCGCGCTTGGACGCCGCGCCGTGTTCTTCAAATTGCCCTGGTGATTCCCGCCTTTTTGCTTTTTTCAATCACGTGGTATGAAACCGCTGGGCTTGCAGTCCTCATCCTGCTCCTCGATGTCTTTTCAGAGCCCGCCGCGCGGACCATTGATCCTGCGTTCCGCGCCTTGCCTGTAGACGCAGAATACCGCAAACCCGCCTTACTCTCTCACCTCCCGGCCACCCGCAGCCGCTGGGAGAGTATTGTGCCTTATCCCGCAGCCATCTTTGCGCTCGCTCTCATTTTCCGTCATCACTTGGACGTGGTCGCGGCAGCGTGGGCGCTGCTGGCAGTCGGAGACGGGGCGGCAGGTGCGGCAGGCGAAGCTCTTGGCTCTCACCCGCTTCCCTTTAACCTTCAAAAAACGTGGGAGGGCTTTGCGGCTTTCATAGTCTTTGGATGCCCCGCTGCATTCACCCTTTTCCTTTGGACTGCTCCCTCCGAGCCGCATCTGAAAACATTTGGTGTTTGCCTGTTCGCAGCCGTGGCGGGAGCCTTTGCCGAAAGCCTGCCCATCCGGCTGGACGACAACATCACCGTGCCGCTTCTCACAGCCGGATTTATATTCTGCGCCAGCCTCATGACGCGAGCTGCGCTAGGCTGGCATCTGCCATATCTTGGCGTTCGCATTGCTCTCGCCGTGGGAATCAATGCAGCCTTTGCCCTTGTAGCCTGGGGATTGAGCCAGGTCACTGTTTCCGGAGCCATTGCAGGCTTTCTTTTAGGCGTGGCCGTCTACATGGGGTTCGGCTACAAGAGCTTCCTCATTCTTCTCGGCTTTTTTGTGATGGGCGCAACCGCAACCCGCTTGGGCTACTCTCGGAAGGTCCAGCGCGGCGTCGCGGAAAATCGCCGCGGCGCGAGAAGCTGGCGGGAGGCTACCGCAAACGTCCTGGCGGCTGCTTTCTTTGCGATTCTTGCCATCACCACGCCGTACCAGGCAGCGTTCCTGACGGCGCTGGTCGCAGCGCTGGCGGAAGCGGCCGGCGACACGGTAGCCAGCGAGATCGGGAAGTGGGTTTCAATGCAAGCTTATCTTGTGACCACGCTCAAAGCCGTTCCAGCGGGCGAAGACGGCGGCATTTCCGTCGCCGGAACCGCTGCCGGGTTTGCTGCCTCAGCCCTGCTGGTGGCAACTGCCTACGGGCTCGGTCTTTCGAAGGGATGGGGAGTTTTGGCCGCGCTTTTGGCGGCTTTCGCAGGAAACCTTGCCGATAGCTTTGTGGGAGCGACGCTCGAGCGGAGCGGGTTGATGACGAACGCCGCCGTTAACTTTGTGGGAACCAGCCTGGCGGGAGCGCTGGTGCTGGCCTGGGCGCTGCACTGAGAAAAACAAGAACTGAGCCATTGAATTAACGATCCAGTGAATCAATCCTTACGGCCGTCCCTCGCCTCTGGTCTCTTGTCTCTTTCCTTCGCCGGAGGCTGCAGCTCAACGTAGCGCTCGCGCGCCCTCTGCATAAATTCATGTGTCTCTTTCAGTCCCAGCCAGCCCTTGATTTCCGTCTTCTTGCCTTCAAGCTCCTTATAGATGTCGAAGAAGTGTTCCAGTTCCAGCCGCACGTGCGGTGGGACCTCATCCACCGTCTGAATTTCGTCAAAACGCGGGTTCCGTTCTGGGACGGCCAGGATTTTCTCATCCGGGCCTTTTTCGTCCGCCATCCGCAGCACTCCCACCGGGCGCGCCTCCAGCAAACATCCCGTGAAAGTGCCTGAATCCTCCAGGACGATGATATCCATCGGGTCCCCGTCGGTCGCCAGCGTGCCGGGAATAAAACCATAATCGCCCGGATAATGCATGGGTGAATAAAGGGTGCGATCCAAACGAAACACGCCGAGGTTCACGTCATACTCGTACTTGTTGTTTGAGCCTTTCGGGATCTCAACAATCATGCGGACAACCTTCGGGAATTGCGGCCCAGGATCGAGTTGGTGCAGCACCGCTGGCCTCCTGTTCTCGTCTTATTTTGGCTGTTCGCCCCCCTTGGGCGGAAGTTATGATGATAAGCCAGTCGAGCGGGCGAAGCCAAGGCGAGCGTGTTTTCATATTGACTCCTAACCTCGATTCGGATATTTCTATCGGAAAAGGTCCGAGAGAAGGCTGAAGGCTTTTCTGCTGCTATGGAAATGACGATGTCCCTTTTTGCAGAGCCGCTCATTGAGGTGGTGCTCGTGCTGGCGGCAGTAATCTCCCTTGGCTCGCTGGGGCTCGTTGCCGTAATCATTGGCCGGCGAATTAAGCACGAGGCATACTTCAAGACTCTTGATTTATTCCGGGATCAGTTAAAAACGATCCTCGAAGGTGTGCTCGGCCAAACGGTGGAATATCCGGCTGCGCTTGAACGCTTTCAGCAGTTGATGCGATCCCGACGCGCCGGGGCGGTGGAACGGGTTTTTCTCGAGCTGCTCGGTGACCGCCGTTACGAGGGCATCCTGCGAAGAACGGCTGAGGATATCGGCCTTGTCGAGGTTTGGCGGCGCCGGCTTGAGGAAACGAGTGGAACCGAGAAGGGCAATGGTACGCACCCGGCGAGGGCTGCTTCCTTCCACAAGCTCCGGTTCCTTACGCAGGCCAGAAGCGCGGAGAACCTCGGTCGCGTGCAACACCGGGAAAGCTGGTGTCTTCTAGTGGACGCTCTCCATGACCCGCACCCCGATGTACAAGCGGTGGCGCTGCGTTCCTTGGCTGCCATTGCCGAGCCGCGCAGCTTTCCGGCGCTCGTCGAGCAACTGCGGCTTACAGTTTCTTCGTCGGCGCCCCGTGTCTCTGAGCGGGCGCTCGAAGCGGCCCTTGCGCGCTTTCCGCCGGAATTTGCTATTCAGCTCCTGCCGCTGCTTGGGGATGAACATCCGCGGGTGCGCGTGGTCGCTGCGCAGACGCTTCGGGGAATGCTTACCCTGCCGGGTGGAAACCCTGTGAGGGTCCGCGAGCGAATGGGAGAGGAAGTCGCGGCCGCGATTCTTACCAAACTTGCCATCGATGACGATCCGGACGTTCGTGCTTTAGCCGCAGGTTTACTTTCGTTTTTTGAGGCAGATGACCCGCAAGCACCTCAATGCCTCCTTCGGCTGTGCGACGACCCGGAGTGGTTCGTGCGCCTGCAGGCCGTGCGCGCCTTGGGTGGACGGCAGGACGCGAAATTTGCGCCGGAATTTTGTGCGCGCGCTACGGATAGACACTGGAGAGTGCGGGAAGCGGCGCTTCGTGCCCTGATACTCTGCGGCCCTGAGGGGATGGAAAGCGTTCTTGATTTGTTCTTGAGCACCCGCGATGCCTATGCCCGCGAGCAGATTGCTGAGGAATTGCAGGTTTCAGGCGCCGCTCTCAGTCTGATGGCCCACTTGGGTAAGCCGGGCCACGAAAAGGAAACCGAAACGGTATTTCAGATCGTTGGTATGGGGAAGGCACGCTATTTCCACTGGCTTGCGCCTGAGAAGGTGTGAATAAATCAACGGCGACTGTCATCCTGAGCCCGTTCGCTCTTCCGCTTCGAACGGTCCTGAGCGGCAGCGAAGGAGCTCAGGGTAAACTCCGCGAAGGATCTCCGCATTTGTAAGCTCAAGTAAATACAGGGATTCTTGGTCGCTTAGGGCTCCTCTGCATGACATTCGATGCCAAGCCGGGTAGCGCAGGCCTCCGCTTTTGAGGTCTGCGGCCTTTGCCCGAAGATTGCGAAAAGCCGCGGACCTGAACAGCGCAGGTCCGCGCTACACCTGTCATGCCTTAGATTGGCGGCCGAAGGCCGTGGGCGCTCAGAACGACAGGCTACGACTGTTGCGCAACCAATTGGAATTTATTCACCTGCGCGAGCTCATTGGACACTCGTCACTTTCACCGAATGCTGCTTTCGAAGCAGCATTCGCCCCGAGGGATGGGATCGCCGTGAGGGCAGGTGCGGGGATGGTGAAGAAACGTACAGATCTTGTCGGTAACGGCCACCGTCCAAAGCGGCTCAATTTTCAAGGCGTTCTCGTGGAGGTGATCTTCATCCATTCCGAAAGTTTCGTAAAAGAAGCGTTCTGCCAGGCGGTGACGACGGATAAGCGAGTCGGCGCGTTTCTGGCCGCCCGGTGTGAAAGCGATCACGCCGCTTTCGAGGTGCAGGGTGCCTTCCTGGGCCATCAGCATGAAAGTAGCGCGGTTTCCCGCAAATTCCGAAAGGCTCTCTGTGGAGAGTTCCTTATCGGCATGGTCTTCCTGCGCGCGCCAGACGGCCTGCAGCAGATTATCGATAAGCGGCGATTCCTGAACCGGTGAAGCAGACACTTCATTCAGTCGCCCGTGATGCAGATTCACGCGTCGCTCACCCATCCGTCCAATCTCAGGATCGTGCGTGACCATCAGGAGGGTGTGCCCCTCGCGATGCAGGTCTGTGAAAAGACTCATGACGAGCGCTTCATTCATTTCATCGAGGTTGCCCGTAGGCTCGTCCGCCAGAATGAGATTAGGTTCGTTGATGAGCGCCCGCGCCACACAAACGCGCTGCTGCTCGCCCCCTGAAAGCTCGGATGGGAGATGATGCAAGCGGTCACCCAGGCCCACGCGCCGCAAAGTCTCCGCAGCTTCCTTTTCCTCCGCGAGACTGTGGAAATACTGCGCCAGCATCACGTTCTCGATTGCGGTGAGATAAGGCACAAGATGAAATTGCTGGAAGATGAATCCCACTTTCTCAGCGCGAAAGCGCGCCAGATCGCTTTTGGAGAACTCGCTGATTTCCTGGCCATCAACCAACACATGGCCAGAGGTGGGAGCATCCAGGCAGCCGAGAATATTCAGCAACGTCGACTTGCCGGAGCCCGAAGGTCCCATGACGGCCATCCACTCACCACGCTCGACAGAAAGAGAGACGTCGTGGAGGGCGTAAACGGAGGGCCCGTACTGTTTGGTCAAGCCTCGAATCTCAATAAAAGACAATTTCAGTAACTCCTTCAGGCTCCCTTAAGAGCATCGGCAGGCTGGATTCGCCGCACGATGCGCACGGGGAAAAGCGTGGCGACAGCCGCCAGAATCATCGTCGCAACGCAAAGCGTGGGTAAAGTCCACCAGCTTGGTGAGACGGTCACATGAAACAGGCGAAGCGCGAGGCCGCGGGCAAACAGTGCGCCGATCCCAAAACCGACCAGACCGCCGATCACTCCCCGCATCGCGCTTTCGGTTAAGAACAGCTTCATCACCAGGCGGTCGCTTGCTCCCAGCGCTTTCATCACCGCAATGTCTTTGCGGCGTTCAAGGACGATGGCCGTCATGGTGGCCGCAACGCAAAGCGCGATAATCACCAGGATCAAGGCGACCACCGTCAGCATCAGGCGGCGGATGGTTCCGAGCACTTTCCCTTCAGAATAGACGATCTGGCGGACCGGACGCACGACGGTCTCGGGAAACAGCCGGGCCAGTTCCTGAGCACCGCCCTCAATTCGGGCTGTGCTGCCCGGCACTCGCAACTCCACTACGCTTACGTCCCCACGGAGGCTCGCTAGCCGTTGGAGTGCCGGGAGCGACACGAAAACCTGATCATCTTCGGAAGATCCTGCTGAGAGGATCGCGGCGACGTGAAAGGTTTGCGACTGGCTTCCTGACGCGCTGGCATGGAGCCTTTCGAGCTTAAGCAGGCTGCCAAGTTGGAGTTGCATCGCTTCCGCGACATGCACGCCCACCATGCAGTTTTCGGGCCGCAGCGGACCTCCAACCGCCCGGAAATGCCAGTTGCGATTCATTGCGTCGAGAGCTGCCAGGTCCGTACCCACCACAATGGCATTTGCTCCGCCGTTCAGCCTCGGACCTCGATCAGGGGAGCTCACCCGCATCACAACGTAAAGGGCAGGGATGGCGCTCAACCCTGGGAATTGCTTATAGAGCGGTTGAAGGCGGTCGAGCGGAGGCTCGACCATCGTGCTGGGTAAAGCACTCCCGCCCAAAGAGGCCTGACGAGGCGTGAGAACGACATTCGCGCCGAACGTCCGGAAAGAGTCCGTCATCTTTCGCTCGACACCACCATAGAGATTCAGGAGCAGCGAACACACCGCCGCCCCCACGATCAGCGAGCCAATCGCCAGGGCGGCCTGGGGGCGCTTCACCTGCACTGAGCGCAGGCACAAGCGCCAAAAGATGGAGCGAGGATCAGGTTTACGCGACAGCATAAATCGTGTGATCGTCAGGGTACCCAGGCACGGCTTCGGCCGTGCCGGAATCAACCTCACCCACCACTTCGTGATTCGCCCCTGTCCCGCACCGCGGGACAGGGGCGAGGGCCTCTATCAACGGACTGCCAGTATTATTCATTGCGCAGTGCCACGGCCGCGGGCGGCCTCAGGCCTCGCCCAAGAGGCACGGCGCTGCCGACCAGCGTGATGATGAGCGCCAGTGCCAGCGCTCCGGGAAAAATGACCCAGTGGATGCTGACCGGCGAGCCGAATATACTCCTGGCCAGCCGTTCCGCCAGCAGGCTACCCAGCCCGTATCCTAAAGCGCCACCCGCGAGGCCCACCACCGAGGCCTCAAGGAAAAAGATGGCTGCAATGCGAGTGTCTGTGGCGCCCAGCGCTTTGAAGAGACCGATTTCGCTGCGCCGTTCCAAGACGTTCGCCAGCATCATTGAAGAGATGGCCAGCGCAGCCGTAATCAGAGCTGCTGCGGCAAGAAGAGCCATCAGCAGGCTGAGACGGTTCAGGACCTTACCTTCGGTTTCGGCTATTCGATACACGGGTTTTGCCGACGAGCCCGGAATCGCCTGCTGAATCTGATAAGCGATCGTGCTGGCGTAGTTTGAGCAGCTCCATCGTTCAAGCTGTGCGGGCGTCATGCGCTCAACAGGAATTCTGGCCAGCGCGTCTTCGGGCTTGGCAATGGCGCTCACTTCCACGCGTCGCACCTTGCCTTGAAGCCCCGCCATTTTCTGAACAGTTTCAAGGGGTGCGAGCATTTCCTGGTCCTCAATCCCGCCGCTTTCGAGTATGCCGCGGATGGCGAACGTGCGGGACAGAGCGCCAGCGCGGAGGGTGACGGAATCGCCGCGTGTCAAGCTCAGCGTCCGCGCCAGTTGCGCACCCACAAGGCATCCATCGCCGTCGGCTTTAGGCCAAGCGCCTTCCACCTTCCAGGCAGGATGCAGTTCTTCTACTCCGGTGTGGAATGTCTCACCGGGTTGGATGGCGAGCGATTTGTTGAACCAAGTCCCGATCAATACAAACCGGTCTCCCCTGGCGCTTGCCGGAATGTAGATAAACGGCGCGAAAGCTACAATGCTGTTGCGCCAGAAAATTTTCTTCATGCTCGGGAGAGCGGATTCTTTAAGGTAGGCCCCCGTGCCGGCCGGCCGGAAGTCCACACCACCGATCGAGACCGGCAAGCCGCCAGCGGCCGGCGTCACCACAATGTTCGCTCCCACCGAGCGCAGCTCGTGGTTCACTTTGTCCCCGACATCAACCGCGAGCGTGGCGATGGCGGTCACCACGGCGATGCCCAACGTAATGGCCACCAAGCTGAGCAGCTTGCGACGTCGCCGGCGCGTAATGGACTGATGAATGATGCGGCCAATCATGATCTGGGGGCTTTTTTGCGGCTCCTGATTTCTGCCGGGACACTATTCCAGAATGTCCGCGAGCTTTACAGAGAACCCGGGCAGAACTTCTGGATCGTCGAGACTCTGGGAATCATCCCGAACTTCTACTGGCCTGCCGGGCTTGTAGAAGAGCCCATGACGCGGTTCAGGATAGATTAGCCACACGGCGCGCGCCCCACTGGCGAGGTAGACCTGTGCCTTGCGCCGCAGGTCTTCCGCGTCGCCGGTATTGGATGGAGACCAGACTTCGATCGAGAGATCGGGAGCTCCTTCATTGCGTTCGTGTTTATTAATGCGGGCGAGGTTTTCGGCGCTCACGTAAAAAACGTCCGGCGCGAGCACGCTGCCATTCGCCAGCTTGAAGTCGGTGTTGTGATTCACTGCTCCGCCGTGTACCCGGCAGTATTCGATCAGCTTGCCGATTAAACGGGTGCAGATCTCCTGGTGGTAATACATCGGCGATGCGAGCATGAACAGTTCCCCTTCCAAGAGTTCGTAGCGGATACCTTCATTCGGCGGCAACGCGTCGAACTCTCCAACTGTCATGAGTGTTTTGGTTGGCATCGTTAGCTCCACTTTAGCGAAAAACCTTCGACGCTATCTCAAGTGCGCTTGCCGGGACGGCTACGGAGCTAGACCCCTTCGTATAACCGAAATGAATGGGGATGGGATTACAGCCGCCGCGCATACCGATCGTCGGAATGTAAATCGCCGCTGAGCAGTTGCGGCAAATCACGTTGCGCCCGTTCTGATAATAGCCTTCGGTCCCGCAGATCGGGCAGGCGTCGAGCGCCACGTGGATGGTCCCGGCGGCGTCTTCGATGGCGATGAGCCGCACATTCACACCATCCACCTTCACGATGTAATGATGCAGTTTATGATCCGTAAGCTCTGAAGTCGGGATGCGCGCTTCGCTTTCAGTCAGGGTGAGCGGCTCAGGCGGCGTCACCGCCTGGGCAACACGCGAGTAGATGAATTCGGAGCCGATCAGCACAATGATCAGGAGCCCCACCGCGCTTACCCCGGTTTTCCAGAAAGCCTCCCGTCGCTGTTCGGCAATCACCTTGCGGCGTTCCGGGGGCGCAAGGGCTGTCAACTGCGCTTCGGTCTTGATATCACCTTGAAACTTTTGGGCAACAATCAGGAAAAGGCAAAGGGCAATGATCACAATGAAGAAAAAGGCATCATTGTTGACAATCGGCCCCACCAGCGCCATTTCGCGGCGGCTTGACGGCAGCACCATTGCTTCTGAGAGTTCATGAACGCCAGAAATCAGAAGCTGCAGAGCGATGACCAGCAGCACCACCGTGGTGACGTTAAAGAACTTGCGCAGGTTGACCTTGAGGCTCCCTTTAAAGAACGTGATACCCAGTCCGACGGCGAGCGCCAGGCCGATAACTCCGCCCATAAAATTCATCAACTCGGTGGTGTTGAGCGAGACTGCACCCAGGAAAAGCACCGTCTCAACGCCTTCGCGGAACACCATCAGGAAAACAAATAGAAATATGCCCCATGCCGCGCGCCGGTCCGTTTGCTTTGATAGGTTGGCAAGCTTGTCTTCGATATTCCGCCGCATGTTTTTCGCGGTCTTGTACATCCAGATGACCACCGAGGCAACAAAAACTGCGCCGATGATCATGAGCCAGCCTTCATAGGCATCTTCAGTAACACGCAGCCGGCCGACAAAATATTCGGCGACGCAGCTTCCCACCACGGCCGCGCCAAGCCCCCAATAAACAAAGCGGATGAGATGGACGCGACCCGCCTTGCGAAGATAACCGGCCACAATGCCGACAATAAGCGCTGCCTCGACGCCCTCGCGCAACGTAATGACCAACGAATCAAACATCGTCTGCTCTACCGTGTGCCTCCCCCAACTGCTCGGAGGAGAAAAATGATGAACCTTCGCAGAATGTCGGTGTCTTCTTGTTATCCCTTGAAAAACAGGCGGGTTACAGCCTGCCTGAAGTCTTCCCGCGAATCTTTACACTTTTGTAAAGATGATTATACTTCGGCCATGGAAAAGAACGCCACGATTTTTAATCCGGCGGGAGTCGGGTGGGGAAAGGAATAAGGAGGCGCGGAAACTAGACGTTTTTCCTCAGGACGTCCGGCGGCCCCGAGAAGGGTTGAGGCGGATCAGATTGGGAGGGGAAATGCGGACGAGTGCCTTCTGACTGTCGGATTTGCTGGTGCGGTCCAGGAACTCTGCACGGGCGCACTCCACGAACGCTTTCATTTCGCGTTCCATCTCCTCAATGCGACTGCGCATGTTGAGGATGATTTCAACCCCGGCGAGGTTCACGCCGAGGTCACGCGTGAGCTTCAGAATGACGTCAAGCTGCTCAAGGTCCTCTTCCGTATAGAGGCGCGTGTTCCCTTCGCTGCGCGAGGGCGCCAGCAACCCTTCGCGCTCGTAGAGGCGAAGTGTCTGCGGATGGAGGTTATACATTTCCGCTACCGCACTGATCATGTAAGCGGCTTTTCCTCGTGATTTTTTACCTCGTTTAGCCATAAGAACAAGGTGTCAGGTTACAGGTGTCGGTTGTCAGGTCCTTGAATTGGGTTGGCGTCTGGCACTCGGCACCGACGCCTACGGCCTTCCGCTTTCTGCCTTCATGTTCTTGCGCGGATCGTCCGGATTCAGCCGGGCGAGCTCGCGCAACAGCTCTTTAGTTCTCTCGTCCGCCACCTGGGGGACCCTCACTTGCACTTCGATGAACTCATCACCTCTCAGGCCCGACTGGCCGCGGAGTGAAGGCACCCCTTTTGAGCGCAGGCGAAGCGTCTGGCCGCTCTGCGTACCGGGTGGAATGCGAATAGTACTGGGCCCGTCGATGGTGGGCACTTCGACTTTCGCTCCCAAGGCCGCTTCCGTGACCGTAACGGGCACCTTGACGTAGACGTTGTCTCCCCGGCGCTCGAAAAGAGGATGGCGAGCAACCTCGGTAATGATGTAGAGGTCGCCCCGGGGACCGCCATCGAGCCCGGCATTTCCTTTTCCGGCCACACGCACCCTGGAGCCTGTATCCACACCTGCCGGGATGCGAACCTCAAAAGCTTCCGGTTTCTGGATGAACCCGCTGCCCCCGCAGACGGGGCAGCGCGGACGCTGCTTGCCCGTACCCCCGCAGTCAGGACATGGGCCGCTGAAGCGCATGGCGCCGGCCTGCCGCGATACCTTGCCGGAGCCGCCACAGGTGGGGCACACGACAGAAGGGCCGCTCCGGAAGCCCGCACCGTGACAGGCGGTACAGACTTCTTTGCGGGCCACGGTCAGGCGGAGCTGGGTGCCTCGAACTGCGTCCCAAAAGCTCAGTTGCACGTGATGCTCAAGATCGCTGCCGCGCTGCGGACCTTGTTCCTCCTCCGCACGCCCACCGCCGCGCGAAAAAATCTGAGAAAAAACATCGCGGAATGATCCACCGAAGCCGCTGTGCCTCTCCTCCGCCTCCGGTTGGGCCCCGAAATTCGAGAAGTCAAATCCGGAAAAGTCAAATCCAGGCCCGGCTCCGGAGCTCGCTTGCGCCCCGCGCCCGAAGCCTTCCGGCGGAATATTTTCGGAGTAGAATCCGTGCTGATCGTAAACCTTCCGCTTTTTCTCGTCGCTCAGGATTTCATAGGCTTCGGAAATGTCCTTGAACTTCTCCTCCGCCTTTTTGTCGCCGGGATTAACGTCCGGGTGGTGTTTCCGCGCCAAGTGCCGATATGCCTTACGGATGGCTTCCGGCTTCGCGTTGCGCTCAACGCCTAGGACCGCGTAATAATCCTTTTGCGTGCCAACTGGCATTCAGTTTTTGCTCAGCTTCGATATCGCGTTCAGATGATCCGGGCAGTGCGACGCCATCCACGCTTCGAGATGGCGGCGGATCTCGAAAGCCATCGGGCTATTTGCCACCGGCTCTTCCAAATGAATCTCCACAAACTGCCGCCAATGGCATTGGGGGCACTCCACCCCGAGTTGTGCCCGGTGCACTTCAGTGTTCTGCCGTATTTGTGTCGCGTTTTGCACCATATCACCTCGAAAATAGCGTTCAGGCACCAGCCGCTAACTTATCGCAGATGAGGGAGCCTGAACGCTGCCTCCTGATCGTTTCAGCTAGGCTTCTTTTTGTCCTCGTCGACCACTTCCGCATCAATAACCTCACCTTCGCTCTTGTTCTGGGCGCCGCCCGCCGACGCTCCCGCCTGCGCCCCGCTTCCTTGCGGACCTTCTGTCGAAGGGCCCGCCTGCGTCTGCTTGTACATGGCTTCTGCCAGCTTGTGCGATGCCTGCGTGAGTCGCTCGACAGCGGCCGTGATTTGCGAAGTGTCATTGCCCTGGATGGCTTTCTTCGCATCTTCAATGGCCGTCTCAATGTTCCTCGCATCTTCGGCGGAGATTTTGTCGCGCTGTTCCTTCAGCAACTTTTCCGTCGAATAGACCATCGCATCGGCGCGGTTCTTCACTTCAATTTCGTCTTTCCGCTGCCGGTCCTCGTCCGCGTGGGACTCCGCCTCCTTCGTCATCCGGTCAATTTCATCCTTGCCCAGACCGCTCGATGAAGTAATGGTGATCCGCTGTTCCTGGCCGGTTCCTTTGTCTTTGGCCGAAACGTTCAGGATGCCGTTAGCATCGATGTCGAAAGTCACTTCGATCTGCGGCAAGCCGCGCGGGGCGGGCGGAATGCCCACCAGGTGGAATTTACCGAGCGTCCGGTTGTCTTTGGCCATCGGGCGCTCCCCCTGGAGCACGTGGATTTCGACGGAGGTCTGATTGTCGGCTGCCGTTGAAAAGACCTCGCTCTTACGGGTCGGAATGGTGGTGTTGCGCTGAATGAGGGACGTCGAAACACCGCCGAGTGTTTCGATCCCTAAGGTCAGTGGAGTGACGTCCAGCAACAGCAGGTCCTTGACTTCACCGCCTAGGACACCAGCTTGCACCGCTGCCCCGATGGCCACCACCTCATCCGGGTTCACGCCCTTGTGGGGCTCTTTGCCTCGGAAAAGATCCTTCACAATCTGCTGCACGCGCGGGATTCGCGTGGAGCCGCCCACAAGCACCACTTCGTTGATCTTTTCAGGACCCACTCCAGCATCCTGAAGGGCCTGCTTCATCGGGGAGACTGACCGCTGAAAAATATCCTCGCACATCTGCTCGAAGCGCGCTCGGGTCAGTTTGAGAGCGAGATGCTTGGGCCCGGAGGCATCGGCGGTGATGAACGGGAGGTTGATCTCCGTTTCCAGCACCGTCGAGAGCTCCATCTTCGCTTTTTCCGCCGCTTCTTTCAGCCGCTGCAGAGCCATCCGATCTTTGGAAAGATCGATGCCCTGGTCCTTGCGAAATTCGTCCACAATCCAGTCCATCAATCGCTTATCGATGTCGTCCCCCCCGAGGTGCGTGTCACCATTGGTAGACTTCACCTCGACGACCCCTTCGCCCACCTCGAGGATGGAAATATCAAACGTCCCGCCGCCAAAGTCGTAGACGGCGATCGTTTCATCTTTCTTCTTGTCCAAACCGTAGGCTAGCGCCGCCGCTGTGGGCTCATTCACGATCCTCAACACTTCCAATCCTGCAATCTTGCCGGCATCCTTGGTCGCCTGCCGCTGGCTATCGTTGAAGTATGCCGGCACCGTGATCACTGCCTGCGTCACTTTTTCCCCTAAGTACTGTTCGGCTGCATCTTTCATCTTCTGGAGGATCAAGGCCGAAATTTCTGGGGGTGAGTATTCTTTACCCTGCGCCACCACGCGCACGCCGCCCTGCGGTCCTTCGACCACTTTGTAAGGTACCGTCTTAATCTCGCTCTGAACCTCGCTAAAGCGCCGGCCCATAAAGCGCTTGATCGAGTAAACGGTGTTTTCGGGGTTCGTGATAGATTGCCGCTTCGCTGTTTGGCCCACCAGCCTCTCCCCAGACTTGGTGAACGCCACGACGGAGGGCGTCGTTCTCGCCCCTTCCGGATTGGCAATTACCGTCGGTTCACCACCTTCCATCACAGCAACCACTGAGTTTGTTGTGCCGAGGTCAATCCCAATAATCTTTGCCATGCTAAAATCTCCTCAATATATGACTGCGAACGTTGTCTTCGGTGTTAGATGCAACAATCCCTTAGCCCGTTACTATGATAATTCCTTAGCAGCTCAGTGTCAAACCGGCACCCACCAGGATTTTCGCGCAAAACACTGAAGTGCTTGGCTGTAGCTTCTCGACCCATCCTCTAGTCTCCTGCCAATTGAAATTCGTGACACATTTGGGGCCTTCAAGGGTTAGATGGCACAGCCGAAGCGGTGTAACATTGCAGCCGAGGGTGCCAGCGCCATCGCACATTTCCTTCTCGGCCTGTTGATGCTATCCTTCCCATCGGAGAACAGCCCATCGATGGATCAGAAAATTCCCCAACGCTGCCCGTGGGCGATCACAGAGCTTGGGATTGCCTACCATGACCGGGAGTGGGGTGTGCCGGTTCATGAGGACCAGCGGCTCTTCGAGTTCCTTGTCCTTGAAGGTGCGCAGGCAGGGCTGAGCTGGGAAACCATCTTAAGGAAGCGCGAGAACTATCGCGAGGCGTTCGCAGGATTCGATCCAGAGAAGGTGGCGCCCTTCAATGCTCGGCGGATTGAGCGGCTGCTCTCGAATCCCGGAATCGTGCGTAACCGGCTCAAGATTACGGCGGCAGTTGATAACGCGCGGCAGTTTCTGAAGATTCAAAACGAGTTTGGAAGCTTTGACGCTTTCATCTGGCGCTTCGCTGGTGACGGGCTGAAGAGGGAGGCGTGGCGTACCGTGACTCAGGTACCGTCAAAAACCCCAGACTCGGACCGAATGAGTAGAGAACTGGTTCAGCGCAGCTTCCGCTTTGTAGGTTCGACCATCTGCTATGCGTTCATGCAGGCCGTGGGGATGGTGAACGATCATTTGGAGCGCTGCTTCCGCTATGATGAAATTGTCGCGCGGGTTGCTGTAAAATCTCCAAAACTGTCGTCCTGAGCGTCCACAGCCCTCGGCTGCCAATCTGGGGCATGCCAAGCGTAGCGCGGAGACGCGGTAAATTTCGATCAAGACCCCTCATCCGGGTCGCTACGCGTGCCCGCCGGCAGGCAGGAAGATTATAGTGCCTTGACTTTCGGCGATGCCTATTGTAGATTCCTGACTTTCCGACCCTGAGCGCCTGATTGAGGATCGCAGGTCGTTGTTCCCGGACTATGAGCGCTGAGTCTGAAGCCATCGAGGTGATGCTCGAAACCACGCTCAAAAGCGCAGAGACAGCCGAAGAGCTTACTGCGAAGATCTGCAACAAGGCCGGGTTTGACGAGGATGAGCGGCATCAGATCGAAATGGCGGTGCACGAATCGATGATCAACGCCGTGCGCCACGGGAACAAACACGACAGAAGTAAGCGCGTGTGGTTGAGTTTCCGGTTGTTCCCGGACCGCCTGGAGATTCGAATTCGCGACCAGGGTACCGGGTTCGATCTCGGGCGCGTTCCGGACCCGCTCGAAGCGGAGAACTTGCTCAAAGTTTCAGGACGGGGAATTTTCCTGATTCGCTCGTTTGTAGACGAATTCCGGGTGTATAATCTCAGAGGCGAAGGGGCCGAAGTGATCCTGGTGAAATACAGAGATTTAAGAAAAAAACTTGGAACAAGAGGGAAGGCATCGTGAGCATGAAAGCAAAAAACCGCCATGTAGACGCCGTGACGATCATCGATCTCAGCGGCCGCATCACCTTGGGAGAAGATTTAGCTGAGTTACGGCAGATGATCCGCAATCTCCTCGCTCAGGGTCAGAAGCAGATCCTGCTTGACCTCGGCGACGTCACGTATATTGACAGCTCGGGCATCGGCGAACTGGTCAGCGGGTTCACTGCGGTGTCGAATCAGGGGGGGCAGCTCAAACTTTTGAACCTCACGAAGCGAGTGCACGACTTGCTTCAAATCACGAAGCTTCTCACCGTCTTTGAAGTTTACGACGACGAGCCCACCGCGATCGCCAGCTTCCACAAAGCCGCCGGAGCCTGACGCTTCGTCGCAAAAATAGGCGCAATAAACGCCGCGTATCACACGCGTGCCCCGCTTCGAAAATTTCGATCAAGACCCCTCATCCGGGTCGCGACGCTGCCCACCTTCTCCCCTGGGGAGAAGGTGCCCGACGTAGGAGGGCGGATGAGGGGTCGTTTTTCATCTTTTGGGAGCGCCGCAAAGC
>JBOGJS010000014.1:0-46143 GCA_050745365.1 Terriglobia bacterium
TCCACCGCGCCGAACGGCGGCTCTGAACCGCCTGGAAGACACGTGTCGCTGCCGGCTCAGCCGACAGCGACAAGAGAACCAGTGTCAAAAAAAATGCTTGACGCGGCATCGCCATTTCAGAGATGGCTACCCGCTTCAGGGCGCATAGGATCAAATTCAGGAACGGCTCAACATGCGGCCCGCAAGATGCCCATCTAGGAGTTCCGCGAATATGTGGGTTTTTACGGGCAGATCCTCCACGGCATCCACCGCGGCCTCCTTGATATCTTCAAGACCCTCCAGAAGCTGCGAGATGGAATCGATTTCGCTATCCAGGGGATACTCGATTCCCAGAAGTCGCTGCGGATTGAATCGGACTTCACCCGCCAGCTCCTTAATCAGCTTGTCCGCGGTAATCAGCACCTCACGCTGCTTTTCCAGGAAACTCTCAATCGCCGCGCCCGGAGGCTGTTGCACGAAATAGCATTCCTCTGTACCCAGCCGTTTTAGATCCTGCGTCAATTGCAGTAGCCGCTGCTCAGCCATCTGCGCCTCCCTTTCACCTACATCGATGACGGGATCAGGATAAAGGATGCGTCTTCTGAAAAAATTCTAGAAACTGTTTAAAAAACCTCGAACCGTTCACGTGCCAAAGGTGTAACGCGGACCTGCGCTGTTCAGGTCCGCGGCTTTTCACGATCTTCGGGCAAAAACCGCAGGCCTCAAAAGCGGAGGTCTGCGCTACCGCGGCTGTTACGCAAGGGTCGTTCAACGGTCACGAAGTGCCGCGACTCTCCCATCGCACCGGATGAGCGCCCGCGACGCGGCGAGCCTTGCCCATAGCCTCCAGACGGTCCAGGTGCCCGTTTACGGGGAACATCGCCAGTCGCCAGGACTCTTTGGGCCACTCGCCTACGGCGTTCGCTACGGCGTCAATCAGCTCGCGGAGAGTCAAGCCGCGCGGATGAGCTTCAAGGCTTGAAAGGATCACGCGGTCCAGTAACTCCACGGTCGCGCGCGATTCGGCAATGAAGTCACGAATCTCTTCGCCGCGCATCACAGGCCAGTGACCCGAATAAAGAGTCTCGATCGGCAAGTTTTCGAAGTAACGTAACGTGGAAAGGTAAACGTCCACACGATAATAGGTTACGGGGATCGCCATTTCACCCGTCGCCTTCGGACAGCCACGGCCGTGGATCGCGTCGCCGACGAACGCTGCCTTGTTCCCGGCGTCGTAAAACGCGAGATGGCCGCGCGAGTGCCCCGGCACATGAAGCACCTCCAGCCGCCAGTCGTCTCCCAAGCGGATGATCTCGCCGCCTGAGAACGTGAGGTCCATTCTGCGCAGCGCACCGGCAGCAGGAGGCGGCACAGGATCCATCGAGACCGCATTCTCTTCTTGAAGAAAGTTGTAGCGCCGGCGATAAAGGGCGGAGGGGTCTTCCACTAACTCGCGGTCTTCTTCTCCGCAGGCAAGTGAAACGCCACGGGCAAGCCGTTTGATGGCGTCGTTGCCACCCTGATGGTCCATATCCGCGTGGGTGGTGATCGCCAGCCTCAGCTCCTCCGGCCTGATTTTGAGCCGCTCAAGGTAAGGGAAAATCGCCTTTTCGGGCGTCTCGGCGATGCCGGTATCCAGAAGCACTCGCTGATCGCCGTTGAAGAAATACTGGAAGAGATTGCGTTCCCCGTACAGTGACTGAATCTGATATACGTTCTTATAAAGTTCCATCGACAACTCCCAATTCCGTTCGTACCGTTGCGGCTAAAACGCGGATTTCCGAGAGCGGAAGAACGGCGATTTCTGCTTCCTTCAGGATACTGCGCGTGGCCTCGGCAACCCGGCCGTCCGCTTTTAGCCAGCCTGCCACAACGGCCGTCAAAGCGGCGGGCTCAACCCGGCGCACACAGTCGAGCGTGTAGGCTAACGTTTTGGCTAGTTGGTTACGCTCCCCGCCTCTCCCAGGGGAGAAGGTGCCCGACGTAGGAGGGCGGATGAGGGGTCGTTTTTCTCACGCCGAGCAGGCTGCACGTCATGCAGAGCACCCACAGCCTTCGGCTAACAATCTGGGACACAACAAGTGTAGCGCGAAGTTGCCCTTGAGCTCCGCGGCTTTTGTTTATGCCCGAACGAAATGCCTCAGAGTTTCTGAGCAGCGACCGCTTCCGCTCAGAGCCTACCCAGAGCGTAGCGAATGGCACCGTTCGCAGCGGAAGAGCGAACGGGCTCAGCACGACAACTTCTAATTCTTTACCGTCACCGGCGCTTCTTGGCTTTCGCGGTAGGCTTCTTCGCTTTCTTCTTCGGAGCAGCCTTGCTCCGCGCCGCGCGCGCCAGTGCAGGGCGGACGCTGGCTTTATGAGCTTTCTTCGGTTTCTTCGCCTTCTGCCCTTTCTTCGCACCAACGGCTTTCTGAGCCTTTGCCGCCGGGCGCGTTGATCTCCTGACGGGCTTTGGCCCCGCAGCGGGCTTCCTAACCTCTACTTTTTCCGGCGTCGTCGGAGATTCAGGGCGCCCTCCATCGCTCTTAATTTCAAAGGAGGATGTCTCTTCCAATTCCTCCGTTCCTTCTTCACCTTCTAACGTGCCCTCCTCTTCCTCATCCTCGTCCTCTTCCTGAAGATCCGGGGAGACTTCTTCGGTGTAATCCTCGACCTCGTCGTCCCGCTCTCTTTCATCATCTAGCAGCATTAAACCCTCCCTGCAGAGTGAATTCGCAAATCTGTTTTGCCGGCTCATCCTGGCGGGGATGGCTCGGCATCAACGAAATGGCTCCGAGGGCAGATTTATACTAGTGCGCCGGTTATGTCAAGACCTATCCTCAGCTATTTGAAAACAGATTTGCCTATGGACCGCTACATGCTATGATTGGTGCCAGATGCTGGCTCGCCACGTCGTTCGAGCGGCGCTCGGCAGCAGGGCTGAGACTGAACTCAAGCTCACGTCCGAGGAGGGTATGATGTTCCGAAAGAGATTTATAGCCTTGTTGCTGGTACCCTGCGGCGCCTTGCTCATCGCTTTTGGGGCGCGCCACACTCCTGCGGCGAGCGTTCATCAAGTTACCTTCACTCAATCAGTGGCGCCAATCTTCTACAATCACTGTGCAGCCTGCCATCATGTTGGCGGCCTTGGTCCCATGCCGCTCGTCACCTACACCCAGGCCAAGCCTTTCAGCGCGCTCATCCGCGACCGGGTGGTGAAGGGCATCATGCCGCCATGGTTTGCTGATGCTCCGCGGGGTGAGTTCTCGAACGATTCCAGGCTGACGGAAGCGGAAATTCACACGATTGCGGCCTGGGTGGATGAAGGTTCTCCCGAAGGGAATCCGAAGTACTTACCGCCGCAGCCCAAGTTCGATGGACGCTGGGTGTATGGTAAGCCCGATGCAGTATTTTCCATGCCCGAAACAGCTACCATCCCGGCCCACGGCGATGGCGTCTACATGCATTTTAGGATCCCAACCCACTTCAAAGAAAAGAAGTGGATTCAGGCCTTTCAAGTGCTGCCCAGCAATCCAAGAGTTGTCCATCACTCGACGGTAGATATGTTCCTCCCGACGACGGCGACCCAGGGCAAGAAAAAAAATGGGAAATCACCGTGGAGTAAATACATGTACAAGGCTGGAACCATGGAGTTTGTGCGTGCGGACGCTCCGGTAATTAATAACGGTTGCGGTTCACCGTGGGGTGGCGAGTTCCCTGGAGTTAAGAACCAATGGCAAGGCGAGGGCAGTGGGCCGGACCTCGGAGACCTCGGAGTTTATCTGCCCGGCCGGCCGGCTGAGCGCCTTCCCGCGGGCTTCGCATGGCCTATTCCTGCCGGCGCGGTTATTCACTTGACGATGCACTACATGCCGATGGGTAAAATTGAACACGACCGAAGCCAAGTCGGGTTTTGGTTCGCCAAGGGACCCATTAAGGAGCGGGTGGATCGTTTGCTCATCCCGAACATGCTCTTCAAAATGCCGGCCGGAGACGCCAATTTCACCGACACAAGCTGCTATACCTTCCCGGTGGCAGTGGATGTCCTCTCCTATACGATTCACATGCACTACCGAGGCAAGAGTGCTACCGTCTACGCAATTTATCCGAATGGGAAGAAGGAGATCCTTCTTTCCGTTCCTCACTACAACTTTGATTGGCAGCTTAAGTACGTCCTCAGCCATTCCAAATACATCCCAAAAGGAACCGTAATCAAGACGGTCTACCACGACGACAATTCGCGGGCCAACCCTCTCAACCCCGATCCAACCAAAACCATCCGTTGGGGCGATCCCAGCACCCGGGAAATGCAGCTTACGATCATGGAGTTCATCGTCGCCAACAAAAAGGCCCCGGCACTCTCGGCACGTCGGTAAGGCAGAAGCGGATATGCCCTCGTTTAGGTAAGGCTCTACCGCTGGTGGCGCAGACATCGTTTTATGATGTCTGTGACTGGGGCGGTAAACCCAAAAGGATCGCAGACATGCTGCGAAGCGCATGTCTGCGCCACCCACATGAAACTACCCCGCTCAAGACCCCTCATCCGGGTCGCGGAGTTTACCGGGAGCCCCTTCGCTCCGCTCAGGGCGATTCGATGAGGAGCGAATCGGCTCCCCACCTTCTCCCCAGGGGAGAAGGTGCCCGACGTAGGAGGGCGGATGAGGGGTCGTTTGAAGCGCCTGCCCGAAAAATATTTGATTACGGATCATCTCGTGTGATATTTACGACGGAGTCAAAGTTATCCGTTCCGGGAGGTTAACGTCATGAAATGGTTGTCTTCGCGAATAGGCCGGTGCGTGCTGCTGATATCGTTATTAGCGCTCGCTCCGACGCTGGTTTTAGCCGTGGTGACGGGAAGCATCTCCGGGACGGTGAGAGACGCAAGCGGGGCAGTTATTCCGGGGGTGAGCGTCACGGCCAGGAATGTCGAGACGGGTGTTACACAGACAATCCTCACCGACGACGCCGGGTTCTACAACTTTCCCGCCCTACCGATCGGGCACTACGACGTATCGTTCCAGAAGAGCGGCTTTAAGAAGTACGAACAAAGTGGCGAAGTGATCAATGTAAGCACGCTGCTTCGGGTCGACGCCGTGCTGCAGGTAGGAACGGTGACTTCTGTGGTTACGGTGACGGGAGCCGCGGTCCAGGTGAATACGCGAAACGCGCAGATGGGCGAGGTGATCGGAGGCACGGAGATCGTGTCCCTGCCGCTCCTCGGCCGCGCCTTCACGGACCTTCTTGCGCTGCAGCCCGGCGTTGTGCCCATCGATACGGCTCAGTACGGCTCTGAATCGCCTTCGGGAAATCTCGACAATGGCGTTCTCTCGATGAGCGGCGCGCAGGTCGTCAACAATGGGTACACGGTGAACGGGGCCAACGTGGTTGAGGGGTTTGACGGCGGCACAGCCATCGTTCCCAACCTCGACTCAATTGCTGAATTCCGCATCCTCACGAACAACGCCGGCGCAGAATATGGCAACTATGCGGGAGGCGAGGTCAACGTCGCAACCAAATCCGGAACCAATCAGTTTCACGGTGACGCCTTCGAGTTCCTCCGCAACTCCGATACGGATTCTCGCAGCTTCTTCTCGCCCACCGTAGGTGTCTATCGGCAGAACCAGTTTGGCGGCACCTTTGGCGGCCCGATCCTCCACGGCAAGCTGTTCTTTTTCGTCGATTATCAGGGCACGCGCTTCGATGAGGGAGTGCCCACCGGGCTTATCTCCGTTCCTTCGGAAGCCGATCGGACGGGGAACCTGTCAGACGTGGCGAGCGAGCTGACCGGTGCAGTGAGCGGCCCTTTTTGGGCCAATACCCTATCGAAAGAGCTGGGGTATCCGGTTACTGCCGGGGAGCCTTACTATACTCCGTCTTGCTCGAGCACTGCGAATTGCGTATTTCCCGGCGCGACGATCCCGCAAAGAGCTTGGTCATCGGTCAGTCCTCATTTCATCCCGCTGATTCCCGCTCCCAATTTCATTACTTCTTCAGGTTCGTATTTCACTACCGCGGCTGCTTCCGAGACTCTGCAGGATGACAAAGGTGGCATCCGCGTGGATGGCAAAACCCGTATCGGAATGATTTCCGGATACTATCATGATGACCCGTGGACGCAGGGAGTCCCGTACGCCGGTTATACGGGTGGAGGCAGCACCGTACCTGGGTTTCCAATCACCGAGTTGGGCAAGGCGCAGTTGGGAGTCTTTAGTATTACCACGTCATTTGGCTCAACCAGCGTCAACCAGGCCACACTCAGCTATATGCGCGATAAAAACCTATCGGGCGAGACGTCTCCCGTCTCCGAGACTCTGGCCCAGTTGGGCTTCGCGCCGCCGGTTAACGAAGGAGTCTACGTCCAGCCCTCCCAACATTCTGTACCGAACCTGGCATTTAACAATTACGGCTTAGGAGACCCTTGCGGCACATTCGGACAGTTCGATAATGTTTATCAGGTGCAGGATGACTTCACAAAAATCATGGGAACACACACGCTGAAATTCGGTGCTGACTACCACAGAGATCAAATCCTGATCGATGCCCCTGGCAACAACCCCACAATTTCGTTTAACGGCAAGGAAACCGGCTTCGACTTTGCCGATTTTCTGCTCGGCGCGCCGGCCGAATATATCCAACCCTCTCCGTTTAACATAGACTATTGGAGCTACTATCTTGGCGCGTACGGGGAAGATAGCTGGCGCGCGACTCGCAACCTGACGGTTGATTATGGGCTGCGCTGGGAAGTGGACCCATATTGGGCCGGCTCAGACGACCAGGACCAAACCATGGTGTTAGGAGAGCAGTCCAAGCTGTTCCCCACCGCGCCGCTGGGCTACGTTTTTCCAGGGGATCCTGGAATTCCGGCTGGCTTGACTCACACGGTGTACAATGACTTCGGTCCACGCCTCGGGCTGGCCTATGCTCCGAGCGCTTCGAGCGGTCCGCTGCACTTCCTTTTTGGCGGTTCCGGGAAGAGCAGCATTCGGATCGGTTATGGCCTCTATTACACAAACATCCGAGGCTCGGCGAGTTATGCTAACGGTCCGCCTGGCCATTTGTATTATGAAAGCTCCGCGCCTCCTTTGTTGGCTCAGCCCTTCATTACCCGTTCCTCAGGGCTGAACCTGGGGCAACGCTTTCCGATTCCTGTTCCTCCCGCTAACGTGTCGGCAAGCAACCCGGATGCAAACGTCGACTGGTCGGAATTCGAGCCGATCTCGGGCACGGTGATCCCGTATCTCTACGAGAAGAGCCCCTATTCTGAGCATGTGGACTTTTCGATCCAGCGAGAGATTACGTCAAATACGTTGCTGAGCGTGAGCTATGTAGGGACGTTTGGTCACCACCTGATTGTCGACATCGACGATAACCCGGGCAATCCGAACCTGTGCCTGAGCCTGAGCCAGCCAAGTGAGGTTCTGCCGGGAACGGCTCCCTGCGGGCCCTTCGGAGAGAACGGTGTCTATTACCCGATTACCGGAGGCATCGTTCACGGCACCCGTGCTCCCTTTGGTCCGGATTTTTCGGGCACGGGTTATTTCCTGGACGAGGGCAACTCGGATTTCCATGCCCTGGAAGCCACTTTGCGCCATACCGCCGGGCGGGCGCAATTCCTGTTCAGCTATACTTTCAGCAAGGCGATGGATGATGGTTCCGGCTTCGGGGACCAGGTTCTGCCTGACGGCCCCAACAATCACTTCGAGTCTCTTTCGCTTTACGACATGACGCAGAATTTCTCGGCCAGCTACACCTATGAGCTGCCCTTCGACAGATTGTTTCGGAAGGCGAACCGGCTTACCCAGGGCTGGCGGGTTTCGGGGATCACCGAATTCACCACTGGAGTGCCGGTCTGGATCAGCGAGCCAGACGATCAGTCGCTGCTGGGTGACAGTAGTAACGCTCCATTTTCCGGCACGACGGATGAGCCCAACTTCACGCCTGGCAAAATTCTCAACAACACAAACCCGCGCGATGACCAACCCTATTTCAACACCTCACTCTTCAGCGAAGAAGCTCTCGGGGGGCAGGGCACGTCGGCACGGCGCTTCTTTAATGGCCCGGGAATCAATAACTGGGATCTCGCCCTTTTGAAGGATGTGAAGTTAACCGAATCGAAGTCGCTTGAATTTCGTGGAGAGCTATTTAACGCGTTCAATCACGCGCAATTTTATGGTTCGGGCGTGGTGAATGGTAACTTCAATGCCGGTCCTGGTGCCTTTGGAATGGTAACCAGTGCCGCCCGTGGTCGAATTCTACAGGTGGCGATGAAATTCAGTTTTTAGTGGGTCACATTCTTCAAGTGAGCTCTCGCCGCCCCGGAAATGCCTCAGTTTTGGACGTGTAGAGGCGGCTTTATGCCGCCATTTCGGGCTGGCGGGGTAAACCCGCCGCTACTTCCGCGCCCGAAATGAGGGATTACCTGCCCCGGAAGCATTTGGCCTGGGAGAAAACAGGTATGGCGAGAGTGGGGGGCTGTCTGGATATTTACGCTATAAGCGCTCATAGGGTGCGGTTGTTAACTCTCGTTGCCCTGTTTTATCTCGGCTTGCTGGTCAGCGCCGCAGGCGCCCAGGCAGGAAGCCAACCGGCCCTAAAAAACCTCCAATTCCGGAATATCGGCCCCGCCGTAGCCGGCTGCCGGGTGACTTCCGTTGTGGGCATCCCCGGCAACCCCGAAATCTATTATGTTGGGGCGGCAGCGGGCGGCGTTTTCAAGACAACCAACGGAGGCATGACGTGGAAGGCCATTTTCCAGCACGGGGCCAGCGCCTCGATTGGCGCCATTGCGCTTGCTCCTTCGAATCCCGACTGGGTATGGGTAGGCACAGGCGAGGCCAACATCCGGACTGACGTTATTGACGGTCACGGCGTCTATTTCTCTTCCGACGGCGGCCATTCGTGGAAATTCATGGGGCTCGGCGATGCCGGCCAGATTTCGAGCATCATCGTAGACCCCCAAAACCCGAACGTCGTTTTTGTCGGCGTGCTAGGCCACGTCTGGGCGCCTAATGCTGACCGAGGCGTTTACCGCACCACCGATGGCGGCAAAACCTGGAAGAAACTCCTTTTTGTTGACGGTTCTACCGGCGTCGCGGACCTTGCGATGGAGCCAGGCAATCCCAAGGTGCTGTTTGCCGCCATGTGGACAGCCCGCCGCTATCCGTGGTACCTGGTAGAGGGCGGCAAGGGCAGCGGGATTTACCGCACCACCGACGGCGGCGATACGTGGAAGAAGCTCACCGAAGGACTTCCGATGGGCCCGCTCGGGCGCGTCGGGCTCGCCATCGCGCCGAGCGATCCGAATCACATTTACGCTCTAATCGCCGCAAAAAAAGGGATGCTGTGGGCTTCGATGGACATGGGAGACCGCTGGGCCCCGATCAACAGCAGTCACGCGCTCGACGCCCGGCCATTCTATTTTTCCAAAATGGCTGTTTCGCCCATCGATGAAAACAGAGTTTATTTTCTTTCAGTGCGGTTGATCGAGTCAGAGGATGGCGGCAGGACTTTGCGCTGGGCTGACCCGGGCGTTCACCCCGATCATCATGCCATCTGGATTGATCCCAAAAATCCTGCTCGAATTATCCAGGGCACCGATGGCGGCGTTTATCTCTCACTTGACCAGGGAAAAACCTGGCGCTATCTGAATAACCTTCCGATTGAGCAGTTTTATCAAGTGGCCGTGAGCGGCCACGCGCCTTACACCTTGTGCGGTGGCTTGCAGGACAGAGAGGCGTGGTGCTCTCCATTGGGCCATCTCGGGCGCGGCCACTTGATGCCAACGGAAATATCAGTCCGGGGAGGTGACGGCGAATACGCGGTGCCTGCACCCAGCGATCCGAACGTCGTCTACGCCGACGGAAATAACGCCGACCTTTCCCGTTTCGATCTCAGAACTCATCGATCGCGCTTCATTCGTCCCTACCTCGAAACCCAGGGAGCGATGAAGCCGGCGGACCTTGAATACCGCTTCAATTGGACTTCGCCTGTTGCAGTCTCTCGGACGAATGCCAATGAGGTTTACCTGGGCGGAAATGTCGTCTTCAAATCCACTGACGGCGGCGAGCACTGGGCGGTGATCAGTCCCGACCTCACCCGCAACGACAAGAGCAAACAATTGACCTCCGGAGGCCCGGTCGAGCACGACAACTCCGGCGCGGAAAACTACGATACCATTCTCTCTCTCACCTTGGCGCCGACGAACTCCAAGGTCATCTGGGTGGGCACTGACGATGGCCGTGTCCAGGTCACGCGCGACGGCGGCGACACATGGACGAACGTCACTAAGAATATCCCTGGCGCTCCCCAGTGGGCCAGGGTGTACCAAATCGGCGTATCGCCTTTTGACGCCGGCACAGCCTATGTGGCCTTTGATGCGCACATGCTTGGCGACCGCATGCCGTATGTTTACAAGACCAGCGACTACGGGCAGTCTTGGACCCAAATCACCTCCGGCCTCCCGGTCGATTCTCCCGTATACGTGGTTCGCGAGGACCCGGACAAACGAAATTTTCTTGTGGCCGGAACGGATACGGGCCTGTTTTTCTCCGCAGAGGGTGGACGGCGCTGGCAGCCGTTGACGGCAAACTTTCCCACCGCCCCGGTCTACGATCTTAAATTCATCCGTAAGCTTCATGACCTCGTTGTCGCCACGCATGGCCGCGGTCTTTTTGTGCTGGATGATATTCGCCCGCTCGAGGAGCTGAACTCACAAGTTCTGGCAAGCGATTTTCACTTGTTCACGCCGGGTCTGGGCACGCAGTTCCACGATTGGGGGGAGCCGACCGACGATAATCAAGAGGCGGCCTACCAGGTTCCGAACCCGCCCGCGGGAGTGATCGTTGATTACTACCTGAAGTCGGCGGTTGAGGTGACGAGGCTCGAAAAAGCAGAGAAGCGGACGGCCGTCAAAATTGTTATCACCGATGCGAAGAACCGGCTTGTGGCTACGACGTTCGGCCCTTCCGGGGCCGGCATCAATCGCGCAGTGTGGAACATGCGGTACAATGGCCCGGCCCCGCTCAAGTATGTCAGGCCGTTGGGGGTTGGCGAGCACCACGGCAGAGGAGCGGGACCGAGGGTGCTTCCCGGCGCATATCACATCGCCGTAACCGCAGACAATCAAACCCAGCACGCCGCGGCCTTGGTGATTCCTGACCCGAACCTCGAGATTCCATCGGAAGAACTTCACGCTCAAACCCATGCCGTACTCATCGCGCGGAATGAATTGACGGCGCTGAATGAAATGATTAACCGGATAAGCCGAATGGAGATCGAATGGAACAGTTTCCGGGACAACCTCCGGGGCTCGAGTGCGCTTGAAGAGCAATACGCGTCACTCTTATCCCAGGGCAAGCAAGTTGCCTCCAAGCTCCAGGCTCTCAAGGATAGCGTCTACAATCCCGGTATCCAGCACGCCGTTGCTGAAGACGATATGCATGCTGTGGCTCGCCTTCACGCGCAGTTGTCCAGCATGGCTTCGAGTCTCACTTTAGCCTTTGCGTGGCCGCCGGAAGCATTGCTTCAGGAAAGGATGCGCGCTCTTCGAGCCGACCTGGATCAGAGGCTTGCCGCATTTAACGCGCTTCTGAAGACGAGTGTCGCTGCCTATAACAAAGCAGCCTATCGTGCCGGCGCGCCCACGCTTTTTGGCGGCACGCCGATTGAGGTTGAGCCCGTTCCGGCCTTGTGACGCGTGATCAGGCGAATTCGGATCAGGCATTCAGGCCCGGTCGCTCTCCGTCCCCTCTTGCGCCGGCGCCGTTACCTTCCGCTCGAAGTAAATTGATTTCGAAAGTCACCTTTCTTCTGGGATCAAAAGACCGGAGTTCGAAGCCGTGCTGATCGGTTTTGTAAGTGACGAGCACTACGCTGCCATCCCCGATGCGTTGATAGAGTTTCAAGCCGCCCACCTCAAAGAACCTGTTGTAGTGCGTTCCACCCCGCGGGGAGAAGTGTTTGCCGCCCTCGATCCGGGAACATACACGGTGACACTCTCGAAAGAAGGATTTGGCTCGAAGAGTGTTTTAGCAGAGATCGGTGAAACGACACCGCGCCAGTTCCGCCTTTTGCGTGATGGCTTGCTCGGTTACATGTGGCCGCAATGGCTAAAGGCCGGATTCTCTTCTGAGTTTCGAGTCCACTCCGTGGAGGAATATCAGCTCTCGCTGTGGCATTACGGATGGAAGAAAGAATTCGTGCGCATGATCGGCTGGTACGACGAGCACGGTCCGCGAGCCACCATGCAAATCACGCCCGACGGAGACTATACGCAAACCGGCGTTCAGTGGAACCAAAAAGGTTACGGCAGTCGACATCATGCGCAGATGCTCACGGCGCCGGAACGCTCGGGCCTCTACTATCTTCATGCCAAAACGTTGTCAGGCCGGTTTTTCTCCTTTCCCTGGATTGTAGCGCCCGCCAAACCCACGGCACCAATCGCTGTCCTGGCCTCCACCATAACCTGGAATGCCTACAATAATTTTGGAGGCCGGAGCAATTACATTAACCCCGACGGACTTCCGGAAAGCCCAGTGGTGAATGCCCGTTTAGAACTTCGCCGGTATTGCGACCCGGAATCGTATTCAGTGTGGAAGCCCACAGATTCGCGATATCTCCCGCTTTCCTTTGATCGCCCGGATGTTTCCTGCCACGTGCCGGAAAGCACGGAAGTAACCAGCCCGATTGCCGGCCGGCTCAATTGCGTTTCCGCTCCGGGGGAATGGCGACTGCTCGGGTGGTTGGAGCGAGAGGGCTTCGCTTACGATCTCTATGCCGACGCGCAACTTCACTTTGGAGAACTTCCCCTTGAGAAATACCGGGTATTGATGTTGTCGGTTCACCCTGAGTATTGGACGCGGGAAATGTATCTGCGCGTCAAACGCTGGGTGTTTGAATCCGGTGGACGGCTCATGTATCTGGGGGGAAATGGCCTCAATTGCGAGGTTACCCTCTCGAATGATAGAATCCTGCGGTGCCTGACGCATCTCCGGGCGCTCGAAGGAGGCCGAGTGGGCGACTGCGACCGCCCCGGCCAAATTTTTGAGAGCAGGATGCACCGCACATTTGAACCGGAGTCCCGACTCCTGGGCGTGGCATATACCGACCGCGGCATCATGACCGCCGCTCCTTACCGGGCTATCGACAATTCCCATTGGGCCTTTGCCGGAACCCATCTTCAGAACGGCGATCTTTTTGGAACCAGGACGCTCCATGAGCGCGTTCCCCACGGCGCCTCAGGACACGAGACGGATAAGCGGAGCGCATCTTCCCCGCCTGGTGTGCGCCTGCTGGCCAAGGGGACGAATCCTGAAGAAGGAGGCGCGGAAATGGTTTGGTTCGAAGTTCCCTCAGGAGGCCAGGTCTTTTCGGTTGGCTCGATCACCTATATTGCGAGTCTTCTGGTGGATGAATATACTTCCAGGGTAACAGCCAATGTGCTTTCGTGTTTTCTGGGTTAAACACGTTGCGGAAAAACGGTTTCGAATCACGTCATTCGGAGCGCAGCGAGGAACCTCGGTATCTATGCCCAATCAAATGCGGGGATGCTTCACTTTGCTCAGCATGACAGTTTGGCGTTTTCCGCAGGTTGTAAAGCCACCCGCACAAGGGGGAGAGTGGAAAATTGTTTCTCAAAAAGGGTAAGTTCGTCGCCAAACATACAGAGATATCCTACGGTAAATGCATTAGTGAGACGGAAAAGCTTATTGCACGGGATATGGGTCGAATTTTCGGGTGGTGATCGAATTGCTCATGAAAGCTCCGGGAAAGGCGTTTTCTGCTCCTGTAGCTTTTGCGAGGTGCATGAGTCACACCCGAACTCGCAAGATGCTCAGGGGACCAGCGAACCAGCGAAGGCCGAAAACGGCACATCAGCGTGTGTTTGATGGCAGCATGTTGGGGGAAGCAAGAACCATCATGCTGTCTTGTTCAGGGTCCTAGCTTTCGGGAATTCGTGTCGCCTGACGGCTTGGAAGTCAAAAGGGGGAAGCCGCGGTGGGAATCACAGTGGCCTTGCGGAGTGCGCCATTTAGCGCTCCGCTGAACGTAGATGAAGTGCAGCATCGAGAGCGCGTGCTGGGGGTCACGCGTACGAGCGCTGCTTTATTCTCGCTCCTCGTATTGCATTTTGAGCCCAGCCTGGCGGGAACCCACACCCTAACCACCGATCTACTGCTTATTTGTTATCTCCTGCATAGTACTTTTACTCTTTTGTTCCTGCGCGACGGCCATGAACTCCGCCCGGGTTTCCTGCTTTGGCTGCACGCGTCAGACATCCTCTGGCCTGCTCTCATTGCGCTGCTCACTGGAGGCCCGAATAGTCCCTTTTCGGCCCTTTTTGCGGTCGCTCTCGTTGGAGCAGCATACCGTTGGGGCTTTCGCGAGACCCTTGGGACAGCGCTGGCCAGTACGCTGATTTTGTTATCGGAAACCGTCTTTATCCTTTCGGAATGGGGCAGTCCGTTTGATCTCCTGCGTGGCCATTTTCACTTTTCGGCATTTATTTTCGAGCTCGCTGCCATTCTGCTTCTCGGAAGTTTGCTGGGTCATTTGACCGAGCGGGAAAATCGAATTCGGGGCGAAAGCCTGGCGATCCGACAAATTATTCAAAAGGCCGACCTCGACGCCCACTTCACTCTGGCCGTTGAGGAAATCCTGCGGAGCATTTTGAGACTTCTCGATGCGGACCGCGTGGTATTGGCCGTGAATAACGCTTTGAAACCCGGCGGTTATACCTGGACGGGCAGCAGGATGGCCCAAGGGCCGGACGCCTTTCATTCCGGCGAATTGGGGCCACGGGAGGCGGAGCGGTATTTTTTCCCGATGCCGGGAAAGAGTTGGCACCTTCAGAAATCCCCGCGGGGCGAGGCTTGCCAGGTACTCATCCACGACGCTGAAGGCCGTCGCTTGGAAAAAGTGGCCTGCTCCTTGCCCGGCAACTTGTTTTCAGACCGTGCTTTTCATACTCTTCTGGGTGCTGCGTTCACGCTCGGCAAGGAATGGAAGGGCCGCATCTTCTTGTTTGATTCCCGGCATGCCTCGCGTCCCTCTGCTGATCTTCACTTCATTGAGGAGTTGGTCGCCCAGGTGGCACCCGCCCTCCATAGCCTTTACCTCCGGAAGCAGTCCCAAGTGCGTGCCCGGGCGATTGAGCGGGCGCGCGTGGCACGTGATTTGCACGACGGAGTGATTCAGTCCCTGATCGCCCTTGAAATGCAGGTGGAAGTGTTGAGGCGGCAGACGCTGGGTGTCTCCACCGAGGCTGCTGAAAAACTTGAGGGCGTGAGACAGCTTCTGCGGAACGAGGTGATCAATCTGCGGGAGCTGATGCAGCAGCTCAAGCTGGATGACGTTGCTCCGCAGCAGCTTCTGCTTCGAGTCGAGGAAATGGTAGAGAAATTTCGGCGAGAAACGGGTGTGAGTGCTGA
Source organism: Terriglobia bacterium (assembly GCA_050745365.1). Lineage (GTDB taxonomy): Bacteria > Acidobacteriota > Terriglobia > UBA7540 > UBA7540 > RH2-MAG17b. The sequence goes on from JBOGJS010000014.1 coordinate 15,390, forward strand.
CTTCAGCTCTGATGTTGACGGCGTGGCGTTTTCACCGCGTGTTTCAAGGGAGATCGCTCAGATCGTCCACGAGGCACTCACCAACGTGAGAAAGCACAGCGGAGCTCAGCACGTCCAGGTGCATCTGACTTCTGACCTAATTTGCTCGAAACTGGTGATCGAGGATGATGGAAAGGGGTTTGAATTTTCGGGAAGGCTAACTCAGCCGCACCTCGACACAGCCCGCAAGGGTCCACAAATCATCAAAGAACGAGTCCGTTCGATTTACGGAGAGCTGGTGATCGAATCAGAGCCGGGCCACGGCTCGCGCCTCGAAATCCGATTCGCGCCGATAGCTTATGGAATGCCCCATTGACATTACGCAGATCCTGATCGTTGACGATCACCCGGTTTTTCGTTTCGGGTTGCGAAAGCTGCTCGAGTCTGAACCCGATCTGCACGTCGCGGGGGAAGCAGCGGACGGGGTTGAAGCTGTCCGGCTGGCGCGCGAGATGATGCCGCAAATTCTGCTCCTCGATCTCCTTCTGCCCGGGCAGACAGGTCTGGATGTTCTTCGTGATCTCACGACAGCGGACCTCCAGGTGCGGACCGTCATTCTGACCGCAACGATCGAACAGGACGAAATCGCAAAAGCACTCCAACTGGGTGCGCGCGGCATTGTGCTTAAAGAAACTGCTACGGAACTGGTCGTCGAATGCATCCGCAGCGTCATGGGCGGCCAATATTGGGTGGGCCGAGAGAAGGTCTCGGACGTCGTTCAGTTGCTCCATCGCTTTTTGCCCCGCGCCGGCCGTAAAGATGGCCGCGAAAACTTTGGCCTCACTCCCCGCGAGCTGGAAGTGGTAGCCGCTATTATGGCGGGGTACAGCAATAAGGAAATTGCTCAGAAGTTTTCTTTAAGCGAGCAGACGGTCAAACATCACATCACCAATATCTTCGACAAGCTGGGTGTCTATAACCGGATGGAGCTCACCCTTTTCGCACTCAGTCATCAACTTGTCGATCAGACCTGAGAAGCTAATAGCACCCCACGGTGCTATTTCTATAGCCCGGTCGAGCCATTGTCAAGTGCTGGAAAGTCGGTAGACTCATAGATGGCTGCAATAAAAGGGGGACCTTCCTCAATAAGGTCTTAAGCAGGACCCCATCGACATTAGCAGTTGCGCCTTTCTGTGCGCCTTGGGGGGACGCCAACGAGGCGGAGCCCTGACGCACAACGTGCAGAGTTGAAAAAGCTCTGTGGCGGGCTGGCCATGCTGAACGAGACTATTACCGAGATGATTACCGGTGAAGCAGTATCGGTGAAGGCCCGGGCGCAGCGGTTCGGGTTACAGGTTCCCCTGCGGTACCGACCGCTGGGAGAGAACATCTGGGAGCACGGCGAGACGGAAAATATCAGCCGTTCAGGCGTGTTATTCCACAGCGGGTCATTTGCCACGGTAGGAATTCATATTGAATTCTGTTTGATCCTGCCCGAGGTGAACTCATACCCTGCTGCCGAGCTGGCGTGCCAGGGCATCATTGTGCGGGCAATCTCCCCCGTGGAAGAAAAGGATTTTTCGACCCTTGCGGTCAGGATTTTACATTTTCGCCTAGTCCGCCCTTAGACGGGGCATGACAGAAGTTGGAACGCCGGCGTCGATATATGGCGAGAGATGCTGTATGTCACAGGGCGGAGCGCCATCTTGCTCGCATAGAGCGCAGTGGATAGCAGACGGGCAGTCAGCACAAGCTTATTGAGCGGCTCAGCGGCGGTCCAGCGGGCGAAAAATAAAGGCGGTTTTGCGCAGCGGGCGCAGCGATACGAACTTCAGCTCCCCCTAAGGTATCGGGAGCTTGGGACGAGGGCTTGGCACGAAGGCGTTACGGTGAACATGAGCGCCGCGGGCGTTCTGTTTGAAGCAGCCCAAGTCCTGCAGCGGTTTACGATGGTCGAAATGACCGTCGCGCTGCCTGGTGTACCTCCCGGGTTGATTGCCGGCCGGGGAACAGTGGTGCGAAGCACGGAAGCGGCAGACGCGGACCGACGCGGCTACGTGGCCGCTTCCATACGACACTACCGCTTTGTCCGTCATCGGCGAAGCGAGCCATAGCACGCTCGAACAGTCGCGAGAAGGCGGCTGTAGAGTTGAGTTTGCAGATTGGGGGGAACGCTCTGTAAGTCACAGGGCGGAGCTATATGCTAACAGGGATTGAAAGTACCGTGCCTGAAATCACTAGCCTGATTGAGGCGGAGTGGTACGCGCTCTATACGCGTCATCAGCATGAGAAGACGGTCGAGGACCTGCTATCAAAAAAGGGATTCCAGGTCTTTTTGCCTCTCTATAAGAGCCAGCGTCGCTGGAAGGATCGGATAAAAACGCTCTCTCTGCCGCTCTTTCCTTCCTACGTTTTTGTTCACGGTGGGATGGAGCGGCAACTCGACATCATCATGACGCCGGGAGTCTATTCGATGGTGACGGCGGCAGGCAAAGTCGCCATAATTCCCGGCGAGGAAATTGAGGCTGTTCGGCGCATGGTCGAAAATTCCGTCCGGGTTGAGCCGCATCCATTTCTGAAGTGTGGAGACTGGGTTCGCGTTAAGGCCGGACCACTTGCAGGAATCGAAGGTATCTTAACTCGGATCAAAGGCCTATTCCGGCTGGTGATTTCCGTCGAGATGCTGCAACAGTCCGTAGCCGTTGAGGTCGATGCTTCCGTGGTTGAGCGCACCGAGCGGCGCATATCTTCTTCCTCTCAGCTTTCGAGTGCTTCAACCGGAAATCTTCGCACGATGTGCAGCGATTTTGCACTTGGCGCTTGAGCACGGCGGGAAGCAGTACGTGTTTTCATCGTGTTAGGAGCCAAAGAAATCTGGCAGCAGGATTGCCCAGGAGCAGATGGATGCACGTTAGATCCGCCGGAAAAACATGGGTGAGCGCGGCCTTCCCCCTTTGGCTGGCTCACTCGGCCGGCCAATCCTTAGAACGCCTAATGCTTGCAGTAAATGCGCAAAACTTTGCGTATTCGACCAAAGCCTCTTTTTATAAGTTGACTGTTTCCAGATAGTTACGCTGAGAGCGATTTGGCACTCCGCCTGCACAGGTAGGGGAGATCGTAGGTCAAAAACCCGGGCCTTGCATTCGAGCGTGAGTGCAGGATCGGAAGGAGGAAGACAGATGAACAGAGCAAGATTGGTGAGTCTGCTAGCCGCAATTGCCGTCGTGGTAGCATTTGCAACTGCCTCGGCTTTCGCGACTGACGTGGACGTCACTAACACAAGCGGGTTCGGGACTTTAGTCGCAACCCTGAGCCCAAGCACCACACTTACAACAGCCGACTACTCAGCCACGTTGACGGAGTCGGTGTATCTTAGCGGTACCACTTACAGCTACGTTTACACTGCGTCAAACAGCTCGACGAGCACCGCAGGGCTGACTTCGGCGAGTACTTCAACAATCGCCAACCCTAATGCTAATAACTTCAGTTCTGGGCTGGACTTCGGGGTCGTCACCGGTTCGACGAGTGCCAATCTCGATGACAGCGGATTCACTTTCAACCCCAGCAGCTTGGCGGTGGGTATGACTGGCGGCACAACGAATACTGTTGTGGCGGGAGACATGTTTACGTTCTACGCTCAGTCAACGCTTGGCCCTCAGGCAGGCAGCTTTAGCACGCAGGACGGGGGGCTTAGCAATGCCGGCCACTCTCTCGACCCGGCAGTAGAGCCAAGCAGCATCACTCTTGTGGGGCTGGTGTTGCTGGGCGGGTTGCTCTATGAGCGAAAGAGGTTGTTTGCATAAAACTTCTGTTGCCGAGGGCGACGGGCCATTTCTTAAGGTTAACAGTTGCTTGCGGCAGGAACGGGCCGCATTAATCAACAAAAAGAGGGATCTAGGTAGATAATCTCAGCTTGGCGCGGAGAGTCCCAGGAAAACCCGGACTCTCCGCGCGTGTCTTAGTTTTAACCTTCCCCTGCAAAACCAAATAACTTGCGCAATCAGGTTCCGCAAAAGGAAGGCGGAGTTCCGCCTATTTTCCGCACGGGGTCCGGACTATTGGAGTGCGGAAGCGCGCTTTGGTCTTTCTATGCGTCTCGATAGCCTATCGCGCGACGCGTCCTTTCAGGGCTGAGCGCGTCGTGGAGCTCAAAGATTCTGGGCATCGCCCAGGCTAGGACAGAGCGGCCCTTCAGGCCTCTTAGGGACGACCGCGATGAGTAAAAGAATTTCGGCCGTGTTGATCCTTACCTTGGCGGCGGGCATCCTGGCAAGCTGCCATCGTGACCCGAACGTGAGGAAGCACAATTACTACGCAAAGGCCGTACGATATTTCGACAGGGGAAAATACCAGGCGGCGGCGATCGAGTTGCGCAGTGCGCTCAAAATCGATCCTCGTTATGCTGACGCGCACTACGAGATGGCGCAATGCGATATGAAGCTGGGATTCACCGGCGACGCCTACAAGGAGCTGCTGACTACGGTTGAGCTGGCGCCCGGAAATTCGAAGGCTCAGGTTGACCTTGGCGATTTGTTCTTGGCGGCCCGCGATTACCCTAAAGCACAGACTCAAGCGAGCCTGGTACTTTCCAAAGAGCCAAAAAATGCGGACGCGCACGCGCTGCTTGCTAACACGGATGCTGCGCTCGAACGTCCGGACGAAGCCTTGGCGGAGATGAACAAGGCCGTCCAGCTTGAGCCGACAGCGGTTAAATATAGCAACCTCGCATTGCTCGAGAGTCGGGCTCAGGATGCTGTAGATGCCGAGAAAGATTATCAGAAGGTGGTTTCATTAGAGCCGAGGGCGGCATGGCCGCATCTCCAACTGGGAAGCTTCTACGCCCGCGAGCACCACCTTGCCCGAGCCGAGCAGGAATTCCGCGAAGCCATTGCGCTTGCCCCGAAGGCGGTCGCTCCCCAGATGGCGTTGGTTGGTCTTTATCAGGCGGAAGGGCAGGCCAGCCAAGCCGAAGCAGCAGCCAGGGAAGCCAAACAAGTCTTGAAACATAACCCGCAGGGTTACAGGATACTTGGAGATTACTACCTATCCACCGGCCAGCGACAGAAGGCCCTTGCTGAATTCGCCTCGTTGCATCGTGACCACGCGAAGGACCTGACGGTCGCCAACAAGTACGTTCAACTCCTGATCCTCGATAATAACCTCGAAGAGGCGTCAAAAATCGATGCCGAAATCAGGAAGCGTGCTCCGCATGATGTTGCGGCCATCATCGATCGCGGCCGGATTTTAAACCGCGAAGGGCGCAGCGATCATGCCATCCTGACGCTCCAGTCCGCCCTGAAGGCGGAGCCGGACAACCCGGTGCTGCATTACTACCTCGGGGCTGCTTTCAGCTTGGCCGGCAAATTGGACCTCGCGGAGCGGGAATGGCGTGAAACGGTGCGGGAGCGTCCCAACGCGGCGGGCGCCCAGGCCGCGCTTGCGGCGGTCGAGGAGCAACGAAGGGATTTCGATGGGCTTGAGACGACGGCCAGTGCGCTCGTCCGCCTCGATCCCGCTTCTCCGCTTGGCTATTGCTACCTCGCCGTGGTGGATGTGGCACGGGGCAACACTCCTGCCGCCATGGCAGAAGCAAAGAAGGCCATCGAGGTGGCGCCGAAGCATCCATTGGGCTATACGCGGTTGGGCGAGTTGCTGGCCGGGCAGAAGAATTTCAAAGGAGCCGAGAAAAACTACGAGGTAGCTCTCGATAATGACCCCGGCTTTACCGAAGCGCTTCGGGGCCTGGCGACGGACGATCTGTTAGAGAAGCAGCCTGCTCAGGCGATTGCGCGCGTCGAGGCGCAGATTGCAAAGGTTCCGAACAATGGCGATTATGATGTGCTTCTGGGCGAGCTCCTGACCGGCCAGAAGGATTATGCGGGCGCGGAAGCGGCACTCGAGAAAGCGGTGGGCCTTAGCCCCCGCCATAGTGCGGTGTTATTCCTGCTGGGCGAAGCGCAGAGGGCACAGGGGAAGCGAAGCCAGGCCATTGCCACCTTCCAGCGCGCGGTCAAGGAGAACCCGGGTGAACCACGAAGCTTCGTGGTTCTAGGCGCTCTTGAGGAAGCCGAGGGTAACTGGCAGGCAGCGCGAGGAGATTATCAGAAAGCTCTTCAGGCGCAGCCAGGGTATGCCGCAGCGGCCAATAACCTGGCGTATTTGATGCTCCAGCATGGAGGCAACATCGATGTAGCACTCTCGCTCGCTCAAACCGCACGACGGGCGATGCCCAATTCTCCCGGCGTGGCGGATACGCTCGCCTTGGCTTATTACAAAAAGGGGGATTACTCCCTCGCGGCATCGCTACTGGCGGAGGCGCTCAAAAAGGCTCCGGATAGTCCCGACTTCAACTACCACATGGGGTTGGTGTGTGAAAGGAATCGGGATAAAGCGGAGGCAATTGTACATTTCGAGCGGGTGCTTAAGCTCGATCCGGGTTACGCGAAGGCCACCCGAATCCGGCAGTCGCTCGTGGCGCTGCAGGGATGAAAATATGCAGGAATTCGGCACAAAGCTGCAGCATTTTGCACTTCGGAAGTTTTGGCGCGAAAGGTGAGGCATCGAGGTGAAAAGACAAGTGATTAGTTCTAGATGAGTTAGGGTTCATAGTGTGTTTTGGCGATAATGCCTCACAAGTGAGGCCAATTTTGGCACGTCACGTGCCATAGAGGAGTTATGGTGGATATTTGTTAGTGCCGTCGCGGGATTGAGAAATGGAGTTGTAGATCGCTCGTAAGGACAAATTATCGTCTTAATACCTGGGACAGAATCCGAAGAGACCGGGCAAGCAACTGTTAAAAAAGAGGAGAGGCGGCTTATGAAAGCTCGTAAAATGGTTTGGTCGATCGTTGCGTGCACCTTGGGGTTCATGCTTCTACTGGCAGTCAGCAACTCAACTGCTTTGGCGGATAACGTTTACGTGTGTCAGAGTTGCACCTCAGCTCCGTCTGCACCGACCCTCCTGACAAATGTTAACTCGATTACCGTCGGGGTGGCGGGAAGCGCTACCATGCAGAATCCTCTTTTGATCGTCCTCGGGGTTGTTGACGGCACTTCCTCGACCACCGCCCCCACGATTAGCTTCTCTGGCTGCGGAACGCCGGCTGAACCTACAAACCCCTGCTCGCTCGCAACTGTGGGTACTTACGGTTTAACATCTAACCAAGCGTCGTTCACGTCTTCTTCCTCTGGCACAGCATTCTCCCAACTTGGGCTCTCGGCCGGGGGGTCTCAAAATTTCGGCAACTGGTCAACCCTCGGCAAGAATGACGGCTTTGGCGCACCGACCAGCTTTGAACTGTTCGCGTACGAGCTCCCCACCACCGTCTCGGGTCAAAGCCCGATCACCATCGATGAGAGCGGAGCACCCTTAGGGTCGTACATTATCGGGTATTCCTGCAAAAATGGGACAGCGACGGGTACACCTCCTGGCGCGTGCGCGCAGAACGGCGACAGAGGCGATACACCTTTTACGACCTCCGGAGTTGTTGACTCTCCCTCTCCCGCTCCTGAGCCTTCCTCGCTCGTCTTACTGGGAATCGTGGCGCTGGGCTTCGCGGCCCTGGGCGTTTTTGGCCGCGACAGGTTGCGGGCGTCGCGCTAGTTATTTTGTAGCTCGTCGGCTTTTCTTTTGGCCAGCGAAGAAGCCGGAGACTGAAACTACAAAGCTGCGCCACCCCTCATTCCAGAAAGCCTGCACTTCACGCGTTACCCGTCACCCGTTGGGGCAGATTCGACCTATTCAAAATGCCACAAGCACGAACACTAACGGTTGAAGATTATGCGGCCATGCTACGCCGCCGATGGTACCTGGTGATCTTTCCTGCGATCGCCGGGCTAGTACTTGGCTATGGCGCACTCCGTGTCCTGCCCAAGCGCTATACGTCCCGGTCTTTAATGCTGGTCGAGCGGCAGCAGGTGCCGAACAGTTTTGTTGAGCCGGTCATCACGGAGGACGTGAACGCTCGGATTGCCAATATCGAAGAGCAAGTGCTGAGCCGGACACGCTTAGAGCCCATCATCGAACGGTACGCGATCTTCAAGGGCCAGTCTCGGGCATCTATGGACGCACTGGTTTTGAGACTTCAGAGGTCTGTTACCCTGACTCCCGTTAAACCTGTGGTCCGCACCCAGGATGAAACGATCCCGGGCTTTTATCTGGCGGTCACGCTCCACGATCCGCGGATTGCCCAGCAGGTGTGTGCCGACATCGCCTCGATGTTTATTGACGAAGATATCCGCGAACGCCAACTCAGCGCTGAAGGCACCACCAGCTTCCTCCAAAGCCAGTTGGACGACGCCAAACGCAAGCTGGATGACCAGGATGCGATCCTGGCGAACTTCGAGCGCAAATATATGGGCGTGCTGCCTGACGAAGCCAAGACCAACCTCAGCATGCTGGGCACGCTGAACACGCAGCTTCAGGTCGTTACGGAGACGCTTAACCGGGCCATCCAGGACAAGGCTTACATGCAGTCTGTGCTGGCGCAGCAGCTCCAGGCATGGAAACTGACGAGCGAGATGAAGGCAGGGTACATTCCGAGCGAACAGCCCAATCCCACTTATGCGCAGCTTGCGAAACTCGAAGCGCAACTGGCCACCCTCGAGGCGCGATACACGGACGAATATCCCGACATCATCAAAGTGAAGAGTGAGATTCGAGAGCTGAAGAAGCAGGTTCAGGGCTCGGCGGTTCCGCTAGACAGCAAGAAAGCGGCGACGACGGCCAGCGCGCTCGAGCCATCTCCGATCCAGAAGTTGCGTAGCCAGCTCCGCGGCCTTGATGAGACCATCAAGATCAATACGCATGAACAGCAGGAATTGAGGAATAACATCAAGGCTTATGAGGCCCGACTTCAGTTGAGCCCGGGCGTCAACGAGGAATACAAGAAAATTACCCGAGATCACGACATGGCCCTTAAGTTTTACAATGACTTACTGGCAAAGAGAGATGAGTCGGAGATGGCGAGTGATCTCCAGCGGAGACAGGAAGGGGAACAACTCCGGGTTATGGACCCGGCCAATTTGCCGGCTCAACCCTCATTTCCCAAGCCGCCACAACTTCTTGGAGGAGGACTGGCGGGGGGACTCGTCCTCGGTCTCGCGGGGATTCTAGCCGTTGAGAGGCAGGACAAACGCATCCGATCGGTTCGTGACGTTGAATTTTACCTTCGTGCTAGTCCCTTCGCCTTGATTCCCTCGATCAAGGTCACGCAGGCCCGCCACCACGCACGGCTCAAGAGAGAGAAAGACCCACGAAAACTGGTACGCGCCTGAGCCGCCTTGAAAAGCTCTCCTAAGATCCCTCGCTCAGCTCAGTGGACGTTTCTGGAAAGCTCCTTCGCGGAGCTTTCTGTGAGCCGCTTCGCTTCGCCCAGAGCGATTCGAAGAGGAGCGAATCGGCTCAGGAACGTTCGAAGCGGAGGAGCGAACGGCTCGCCACCATGTCCCCCAGCGAGAGGCCAGCAACAAAACGGGGATTACAGCCCTCTCCCTTGGGACTGATCTTTACCCATATCGTCTGCTGGACGCCGGCGGTGGGCTTCGAACCCGCGTTTCTCCACGGTTTCCGAGGGCCTCGTATCAGGGCACGCCTTCAAGGCGTGCCGATACGGGGCGGAAGAAACGCCGGCTTTAGCCACTCCGGCCTCCGGGGCTAAAGCCCAACATATGTTGAGATCCCACGGCATGGCTGAAGCCCTGATACAACCCGCGGTGTCCAGCGAAACATGTGGGACACGCTCAGCCCTTGGGGAGAGGGTTCCCGAGGTAGGAGGGGGGCGAGGGGTCGTTTTCATGGCTTCCGGGTGCCGAATTTTTAAAATCCTCGGGGCACCACTGAGCCTCTATAGGACCTACTTCTTATGAGCCGAATACGCGATGCGATCCGGAGAGCGGAGGAAGAAACGGGCAAAACCGCTGCGACACCCCAACCGGAAGCGGGTAACGGGGAATCATCGCCACCTCCGATGGAGGCGGCGGTTTCTGGGTTGATGCGAACAGCCGGGCCAAAGTTTGACGAGATGGCGAAGGACTCAGAGCTGTTCAGGGCGATTACAGAGCATTGCCCGGCAAGTGAATGGGCCCCCGACCCGGGAACCATCCTTTTCTACGATGCAGATTTCCGAACGCCGGGCAGCGAAGAGTTCCGGACGCTTCGGAGCCGCCTCGAACTGGTCCGCGAACGGCAACCGCTACAAACAATTTTGATTACCAGTCCTATGCCCGGGGAAGGAAAAACCTTTGTTGCCGCGAATCTGGCTCAGGTCTTCGTATGGCAGCGGGAGCAGCACGTGTTGCTGATTGACGGCGACTTGCGAGCTTCACGCCTTCATTCTGTGCTTGGAGTTCCCGGCATTCCCGGGCTTTCGGACTATCTGAGCGGCAAAATCGATGAATTTGGCATTATCAAGCGAGGCCCTCTAGACAACTTTTTCTTTATTCCTGGAGGGACGCCGGCCCCGAACGCAAGCGAGTTGATTGCAAACGGGCGGTTCCGACGCCTTCTCAACCGCTTCGGGGTTGCATTTGACTGGATCATTATTGATTCTCCGCCCGCTATTCCTATTGCCGATGCCAGGTTGATGGCAGCGCTCTCAGACGGCGTGCTGGTGGTCGTTCGACTGGGGCAAACGCCAGGGGATCTGGCTCAGCAGGTCTACCAGGAGTTCCGGGGGAAAGCGTTCGTCGGCATCGTGCTTAATGAGGTGGACCCGCGCTCGACTTATGGTTACGCCTACTACGAGCACAAGGATAAACCTCTCCACGAACGCAAAGGCAGCCAATGAGTCACTCTCAATCTTTCGCCACTATCCTTGCCCCCAACTCCCCGGTGACGGCACAGCCTGAATCCCTGCCGCCGGAGTCGCTAATTTTTGGCCGCTCCGCGGCCATGCAGGTCGTTCGCCAAAACCTGGAAAAAATCAAGGGCAATAATGTGCCCGTCCTGATCCAAGGAGAGAGCGGAACAGGCAAAGAGATTATCGCGACATTTCTGCATAACCGTTCGCCATGGAGCGACGGGCCGATGGTCAAGGTGAGTTGCCCGGCTATTCCCAGCACCTTGCTCGAGAGCGAGCTCTTTGGCTACGAGAAGGGAGCGTTTACGGGTGCCTATGCCACGAAGCCGGGACGAGTGGAGATGGCACACCGCGGCACACTCTTCCTGGACGAAATCGGCGATCTTGACCTCGGGCTCCAGGCAAAGCTTTTGCAACTTTTGCAGAACGGACAGTTCTCTCGGATCGGATCGCAGCGGGACAAAACTGTGGACGTTCGCGTGGTTTGCGCAACGAACCGCGAACTCGCCAAGGAAATCTCAAGTGGTGCTTTCCGGCAGGACCTCTATTACCGGATCAATGTGGTTTCCGTTCGCCTTCCGGCCTTAAGACAGCGGCGAGAAGACATCCGCGGCCTGGTGGACTATTTCCTCGAAACCCACTCAAACAAGCTCAACTGCAGAGCGCGCCCGATTTCCACTGTCCTGATGGGGCTGCTTGAGGCCTACGACTGGCCGGGGAACATCCGGCAGCTCGAGAACCTGATTCGGCGATATGTGATTCTGGGATCGGAAGAATCCGTTATCGATGAACTGGCCGCTGAGCCGGCTTCCGCGTTTGATGCTGAAATGGGCACGGGCAATGAGCCCATTTCGCTGAAGAAGATTAGCCGCGAGGCGTCCTTCTCTTGTGAACGGAGGGCTATTCTGAGGGCGCTCGAAGTCCACCAATGGAACCGGAAAAGCGCTGCACGTTCCTTGAGCATTAGCTACCGGTCCTTCCTCTATAAAATGCGGCGAGCAGGAGTGCCTGCCCGAAATGGCAACAGCAGGCCCGGAAAACTTCAAGATGCGGACGGTTCACGCGACGAATAGGGCCGGATTACGAGAAGCTGACAAATGAAAAGCCTGCATTTCAGAGATCGCGCCGCGACCAGCAGTTCCAGGGGTGTTTCCTCGTGGTTTGCCGGTAGCGCCAACGATCACGATGGATGGTTTTTGCGCGAAGATGAGCTCACCCGGGCGCTCGCTCTGGAATGCAAACGGGTAGAACGCTCCCACAAGCTCCTGTTGCTCGTGCTCCTTGACGCCCGCAAGCTGTTCGAAGGCCCGGAAGGCCAGAAGGCACTCTCCGCTATTCTCTCCATGCTGTCGTCGTCGACCCGAGAGACGGACTTGCGAGGATGGTACCAGAAAGGCTTGGTGATCGGTATTATTTTCACCGAGATTACTGAAGGTGAAAAGGGGCTGATCGGGAATGCGGTCCAAAGCCGGTTGACGGAGCATCTCCGAAGTCGGTTGGGCGCGGAGAAGGTCCAAAGCATCAATTTCTCATTGAGCTTTTTCCCCGAGGAGTGGCACCTGGGGAATGCCGGATCGGACGGAAATGGTGAGCGGTATGCGAACCTTTTCAGAGGCGAGGACACACGAAAGGGCGACCGGGCTCTGAAGCGAATGATTGATGTGGCTGGAAGTGGTGCAGCCTTACTCGCCTTGTCTCCCCTGTTCTTGTTGCTGGCTTCTCTCGTCAAGCTGACGTCGAAGGGGCCCGCATTTTTCCGGCAGAAGCGAGTGGGCAAGTATGGACGGCCATTTGAATGCCTGAAGTTCAGATCAATGCATACTGCGAATGACCCGAATATTCATAAAGAGTACATCCGCAAGCTGATTTCAGGAACGGCGACTTCTCCGCCCCAGCCTGGGCCTGTCTACAAGATGAAAAATGACCCTCGCATCACGCGTGCCGGCAGGCTCCTGCGCAAGACCAGCCTTGATGAGCTTCCACAACTCTGGAACGTACTTCGGGGAGAGATGTCACTCGTCGGGCCGCGGCCAGCCATTCCCTATGAGCTTGAATGTTACGACCGCTGGCACCGTCGGCGGGTGCTGGAGGTCAAGCCAGGAATTACGGGTCTGTGGCAGGTGCACGGCAGAAGTCGGACTACCTTCGACGAGATGGTCCGACTGGACCTTCGATACGCCAGAAGCTGGTCCATCTGGCTCGACATTAAGATCCTGCTGAAGACCCCGAAAGCCGTCGTATCCGGTGAAGGCGCCTATTAGTCCCGACCCACGAGGAGGGGGAAAACATATGATCCGCATCGGCATCATCGGATATGGGTACTGGGGACCGAACGTCGCCAGAAACTTCAGCACGCTTGAGCGGGCAGAGCTTGTGGCGGTATGCGACAAGAGCCCGACGGCACTCGCCAAGGCAAAACGGCAACATCCGGGAGTCCGAGTTACCAGCAGCGTGAATGACCTTCTGGCCTCCGAAGACATTGATGCTGTGGCTGTGATTACTCCAGTGGCCTCGCACTATGCCTTGACGAAGGCGGCGCTCGAGCGAGGGAAGCATGTTTTTGTGGAGAAACCGTTTACCTCGAATGTGGAGCAAGGAGCGGAACTCGTTGAACTGGCCCGCCGGAACAGCCTCATCGTTATGGTCGACCACACTTTCTTGTTTACCGGCGCGGTACGAAAGATTCGACAGTTTGTCGAGGAGAATACCCTGGGAGATCTCTATTACTATGACTCCACCCGGGTCAATCTGGGCCTCTTTCAGCACGACGTGAACGTGATCTGGGACCTGGCGCCGCACGATCTCTCGATCATGGACTACGTCATTCGTGACCAGCCGGAGTTCGTGGTAGCCACGGGACAGACCCATTTGAACGGTGTTGAAGACATCGCCTTTATCACGATGTATTTTCCCCGCAACATTATCGCCCACATCAACGTTAACTGGCTCTCCCCGGTGAAGGTGAGAACCACGCTGATCGGCGGAGAAAAGAAGATGCTGGTGTGGAATGACCTGGAGGCAGACGAGAAAATCAAAGTTTACGACAAGGGCGTTCAGGTGAAGAACCGCGAGGGAGTCTATGAGCTCCTGGTAAGCTATCGCTCCGGCGATATGTGGGCGCCCAAGATCGAGCAGACGGAGGCTCTAAAGCTCGAAGCGGAGTATTTCGTCGATTGCATCGAGCGAAACGAAACTCCGGTTAACGACGGCGAGGCGGGGTTGCGGGTCGTCAATATGCTTCAGGCGGCCCATCAGTCGCTGAAGCAAAAAGGGAGAGCGGTGGAACTATGAGGGAAGATCGCACCCGCGGAACCTCCGTCTTCCGCCTCGCCCGCGCTCTTGCGCGGGATCACGCGGCGACACCGGGGACGAATGGCTCACCCTACATTTGCGTTGCTCCCGACGTTAAGCTCGGCGAGGGCGTCAAGCTCTCGAAGTTCGTCAATCTTTATGGCTGCGAAGTGGGAAACAACGTAAAAATCGGGGCGTTCGTTGAAATTCAAAAAAATGCCAAGGTAGGGAACAATTGTAAGATTTCCAGTCATAGTTTCATTTGTGAAGGTGTGACGATAGAAGATGCGGTATTTATCGGCCATGGCGTGACTTTTATCAATGACGTCTATCCACGAGCCACCGCGCCGGCAGGGGGATTACAAACGGAAGAGGACTGGAAAGTGGCACCCACGCTCGTCCGGCGAGGCGCCTCGATCGGCTCCGGAGCCACGATTCTCGCGAACGTGGAGATTGGCGACGAAGCGATTGTGGGTGCGGGAAGCGTGGTGACGAGCGACGTTCCGGCGCGATCGATTGTTGCCGGCAACCCGGCACGGGTGCTCAGGTACATCGTCCCTGAAATTCAATTTACGAGGTCATAATTATGCACGTATCCTTCCTGGACCTGGTGGCGCCTCATCGAGAGCTCGAAGCGGAACTAGTGGAGGTTTTTCGCGCTGCGCTCCGCTCGGCGAGCTTTGTTGGGGGGCAGAGAGTTGAAGATTTCGAGAGCGCGTTTGCCGAGTTCTGCGGGACGCGGTTTGCCGTGGGCGTAGGAAGCGGGACGGACGCGCTGCGGTTTGCCCTCATCTCTGCCGGCGTAGGTGCCGGCCAGGCCGCAATCACTGTCCCGAATACGTTCATCGCTACTGCGGAAGCCATCAGTCAGGCTGGCGCCCAGCCGATATTCGTTGATGTCGATTCCCGGACCTTGAATATGGACTCCGCCCGGCTTGCCGAGTGCTTGCAAACAAAATGCCGGTTGGATCCGGTAAGCGGAAAGCTGATGCATTCCCAGACTGGACATGAGGTGACAGCGGTTGTGCCGGTTCATCTATATGGCCAGCCGGCGGATATGGATCCGATCCTTGACCTGGCTTCGAGATACAACCTCGTGGTCATTGAAGATGCCTGCCAGGCTCACGGAGCCCGCTATTTCTCGAAGCAGGCCGGGACGTGGCTGAAAGTCGGATCGATGGGCCGGGCGGCTGCCTTTAGCTTCTATCCCGGCAAAAACCTGGGAGCGTGCGGTGAGGCGGGCGCTGTGACCACCAATGACGAAGAGATTGCGCGGAAGATTCGATTGCTGCGCGACCACGGCCAAGCGCGGAAGTATGACCATCAATTGGAAGGGTACAATGGCAGGCTCGATGCCATCCAAGCGGGGATTTTGTTTCAGAAGCTCAAGCGGCTTCCGGAATGGAACGCGCGGCGGCGGGAAAAAGCGGAGAAATACCATGCGCTGCTCGCGGCGGCGGGTTGCGACCTCTCTCTGCTATCCGCGCCGGAATGGGCGGAAGGGGTTTATCACCTTTATGTCGTCCGCAGCAGCCAGAGAGATCATCTGAGGGCGCACCTTGCTGAGGCAGGCATTGAGACGGGTATTCACTACCCCATCGCTCTTCACCTTCAGCAGGCCTATGCGCGTCTCGGTTACCGACGGGGCGATTTCCCGGTTGCCGAAGAGGCCGCAGCTCAAGTGCTTTCGCTCCCGATGTATCCGCAACTTGAAACGAGCCAGCAGCAGGAGGTGGCGCGAGCCATCGCTGCTTTCGCTAAGGTTGCAGAACCCGCAGCCGCGGCTCTTTGCTGAGATTCGGGAAATAGAGGCTTGCTGTAGTGGCACAGACGGCGGCGATTTCGCCCTCTTTGAAATCTCACCCCCCACACGAAAAGGAATAACATGGTAGCCGTTGCGACCCCAAAACCGCAAGCTGCCGCAGCTCCGAAGCCGCAGCCGGGCAGGCGCGGACCGTCTGCTCAGGCGGCGCAAAGGAAGAGAATCTGGATTGATCTCGACAACACTCCCCACGTTCCTTTCTTTGCGCCGATTATCCGGGAACTCGAGCGCCGCGGCTGTTCGACAATCCTCACAGCCCGCATGGCGTTTCAGGTGTGTGAGCTCGCCGACCTGTTCCACCTCAACTATATATGTGTGGGCCGTCATTACGGCAAGCAGAAGCTTTTGAAGGCCTGCGGGCTTGGGATCCGGACTCTGCAGTTGCTGCCGTTCGCGGCGCGAGAGCGGCCGAATCTGGCTTTGTCTCACGGTTCTCGCGCCCAGGTTTTGGCTTCCAGCATTCTGAGAATCCCCTCAGTGCTCATCTTTGATTATGAATTTGCCCGTGCGGTGCTGGCTCCTACCTGGGCGATAGCTCCTGAGGTCATTCCGGAGTCGGCTGTCGCGATCGCGCCAGAACGTCTTCTGCGGTACCCGGGCATTAAGGAGGACGTTTATGCGCCGGCGTTTACTCCCAACCCCCAGCTCCTGCCCCAGCTTGGGCTGAATGAGCAAGACCTGGTTGCGACGGCACGGCCCCCAGCCGTTGAGGCTCACTATCATAACCCGGAAGGCGAAGGACTTTTCGAAGCAGCGATCAAGTTTCTGGCCGGCCAGCGTGAAACGAAGATTATTCTGTTGCCGCGCAATGACCGGCAGGCGGCACAGCTGCGCCATGCCTGGGCAGATTTGTTTCTGGCTGGAAAGATCATGATCCCCAAGAAGGCTCTCGACGGCCTGAACCTGATCTGGCACTCCGACTTGGTGATTAGCGGTGGAGGCACAATGAACCGCGAGGCGGCAGCACTGGGTGTACCCGTCTATAGCACTTTTCGGGGGAAGATTGGCGCGGTTGACCGATACCTGGCTGAGAAGGGGAGGCTGGTGCTTCTGGAAGGGCCCGAGGATGTCCACGCAAAGGTGATCGTGAGACGGCGATCGCGGCCAGCAAAGCCGACCGTCGGCCGCAGCGCGTCACTCGAGAAAATAGTTGATCACATCATGCATATCACCGGGGCACAATAAGGGAAAAAAAGTGAAAGTCATGACGGTTGTGGGTGCGCGGCCTAATTTCATGAAGGCCGCTCCCATCATTCGAGCGCTTCGAGACTTTAACAATAGCTTCGCAATGGCGGGCGAAGCCGACTCCGGTCAACTGCCACCAGAGGGTCTCCAGCATATTCTTGTGCATACGGGCCAACACTATGATTCCCGGATGTCTGGCGCTTTTCTCTCTGACCTGGGCCTTCCGGCTCCCGACATCAACCTCAGCGTTGGCTCAGGATCGCACGCGACTCAGACGGCAGAGATCATGAAGAAGTTTGAAGAAGTATTGTTGCGTGAGCGTCCGGAAATCTTGGTGGTAGTCGGGGACGTGAATTCGACCCTGGCCTGCGCTTTGGTCGGGGCCAAAGTCTCGTTTGATGCGCGCGGCACACGGCCGCTGATTGCCCACGTCGAAGCCGGTCTGCGGTCCTTTGATCGCACCATGCCGGAAGAAATCAATCGTGTCCTCACGGACCAGCTCTCGGACCTGCTCTTTGTGACGGAGGAAAGCGGTTTGCGCAACCTGGCCGCTGAAGGCGTTCCAGAAGAAAAGGTGCACTTCGTCGGCAACACGATGATCGATTCGCTGCTGGACTGTATCGAGAGGGCGGAAACGTCCGGAATTCTCAGGCGGTTGGGCCTGGAATGCATGACACCTACAAATGGGGCTGCGTCGTCTGTTTCGCCTTATTCGCTGCTCACACTTCATCGTCCGGCAAACGTGGACTGTCGCGAAGCTTTTCTGGATATTCTCGAGGGACTCGAGGAGCTTGCACAACAATGCCCCGTCATCTTCGCGGCACATCCCCGAACGTGGCGTCGCATCCAGGAATTTGGCTTTGAACGTTATTTTGCTTCCAACGGGTCAGACGGAGGTGCCAGGGCGATTCGGGTTATTGAGCCGCTCGGCTACCTGGAATTTCTCTGCCTCATGAAGCACGCCATGTTGGTTGTAACGGATTCGGGCGGCATCCAGGAAGAAACGACTTGCCTGGGAGTCCCGTGCGTGACGGTCAGGCAGAACACCGAAAGGCCCGTTACGGTGGAGATTGGAACGAATATCCTCGCCGGGACAGCGAAAGAAGGGATCGCAGCCGCCATCCGAAACCGGCCGAAGCCTGGCCGCCGCACACCTCCGAAGTGGGATGGGAAGGCGGCCGAACGCATCGTTGACGTTCTGATCAAGACAGATCGTAAACCGGCCTCCTCTCTCTCGTTACCGCTCCTCGAAACCTATGCGTAGCAGTCCCTCAGTCCGGATGTCTGAAACTGACCTTCGAAGCGTGTTTCTGAAGCTTCTGGCCTACTGCCGCGCGAACCGTTGGGCGGGTTATGACCCATATGATGGGCTGAATAGCAGAATGTTCAACGCCCTGCCGTTCCTAAACTCCAGAATCCCGCGGCTCATGCTGACGCAGGCATTGAAAAGGATGCCGTTCAACGCCCGTCCGCTGCTGCTGGTTCCAAAGAGGCAGAATGCCAAAGCCATTGCTCTTTTCCTTTCCGCTCTCCTCAGCTTGCCAGAGGTGATCGTGCAGGACCAGGAGACACTGGTCTGGAACATGGCCGTGTGGCTGGCCGCCCTTCGGTCGCCAGACGTTCCTTACTGGTGTTGGGGGTACAGCTTTCCGTGGCAAACCCGGACAATTGTGGTGCCCGCCGGAGCTCCTAACCTGGTCTCGACCGTATTCGTAGCCAATGCCCTCCTCGATGCTGATAAACGACGCCGGAATTCAGCGTGTCTCGAGATGGCAAAAAGCGCCGGGGAGTACATCCTGGAGGAGTTGTATTGGAGCGAGGACGGGCCCGTTGCCGGCTTTAATTATCCCCAGCCTGGGGTTCGCAACCAGGTACACAACGCGAACCTGCTGGCTGCTGCCCTGTTGTGCCGACTTGCCCGGGAGACAGGCGAGGAGAGATTTCTCGCTCCTGCCCTCAAGGCAGCTCGTTACGCCGCTTCGAAGCAGCGGGAAGACGGCTCCTGGTATTACGGCGAAGCGCCGGCTCAGCGCTGGATTGATAATTTCCACACGGGATACAACCTCTCGGCGCTGCGGAGGATTGCGGAGTTCGGCCGGACAGCGGAATTTGACGCGTGCATCCGGCGTGGTTTTGAGTTTTACCGCACTCATTTTTTCCGTGAAGATGGCGCTCCCAGGTACTTCCACAACCGCACTTACCCCATTGACGCTCACGCCGTCGCGCAAAGCATCATTACACTCCTCGAATTCAAAGACCACGACCCGGAGAACATCGCGCGCGCGCGCTCCGTCTTTGCGTGGAGCATAAAACACCTCTGGGACGATCGGGGGTTTTTTTATTATCGCGTCCTGCGCTCGTGCACCATCCGGACATCGTATATGAGGTGGTCGCAGGCCTGGATGCTCCTGGCCATCGCAAAGCTCCTGGCCGAATCCGCTGCGGCGGTGGCAGCGCCCGAGACCGAGAGTTCGACGGCGCTGGCCTGAGAGCGCGTGAAAACACCTTCTAGCCCTCACAGCGCAAATCCATGATTGATTGCATCTTCACGCTGGACTACGAGATCTATGGTAACGGGACAGGGGCTTTAAGAGATTTAGTCTATGAGCCGGCAGAGCGGCTTCGGGAAATCTTCGGGAAGCGCAACGCGCGTTTTGTTGCTTTTGTCGAAGTTGCCGAGCTCGAGAGAATTGAAGCCTTGAAGACAGACCCTGCTATTGACCTTGTGAAGCGGCAGATCAGGGAGCTGGATGGCGAGGGATTCGAAATCGGCCTGCACCTTCATCCGCAATGGATGAACGCTCGCTTGGAGCGAGGACGATGGGTGCTTGACGCGGCTGAATACAATCTCTGCACGCTGCCTCGCGAAAGAATTGGCGAGATTGTCAGACACTCGCTCGATTATCTTCGCTATGTCCTTGGCCGAAGCCAGTTCACGCCGCTGGCTTTTCGTGCTGGCAATTGGCTGTTTCAGCCGACGACGCCCGCGGCGGAAATTCTGGCTCAGCACGGAATCAAAATGGACTCTTCCGTCTTTAAGGGCGGCGTTCAGCATAACTATCATCTGGATTACCGCCGAGCCTCGAAGAACGGCTATTACTGGACGTTCAGCTCGAATGCTACCGAGGAAGACCCGAAAGGCGAATTGATTGAACTGCCGATTTACGCCGAGCTGGTCCCCTTCTGGAGAATGCTCACCTCCAAGCGCCTGGGCTTCTCCAACGGTTCGGGTCTAACGCGGCCAAGCCGGCAGCATAAGCTGAATCGCCTTCGGGATTTCGTGCGCTTCCGATATCCGCTCAAGTTCGACTTCTGCCGCATGACGCTCTCCGAGCTGAGGTCGATGATCGACCGGGCCATTCAGGCTGACCAAAAGAGCCCTGAATCATACAAGCCACTTGTGGCCATAGGACACACCAAAGACTTCACCGATTCTGAGACGGTCGAGGCCTTCCTTGCGGTGCTGGATGCGAAAGGGATACCCGTCTCAACCTTTGAGACGGCTTATTCGAAACTGAATCAATGTGTGGCATCTGCGGCAAACTGATTTTGAATGACCGGGAGGCGAGCATCGCTCCGGACCTCCTGCGGCGAATGATGGAAAGCATCCGCCATCGCGGGCCGGACGACGAAGGATTATATACCTCGGGTCCGGTTGGGCTTGGCCATCGGCGGCTGAGCATTATTGATCTCGAAACCGGCAAGCAGCCGATCTCGAATGAAGATGGAACGGTGTGGGTGGTTTTCAATGGAGAAATCTACAACTTCAAAGACTTAACTTCGGATCTGAAGAAGAGAGGACATCGGTTTCGCACCGCGACCGACACCGAAGTCATCGTTCACCTCTATGAGGAACTCGGAGAAGAATGCATTGCGAAACTGCGGGGCATGTTCAGTTTTGCCGTGTGGGATGAAAAGGCACGGATGCTGCTCATGGCCCGAGACCGGGTAGGCATCAAGCCCCTCTATTACCATCTGACGCCGGAGGCTCTAATCTTCGCCTCGGAAATCAAGGCTATCCTGGCCGATCCGTCAGTCGCCGCGGAAGCCGATCCAACAGCTTTCAGCGCCTTCCTGACACATTTTTACGCCGCTGGAGAGGCAACCGCCTTCAAGGGCATTCGCAAACTAAGCCCCGGCCACTATATGAGCGCGAGAGATGGCACGGTGAAGGTGAAACAGTATTGGGACGTTCATTTCAAGCGCGATCCCGAGATTAAAAGCCTCAAGGAGTCGGTCGAGAAACTGCGGAGTCTTCTGCGATCCACGGTTTCGGACCACATGATCAGCGATGTCCCGGTGGGCGTTTTACTCAGCGGCGGCGTGGATTCAACGGTGATGCTAAGCTTCGCCGCCGAGCAGGCGACGAAAGATGTGAGTACGTTTACGATTGGCTTTGAAGGGAGCCTTTGCACGGACGAGCGACCTTTTGCCCGGCTTGCTGCGCAAAGGTTTAGCGCCAGGCACCATGAAATGACCATTACGTCGCGAGAGTTTTCTGATTTCCTTCCTCAATATGTGTGGCACATGGAAGAGCCCGTCTGTGAGCCTCCGGCGGTAGCCCTCTATTACGTCTCAAAGCTTGCAAAGGAGCATGGTGTCAGCGTTTTGATCTCGGGGGAAGGCGGCGACGAGGCGTTTGCCGGGTACCCGAACTACTACAACCTGGTAAGGTTGGAAAGGCTCAAGAGCCTCATGGGACCCCTTGCCGCGCCCCTTGGTGCCTTGGCTGGCCGCCTGGGGACGGTTGCGCACCGCCGGCGACTTAGAAGATACGCCCCACTGTTGGCCCAGCCTCTCCAGAAATACTATTACAGCCGGACGTCTGACCCGGCTCAGTTCTTTAACCGCAGCAGAAACACACTTTTTACCGCGGAATTCCTCGCCAGCCTGAACGGCAACCATCCCGGCGCTATTACTGAGCGCCATTTTGCCGCCGTCCGAGGCTGCAGCCCCCTTAACCAGATGCTCTATGTGGACACCAAGACCTGGCTGCCAGACGATTTGCTGATCAAGGCAGATCGCATGACGATGGCCAACTCGCTGGAGCTTCGCGTGCCTTTGCTGGATCATCTCGTGCTTGAATTTGCGGCCTCGCTTCCGGCCCGATGGAAGCTGAACGGCAGCGAAACCAAATTTATATTCAAGAAGGCTCTGGCCGACCGGGTCCCTGAAGAAATCCGCAACCGCAAGAAGGCGGGCTTTCCCGTTCCTTACGGAACGTGGATCCGGAACGACCTGAAAGAAATGGTGTGGTCGGTCCTGATGGATTCGAGAACCGTCCAGCGCGGGTACTTTCGCAAGCGGGCGCTTGAACAACTGTTAAGCTCCAACGATGCCACTCATAACCATTCCAAAGAGATATTTTCTCTCTTGACGATGGAATTGTGGCATCGGGCGTTCATCGATCACGCATGACAACTCTCTCCTACGTCCTTGTTACCCCCGCCCGGAATGAGGCGGCTTTCATTGAGCAGACCATCCAGTCTGTCGCGGCCCAGACAGCGCGGCCAGCCAGGTGGGTGATCGTAAGCGACGGCTCTACCGACCGCACCGATGAAATTGTGAACCATTACGTCGTCCGGCATGATTGGATCAAGCTGCTGCGGATGCCTGAGCGCAGGGAACGCCACTTTGCAGGGAAGGTGTATGCCTTCAACGCCGGCTACGCCGAAATGGCCGGCACGGATTTCGACGTGGTGGGCAGCCTTGACGCCGATATCACGTTCGAGCCTGACCACTTTGAGTTCCTCCTGCGAAAGTTTGCGGAGAATTCGCGCCTAGGCGTTGCGGGAACGCCCTTTGTGGAGGGAACGCGGGAATATGATTACCGTTTCACGAGCATTGAGCACGTCTCCGGAGCCTGCCAACTGTTCCGGCGCGAGTGCTTCGAAGAGATCGGCGGATACACGCCGATCAAAACCGGAGGAATTGATTTAGTTGCCGTCATCACCGCGCGGATGAAAGGCTGGCAAACCCGAAGCTTCCCGGAAAAGGCGTGCATTCATCACCGGAAGGAAGGCGCAGCCAGCCGCGGCACCGTCGCGAGCGCCTTCCATGGTGGCTACACGGACTACACGCACGGATGTGACCCTCTATGGGAATTTCCTCGCTGCCTTTACCAGATGGCGAGGCCGCCTATTCTGGTGATCGGTGGGCTGTTTCTCGCAGGATATCTCTGGGCGATGATAACTCGGGCAGATCGTGTGGTTACGCCGGAGTTCATTCGCTTCCGCAAGACGGAGCAGCGCCGCCGGCTTCGCCAATTTCTTGATAGCCTCCTGGCGCGCAAGCCCCTCCCTGTTGAACATGAGACCCTTAGAAGCTGAGCCGGTTCAGATCGAATGGCATCCCGGCCTGCCCATCTATGCCTCGCCAGCCATCCTGAAATCAGAGGGCGGCACTTACGGGTGGATCGGCGGCCTCGACCCGGCAGGGCAGCTCCGGTGCATCTTACCTTACACCATTCTTCGAAAAGCAGGCTTTCAGATGGTTCGGTTTCGCACCGCAACCCTTCCACTCGAAGGCGACCTCAGTCTCGATGAGGAAAAGTCGTTCTTAAACAGCGTTGTTGAACATTTCCGGTCTGTGGGCGCTGATCTCATTCTTCCTTCGGGCAATACCGCAATCTTTCGAACCTATCCCGATGGGGCCGATGCCGCGCCGTATGGGACAGTGATTAAGGACCTCAGCCAGTCGGAAGCCGTCCTTTGGAGCGAGCTCCGGATGACGCATCGCCAGAATATCCGAAAGGCGAAAACGGCCGGGGTGGAGATCAGGTGTGGCTTGGATTACCTTGACGCCTCGTACGAACTGACTGCAGAAACGATGAAGCGGTCTGGGGCAAGCTTCAAGACATATCGAGAATACAAACGCAGGATTCTCGGCCTGGGCGAGAATGTGAAGATCTTTGTTGCTATCCATCACAGCAAGTTCGAAGGCTGCATGGTTGCGCCCTTCAGTCTTCACACGGCATACGATTGTTATGCAGGCTCCGCTGAAAAACCCGTTCGAGGAGCAATGCCTCTACTTCATTGGGAGGCCATCTGCCAGTTTCGGGCGATGGGCGTCAAGTTCTTCGACTTTCAGGGCATGAGAATCGGTCCGGAAACAGGGTCGAAGCAAGAAGGCATTGCAGGCTACAAGCGGGGCTTCGGCGGCAATGTCGTCGAAGGCTACGTGTGGAAATTTCCGCTCCGCCCGCTGAAATTCGCCGCATACTCGCTGGCCGTGCGCTTGCTGATGGGCGGTGACACAGTGGACCAGGAACGGCATAAGCTGGTGGGCGCGACAAGCGCGGGCTAGCACGTCGCGCGAACGTTCCACAGCTCAGCATTGCACCGCGAAAGAGAGGCGTTCTGCAAGTAGGAAGAATCAGGTTTCATCCACGGCGCGCTACGTCGCGAGTCATCCGCGCCCTCGCAGATGCCCAGGACCTGCCGTCGAGACTGGCCACACTGCAGTGCATTGTGGGCTGGTCACAGCTCAAGCTAGGAGGCCGCCCCAGGAGCCGGGAAGTGACGCTCAAGCTCGGCGGTGTGAGACTCACCGTCGACGCCTCGCGGGCTGAGTTGACCTCCTATTGGGAAATCTGGCACGAGCGCGCTTACGACACCGTGCCGGGGTTCTCGTCGGACGGCCTTGAGTGCGTGGTTGACGTGGGAGCCAACGTGGGCGCGTTTGCTCTGTATCAAGCGCTCAAGAAGAAGGCAAAGATGGTTGTCGCATTCGAACCTTCGCCCAATACTTTCCGAAGGCTGGCCGCGAATGTTGCGCTTAACTCTGTCCATACGGTACGGACGATGAACGCGGCGGTCGGTGAGTCCTGTGGCACGTTGTCTTTTCTTGAAGCGCCATTCTCCATGAATTCCCGGGTGACTGAAATCGCGGATGATGGCGCGGTGAGCGTCCCATGCGTGACGCTGGACTCATCGCTCAAGTCGCTTGGCATTGGGAAAGTCGACCTCCTCAAAATCGACACTGAGGGCTACGAAATGCAGGTGCTTAAAGGAGCAAGCGAGGCGCTCGAGCGAACGGAACGCATTGTGATGGAGATCCACCGGGATGCCGAGAAGCGCGAATTTGACTTGCTGCTCCTGCCGCGCGGTTTCCGCTTTGTAACCCGCGAGGCGGGCCTTCTTTTCTACACGCGCTGAGCGGCTGCCCAACAACTGCGATGCGCGCGACAGGATTACCCCTCCCCCGCCCTCCTTCGTCGGGTACCCTCTCCCCTGGGCTGGTCTTTACCCATGTCTTCTGCTGGACACAGAGGGCGGGCTCAAAGCCGTTGTTCCGCGGCGGATCGTTGAGGGCTTTGTATCAGGGCACGGCTTCAGCCGTGCCGGAACAGGCGCGCTTTAGGACGGGGCTTTGAGCCCCTGATTCTTTACTCGCAGCGGCTAAAGCCGCTATTCTGATCGCGCTCCATCGGCACGGCTTCAGCCGTGCCCTGATACACCCCCTGTGTCCAGCGCAAGATGTGGGACACGCTCAGCCCCTGGGAGAGGGTTATTCCTCGCGGTTTTAGGCCCTCTCCCGCGGGGAAAGGGCTGGAATTGTAGAAACTCCAGAGAAGGACAAAGCCCTTCCGCAAGTCGGGCGGCGAAGCCGCTCAGGGCAGTTTAGAGCCTGTGATGTCCGCGCAAAGAGCACAACTTGACCGTGCGCCCATGCAGAGCGCCTTCCATCAGCGTCGTGCCGCGCCAGGCGATGTGAACGCGCATCCTGCAGGCGCTCTCATTGTGAATGCCGACGATTGGGGGTGGAACCGCGAGGTGACTGAGAGGACGCTCGCGTGCGTCCTGCTTGGCACCGTGTCATCGGTGAGTGCCATGGTCTTTATGGAAAACTCTGAGCGGGCTGCTGCTATTGCCCGCGAAAACAGAATCGATGCCGGCCTCCACCTCAACTTGACGACGCCGCTTTCGGCGCCGGGCTCTCCGGCAAGGCTCCAGGAACATCACCGAAGAATTGCCCGGTGCTTGTTGCGCCATCGGCTGGCCCGGGTGTTGTTTCATCCAATGCTGGTGAGATCTTTCGAATACGTTGTCTCGGCGCAACTCGATGAGTTCTGCCGCATTTACGGGAAGCCCCCAGAGCGGATCGATGGGCACCATCATATGCACCTATGCGCGAACGTGCTCGTGGGGAATCTTCTGCCGCGCGGGACGGTGGTGCGGCGAAACTTCTCGTTTGAGCCGGGAGAAAAGAGCTTCGTGAACCGCTTCTATCGCCGCGCCATCGACCACCGCTTAGCTCGGCGTCATCGTCTCACCGACTTTTTTTTCTCGCTCGAGCCGGTCGAGCCCCCCTCCCGCTTGAAGCGAATCTTCGCGCTCGCAAGCCGGTTTGCCGTTGAAGTGGAAACGCATCTCATCCATTCTGAGGAATATCAATTTCTGGCGGAGAGTGAAATCTCCCGCCAGGCAGGCGATTGCGCCATTGCGCCCCGGTTTTATGCCCCAACAGCAAGAGGTTGAAGAGAGAATCTCGGAAGCGGCCAACTCGCTTTTAATCGGCCAGCGCCAGCTTAAAGTGCTCGAGGCAGGTTGCGGCTCGGCGAGTAAAGTGCGGTTTCACGCGCCAACGTATACCGTGGGCATTGATATTTCCCGGGATGCGCTGGAGAGCAACGCCCTCGTGCAAGAGAAGATCGTTGGCGACATCCAGGAATACCCGCTGCCGAAGGAGGAATTCGATGCAGTGGTGTGCTGGATGGTGTTGGAGCACGTGCCAAGGCCCCAAGACGCGTTGCGCAACCTGTTTCGGACGGTGAAACCGGGAGGTCTAGTCATTCTCGGATTCCCCAATCTACTTTCATTTAAGGGTATGATCACCAAGCTTACGCCCTACTGGTTCCACCGGCTCTACTTCCGAATGATGAAGTACAGTGGCGGTGATCCTTGCCCCACGTGCCTTCGCGCCGCGATTCTGCCCCAGAAGTTGCTGCGGTTCGCGGGAAATCACGGATTTTCAGCCCCCTTTTGCGAGCTCGTGGAAAGCCGTGACCTGAGACGGCTCAGAAGCAAGTTTTGGCTTGCGGATCTGGTATTTTCTGGCGCGAACTCCGTCATTCAAGCCGCCACTCTGGGTAGATCGCAATCGCTTTTGCTGGACACGTGCGCCATGGTTCTGACGAGACGCGCCTAATACTGCAATGGACCATATTTGCGTCTGCGTTTGCACGTACAAGCGGCCGTTCGATCTCAAACGGCTACTCGAAGAGCTGCGAGATCAAGAGACGGGCGGGCTCTTTACCTTCTCGATCGTCGTCGCCGATAATGACCGCCTGCGGTCTGGCGAATCTGTGGTCGCAGAGTTTGGAGCTTCGGCGCCGGTCGAGGTCCGGTACTGTGTTGAGCCCGAGCAGAATATCTCGCTCGCGCGAAACAAGGCCATCGAAAATGCCAACGGCGAGTTTGTGGTCTTTATCGATGACGATGAGTTTCCCTCCGAACGGTGGTTGCAGACGCTCTTTGAGGCTTGCCTTCAATACGGTGTGGATGGCGTCCTGGGGCCGGTCAAGCCGTACTTCGAAGAGAATGCACCGCAATGGGTTGTGAAGGGCAAGTTTTACGACCGGGCCACTTATCCGACGGGGTTCGTGATCGACTGGACCAAAGGGCGGACGGGCAACGTCCTGCTGAGCAAGCGGATCTTCGCGGGCCTCGACCAACCCTTCAGCCGCGAGTTTCACCGGGCGGGTGATCAGGACTTTTTCAGGAGAATGATTGAAAGAGGCTACGTTTTTATCTGGTCGAATGAAGCGGTGGCATTCGAAATTGTTGCCCCCGCCCGCTGGAAGCGGGCATTCATGCTGAAAAGAGCTTTGCTTCGCGGGAAGATTACGTTGCAACATCCCACTTTCGGAGTCCGCGATGTCGCAAAGTCCTTGATCGCTGTTCCCACTTATTCAGTGGCTCTGCCGTTTGCCTTACTGTTAGGACAACACCGATTTATGCGCCTGCTGGTGCCGCTTTTCGACCATCTCGGAAGGCTCCTGGCCCTCGTGGGCATCAACCCGATCAGAAACCCGTTGGCCACGGATTAGCACGAATTTGTCCGTTGGGATGCCACAGAGCGTGTCTCACATCTTGCGCTGGACACCGGGGGGTGTATCAGGGCACGGCTTCAGCCGTGCCGATGGAGCGCAGACAAAATAGCGGCTTTAGCCGCTGCGAGTAAAGAATCAGGGGCTTAAGCCCGTCCTAAAGCGCGCCTGTTCCGGCACGGTTGAAGCCGTGCCCTGATACAAAGCCCTCCACAATGGGCAACCGCTTTAAAGCGATCCAGATGGAACACGACACCTTTATTGCCGCACCCGATGATCTTATTCTCGTAACAGGCGCCACCGGTTTCATCGGCTCGCGAGTTGTCGAGAGCCTCCTGAGTCTAGGGTTTTCGAATCTGCGTTGTTTTGCCAGGCCTTCGAGCGCCGCGAGCCGCCTTGAAGCTATTTCTCGACATCGCCACGATGGGACTCGGGTGGAAGTAATAAAGGGCAATCTTTTGTCCCGTGAGGACTGCGCCTCCGCAGCCCGGAATGCCGCGGTCATCTTCCATCTCGCGGCGGGGCGAGGCGAAAAATCGTTCGCGGGCGCATTTTTGAACTCCGTCGTCACTACCCGCAATCTTCTCGAAGCGAGCCTGGAAGGCAATTCCCTGCGACGGTTTGTCAATATCAGCTCGTTTGCAGTGTACAGCAACCGGAATAAACCTCGCGGCAAGCTGCTCGACGAGTCATGTGCGGTAGAGAGTCATCCTGAGTTGCGGGGCGACGCCTATTCCTTTGCCAAGGCCAAGCAGGACGAAATGATCATGGACTATGGCAGGAGGTTCGCTCTTCCCTATGTCATCGTCAGGCCCGGCTATGTTTATGGTCCTGGCAATCTGGGCATCACGGGTCGTGTCGGGACCGGCACGTTTGGCATTTTCCTGCATCTGGGAGGATCAAACCGGATCCCCATCACGTATGTCGACAACTGCGCGGATGCCATTGCGCTTGCCGGATTGACGTGTGGCGTCGATGGCGAAGTCTTCAACGTCGTCGATGACGATCTCCCCTCGAGCCGCCGCTTCTTGCGGATGTACAAGCGAAAGGTGAGGCGCTTCCCTTCCCTCTACATTCCTCACGTTGTGAGCTACGCACTTTGCTGGGCGTGGGAGGGATATTCTGCCTGGTCCCAGCGGCAGTTGCCGCCGGTTTTTAATCGCAGAGAGTGGCATGCCTACTGGAAGAGGACGCGTTACAGCAACGAAAAATTGAAGACTCGCTTGGGCTGGAAACCGAGGCTGTCTACTGCCGAGGGACTCAGACGCTATTTCGAAGCCTGCCGGAACGGGAGAGCGCATGCTTAAAGCGGCCATCGTAGGATGCGGAAAGATTGCTGATGATCATGCCTCCCAAATGCAGCGCATCCGGGGATGCGAAATTGTCGGCGTTTGTGACATCGAGCCGCTCATGGCACGCCAACTCGCGGAGCGCTTCCACGTCAGGCGGTACTTCCGCGAGTTGGACGAACTCCTGCGCGAAGCCCGGCCAGACGTTGTCCACGTGACGACGCCGCCCGAAACCCATTTCAAATTGGCGAAGCTGTGCCTGGAATCAGGATGCCACGTGTACGTGGAGAAGCCGTTCACGCTGGATGAGCGGGAAGCGGCGCAATTGATCGCATTGGCCAACCGGAATGGCCTGAAGATTACTGCAGGTCATGATGATCAGTTCCGGAACGCGGCGCGCCGCATGAGGGCGCTCATCCACAGCGGCTACCTGGGCGGAGCCCCCGTACACATGGAGAGCTCTTATTGCTACGAGCTGGGCGACAGCGCGTATGCGAACGCGCTGCTGGCGGATCAGAGACACTGGATCCGCAGGCTGCCGGGAAAGCTCCTGCACAACATCATTAGCCATGGCATTGCCCGGATCGCGGAGTTTTTGACCACCGAATCCCCGGAAGTCGTAGCCTACGGTTTTATCAGTCCATCGCTCCGGAAAATCGGTGAAACTGAAATCATCGACGAGCTCAGGGTGATTATTGCGGAAGAGGGTGGGCCGACAGCCTACTTCACCTTTTCCTCGCAGATGCGCCCTTCGCTCCACGAGTTTCGTGTGTACGGCCCGAAGAACGGACTGCTTCTCAATCAGGATCAGGAGACGCTCATCAAGCTGCGAGGGTCTCTGTACAAAAGCTATCTGGAGAAGTTCGTTCCACCCGTGCAGGTGGCGGGCGAATACCTTGGAAACTTCAAGACGAACGTGAGCGCTTTTCTGAGGAACGATTTCCATATGAAGGCCGGAATGAAATACCTCATCGAATCGTTTTATCGCTCGATCGCTGAGGGGACGCCGGTTCCGATTCCCTACCGGGAAATCCTGCTGACCGCGCGCATCATGGACACCATTTTCGCTCAGCTTGATAGCCGGCAGCGGCGACCTGAGGAGTTGGTAGCCCGGACCTCGGCTGTTGTCCGCGGACGGTGAGCGAGTGCTTCGTTGCTTTAATTAGCGTACCTGTGCCCCGGCTCCTCATTCGCACTTTTGCATGTCGGCACAGTTGCCTCGTATCAGGGCACGACTTCAGTCGTGCCGAACGCAAGCGTGTGATCGGCTGGGCTTTAGCCCTCGTCAGCGGCTAAAGCCGGTCTCTGTCTGGGCGCCATTTCGGCACGACTGAAGTCG
>JBOGJS010000015.1:0-45777 GCA_050745365.1 Terriglobia bacterium
CCGGCGCCTCGGGCGCCGTTCGACGCTAACCTCAGTCGCCCTACGGGCTCCTTCGGTTAGCGTCGAACGAAAGGCAAAACCGGACATTTCACTTGCTATAAAAAGCGGACATTTTAACTTGCTAAGAGCAGGTCAGCCGTCAAGCGTCAGTCCTTTTCTCGTTCAAATGGAGAAGAAGAAGCCAAAGGAGATTCTCCGCGATTCGCACGGCTATCACCTTGAGCACGCACTGCTGGAGAGTTTAAATGCGAGGTACGGGCAGCGCAGGATAACTGTCCAGGTCACGAGGATGCTACTTGAACTTCCGGCGCAGGTGCCGGATGTCGCGGAACGCCAGTTCCTAAACGAGGCGTTAATTTGCTACCGCCATGGAGCCTTTCGAGCGGCGGTAGTGATGATGTGGAATCTCGCATTTGATCACCTGCTTAACTTTATCCTGAAACACCATCTTGCCGCTTTCAACGCGCAGTGGCCGGTCAGCCTTCCTAAGCTGCATCAGAAAGCCCGCATTTCAGCGGTGGCAGATCGCGACGACTTTGGGGAGCTTAAGGAATCCGAAATACTCGGCATTTGCAAGTCGGCCGGAATCATTGGCCCAGACCTCTACAAAATTCTGGATGAAAAGCTTGGCAAACGGAATACCGCAGCTCATCCGTCCACCGTCGCTGTCAGCCAGATTCAGGCAGAAGCCGTAATAGACGACCTTGTAAACAATGCCATCTTGAAACTAAAGGTTTGAGGGAATGCTCCGAAACGGATCGGAATTGTCTACGAAGACTAGCCAAAAATATTTGAAATTTCAGAACTTATTCTAATGCGCGTTCAAGTTAAGACTAACTATCCAGGGCCAAGCCGTCAGGCTGCGGAGGCTCTCCGCGTCAGCAGCCATCCGCGGCAAGCCTTGCTCCAACTGGCGGATGACTCCGTCCAGATGGTTAAAGACCCGGTTCGGAAATTCCTTTTCGCGCAATTCATCCCAGACATGTTCCTGGGGATTCAATTGGGGCGCGTAAGGCGGCAAGGCCAACAGCCGGATGTTGTTGGGGATCGTCAGGTCTTTGGCCTTGTGCAAACTGGCTCCATCGAGCACCATGAATGAGCTCGGCGGGATGAGCTTGGCTGACTTGGGCCAGGAACTCGGCCATGCGTGCGGTGTTCATTTCACGGCCCAGCCGCCAATCCAGCTCGCCTTCGAGGGGACTGACCGCGCCATAGACATAAACGAATTCCCGCTCGTAGCCGTTGCCGATGACGGGTCGCAGTGGGGCGGGGGCCCAGCACCGCTTGGGGCGCACCATCCGTCCGAAGCGCGCCTCGTCTTGAAACGCCAGGCGCACCCGTCGTCCCCCAACGACATCGGGAGTCAGCAAGGTTGCCAGCGCTTCGGGGAGTTTTTTTTCCACTCCGCCTGGGCCGCCGGATCGCTTTTCGGGTGCCGCGTATCGGGAGCTACTTTCCGCCATCCGTGTCGCGCCAAGAGGCGGTATATCACCGAGGGAGCGATTTTCCGGTCGAGCCTTTCGGACAGCGCGGCGCGCAAAGGCGAGACAACCAAAACCCCAGCGTGCCGAGCCTGCTCGGCCCACGGAGCCAGGAACGCGGCTTCCTCTTCCCAACTCAGCAACGCCCGTCGCCGTCCGCCCCACGTCTTTCGAGGCCGTGAAGGCGTCTTGAGGCCTTGGCGAAACTGCTGTTGGAGGCGGTGCACTGAGGCCCGCGCGACTCCCAAGAGTGTGGCTGTCCGTTCCAGGCTGGTACCGGCCAAGGCCGGCAGCAATACGGCTTGGGCAGCCTTCAGTTGCCGGAGGTCGGTGGTTTTGAGAACCGTGGCTTGCGCTTTCGAGACGAGTCTCCAATCGATTTGTCGAGGTCTTGGCATGCAACAATTGTAGCATTGTTAGTCTCATCTTGATAGCGACTTAGAATTAGAGCCTGCGTTAACGTCGGGTTAACGTTGCCCCGAAATTGTTGAACAGATTTTGTTCAACATTGACCGGGCAAGAAACTATTGTTCGGCCACGTGGTGCGGGACCCCCGGGGAAGTAGCCGAGTACCCCACCCTCTCTGGTAGAGGATTGTACCAAGACTGTTCCAAAACCCCATATCTTTGTACAGAAACGGGTTCTGAGTTGAGCGAAAGCAGAACCCCGGAGTGGACGTAAGGCTATGAAAAATAAGGGAAACGCTGAACTAACTGTTTCGAGTCGCCGTAACTCTTAATCAGTAGGTTGAGGGTTCGATTCCCCCACGGCTCACTGCAACTCCAATGAGTAACCGGAACAACTGATTTCTGGCACTGTGGGCGGAGACACACGTTTATTGCGCAGCGCCCCGGATTCGCGCTCGCATGGGCCTGAGTCTGCGTTGCCTCGGTCTGAACGGCTACGGCATGGCTATCCTGACTTGTGGCTCAGCCGGGGCGGGTGTTCCGTTCGATCTGAACCTGCAAGAGTGTCCGCTGCGCTTCCAGGCGCAACGAAAATGCACGCCGCGAGCCGATAGCGTAACCGAGCCCGATGCCGATTACAAGCGGTATCAGCAGTTACCCTGGTCCCGCAGACTGCCCGGCTGGGCATGAGTCGCTACAACCCCCGTTAGCAGATCCCCAACCAGTAGCCCAACCACAACGCCGATAATCGTATCCCACACGCGACAATGTGGCGGGCTTGGCTGTACAGCCGATTCGCATAACTCCTGCAAGATGTCCGGGTCATATAGCATCCATCGAAAACGAGTTGTACCAAAACTGTTCCAAACCCGTAGTATTGCGTACGAAAGGGTTCTGAACTGAGCGAAAGCAGAGCCCCGGAGTGGGTCTCCGCTGCTTCTCGTGCATAACCGGCTGTTCGTGATACGTTACGTTATACGATGCGCTTCGAATGGGATGAGGCCAAGAACGGGATCAACCAGGCCAAGCACGACGGCTTGGATTTTGAGACCGCGGCTCGCGTCTTTAGTGATCCGGAGATCATTTTGGCCAAGGAAAGCATCGTAGAGGGCGAACAAAGGTGGCATGCGATAGGAGCAGTTGCCGGTGCCGTCATCCTCGTCGTGCATACCGGTCGGGAGGAAGACGATGGAGAAAACAATTAGGTATCATCTCGGCGCGGGAAGCGAATCAACGTGAGTGCCGAATCTATATTCACCAAACCTGTGAAGAAGCGGCAACGGGCGGTATTGTCTCGGATTGCGAAGCGTCAGGCCGCTGCCGATCAATCCGGAATTGACTATTCGGAAATCCCGCCGCTCACAGATGAGCAATTGTCGCAATTCCGCCGCACGCCAAAAGTGTTGGTGACTGCCCATCTCGATCGCGACGTTTACAATTGGCTCAGGAAGTACGGCGAGGGCCATTCGACTCGCATCAACCATATCCTGCGCGCGGTCATGTCCAGAGCGCGTTAGCCGCTCCACGCTATCCTGCTCCTTGGGTTGAGTATTCGAATTCGGCTTGCTTGTGTGGGGCTGGGAGGGCACAGAGTTCCTGCCGCTTCTCACCTCAGATGTGGTGCGCCCGATCACGCGCACGACGCTTTTCATCGATGGCCGTACTATTTTTTCGGGCATTCGACAAGGGAGTTAGGATATGAGCAGAGTCTCGCTACTGGTCATCCTTATCTGTTTGACGGCCTCAGGCGCAGCCGCAAGAGCGGAAAACAGGTCGCAGAATACGGCGCTCGAGCCCGGCAAATCCCAGTTGCCCGCGTGGCTCGAACAAGGGAAGATCCGCTTTGCGCGATTTGATGGGGGTCCTATTGAAGTTCAGAAGAGCAAGCGCTCATCTGAGATGATGGGTTTCGCCCCCCAGGAAACGGAAGTGCTCGCCAACCTATATGGCAAATACAGCGATCGCCTGGTAGAGCTTCTGACGCAGGCGCACGTAAATTTTGTTTGGGTCACCTACAGTGTCGGATTTTCCTGGCAGGATGAAGCAAGCCAGCGGGCAGAGGTCCGTGAACTGGTTCGTAAGCTCCACCATCATGGAATTCACGTTGCCGCCTACATGTGCGCGGTGAGCATTTTCTGGCAGAGCATGTTCAGGGACGTCCCTCAATCGGTTCGATGGATCATGTTTAACCCTCAAGGCCTCCCTTACCGGTATTCCGGAGGACATGATCCGTTACGTTTTATTGCCGACTTAAGAAATCCGGCATGGATTGAGTATCAGCAAAAACGGGTCGGCGGGATCGCCGACGATGGGCTCGACGCCATCTTTTTTGACAATACGGCTTTGCCGGAATACGCCAGCGACCAAACCGTGGCCGCTTTCTTTACCCAGATTCGCCGGTATCTTCACGACAAAAAGCGTTCTACGATTCCACTGTTCTCCAATTTCGGACTCTCTCCATCGCGGATAGCTCTCAACCGCGATGTGAACTTCACCTTTGACGAAAGCTGGCGCGAACCCGGAGTATGGGGAGTGAAGTGGAATGTTTCAAATATTCGCCGCGAACGATGGCTCGACGGCGTCCTTCCCTCGTGGAAGCCGGTTATCACGGAATATTCTATGTTTCATCACGGTGACCGAAATACAGGTTTCCTCAGCGCTCACGCGGAGAAGCTCAGCATCGCGGAGGCCACCTCTTTTGGCACCGCATACACTTGGGATATGGAGGGCCCCTTTGATGCAGGCCTGATTGATCGAGATCCGAAAGCAATGAAGTCGTGGGCTGCCATCACCCAATACAACGGCTTTCTCGAAAACCATCCATCCCTTTACGTTGGAGCCGTGAATGTGACTCCTGTCGCCATCCTGATTCCTGACAATTACAACATTAATTTCGCGTGGTCCGATACGCCAAGCTCCGCTTTCTTTGATTTTCTTTCGCGACACAGCGTGTTGTATTCCGTCAAGCCCGCCAGCCAGATCACAGACAGGGAGCTGGAACTTTTTTCAGGAGTAGTCTTACCCTTTTACGCCGGTCTAACCTCCAAGGAACGACAACTCGTCCGCCGTTATCAGACCCACGGAGGTAAGGTTTACGCGTTTGCTAAAACATCGGAGCTCGATGGACTGAAGTGTGAAACTTCTTCGCCGGATTTGGTTGATCATCTCATTGCCAATTCAAAGGGAGAACAAGAAGTCCTTGCCAAACTTGCTTCCCTCGCCCACGGCGCAACACGCATCCGGATAAGCGGTGCACCCCACGTGCTCGCGAATGTCACTACGATTGAAGGGGAAAAGAGAATCGTTATTCACTTTCTCAACTATAACGTCACGCCCGCTTCAGGGCTTAAATTTAAGCTTTCATTGGGGAGGCGATTCAAGGGCTTAGCCGGCAAACAGGTTACATTGGCTTCCCCTGATTCGCGGAGCTCTTCGGCTCCCGCGGGCCTCAACTGGAAAGGTACAACCCTTCAGGGGACTTTACCTGCACTCCATACCTACACTGTGGTCTCTATTCAATGAAGACGCAGGCGGAGCTACCAGAGCTCTCAAAAACGACCCCTCACCCGCCCTCCTTTGTCCGGCACCCACTCCCCTGAGGCGGGCTTAAAACCGCGAGGAATAACGCTCTGCCTGGGGAGAAGGTGGGGAGCGGAGCGCGGAATTAAAGGACAACTCCGCGCTACAGTTTCGCTGCGCTTACCGCAGGTTTTCTTGTTCTTGTCACGGGCGGGCATGAGCCCGGATGAATTCCACGATCGCCTCGGTTGAGGCGCCGGGCTGGAAGACTTCCGAGATGCCGGCCTGCTTCAGCGCAGGAATATCTTCGTCTGGGATAATGCCGCCGACAACAACCAGCACATCGTTCATCTGCTGTTCGCGGAGAAGCTGGCAGATGCGGGGCAGGAGGGTGTTGTGAGCCCCGGAGAGGATGGAGATACCGATGGCTGCGACGTCTTCCTCAAGGGCGGCGCGCACAATTTGTTCGGGGGTCTGGCGCAGGCCGGTATAGATGACTTCCATTCCGGCGTCTCGCAAGGCGCGTGCAACAATTTTCGCGCCGCGGTCGTGACCGTCGAGACCCGGTTTGGCAACAAGGACGCGGATGGGGCAGGGCATGGTGATCAGTTGCTCCTTAGTCTTCTGTTGACCCGACTGGAAGACAAAATAAACACCGAGTAACGGGTTCTCGCATTCTTACCTCCCGACCCCGCCCATCCTATCTGAAAGCCGGCTCCTCGTAGGTGCCAAACACCTGCCGTAGCACGTCACACATTTCGCCCAGGGTGGCGTAGGCCCGCACCGCGTCGAGAATAAAAGGCATAAGGTTGTCGCTGGTGGCAGCAGCGCCGCCAAGCGCCGCAAGGGCAGCCTCAACCCGTTTCGCATCGCGTCGAGCGCGCAGCTCGTTCAGTTTTCGTCGCTGCTCCGCCGCCGCTTCTTCGTCAATCGCCAGGATTTCAATGGGGCGCTCTGCTTCCGTTATAAACTCATTCACGCCCACAACGATTTTCTGTTTCTGTTCAATCGCCCTCTGGTAGCCGTAGGCCGCCTCGTGGATTTCCTGTTGCGGAAAGTTCTTTTCAATGGCCGCTATCATGCCTCCTAATGCATCGATTTTGTCGAAATATTCATAGCAGGCCTGCTCCGTATCCCTTGTCAGCTTTTCGACCAAATAAGACCCTGCCAGCGGGTCCACGGTTTCGTTGAGACCGGTTTCATGCGCCAGAACCTGCTGGGCGCGGAGGGCAAGCGTGGCGGCTTGTTCCGTGGGTAATCCCCAGGCCTCGTCGAGAGAGTTGGTGTGGAGTGATTGTGTGCCGCCGAGCACGGCGGCAAGCGCCTGGATTGTAGTCCGCACGACGTTGTTATAGGGCTGCTGAGCGGTGAGCGAGCAGCCGGCCGTTTGCGTGTGGAAACGGCAGAGCCAGGAGCGAGGATCCTTGGCGCCCAACCGCTCGCGACAGACGTGCGCCCAAATTTTGCGTGCTGCGCGGAATTTAGCGATTTCTTCGAACAAATCGTTATGGGAATTGAAAAAGAAGCTAAGTCGTGGAGCGAATTCATCCACCTCGAGGCCTGCGCGAACTGCCCACTCCACGTATTCGATTCCGTCGCGGAGCGTGAAAGCGAGTTCCTGGACAGCCGTCGATCCGGCTTCGCGGATGTGATAACCACTGATGGAAATCGGATTCCATTTGGGTGTTTCACGGATGGCGAAAGCGATGGTATCCGTCACGAGCCGCATGGAGGGGGCCGGAGGAAAAATGTATTCTTTTTGCGCGATGTACTCTTTGAGGATGTCGTTTTGAATCGTCCCGGAAATCTTCTTCCAATTCGTTCCGTTCTTTTCCGCCGCCACCAGATACTGCGCCCAGAGGATTGCGGCAGGCGAATTGATGGTCATCGAGACGCTGACCTTTTCGAGCGGTAGGCCTGCGAGCAGCGTCTCCATGTCGGCCAGCGAGGAGACAGCAACTCCGCATTTGCCCACCTCGCCCTGCGCCAGCGGATGATCACTGTCATAACCCATCAGTGTGGGCAGATCAAAAGCAATGGAAAGACCCGTCTGGCCCTGCTCTAAAAGATAGTGAAGGCGGCGGTTGGTTTCTTCAGGAGTCCCATAGCCGCTGAACTGCCGCATGGTCCATATTTTTTCGCGGTACATTGTGGAGTGAATGCCGCGTGTGAAGGGATAGGCTCCCGGATTCCCCAGATCGCGGTCGTGATCAAACTCGGCAAGATCGGCGGGAGTATAGAGGCGGTTGATGGCAACACCGGAAGTTGTGGTGAATTGCGGCAGGCGCTCGGACACGTTGCGAAGCTTTTTCCTCCATGCCGCCTCGGCCTGGGAAGGCTTGCGCTCCGCGTGCTGGGGCGGGGTTTCCGTTTCCTTCGCCATGTCATTCATTGCATCGTACGGGCGAAGAAATGTCAACGAAGGCGATTCTCGGTCAGTTTGACTTGTAGCGGCGAGTGCCAGGTGGCGGCATGAGGCCGCCGCATCCGTTGCCCTCAATTGCCGGAGAGCGGCGTTCCGGGGATATTGGGCTTGTGGTTTACCTTTCCCGTCAGCGCTTCAACGAGTTGCACGTTGTTCTTGGCGAGGATGGTTCCCGTAGCCTGCTCAAACTGTGTTAAGGCCGCAGCATAACTCGCCTTGCCAGTCACCAGCGTTCCTTCGGCTTGGGTGAGAGCATTCTGCATCTGAATGACGAGTGTGACGGTGGATTCGCCCACCTGGAACTTCTTCTGCTCATCCGCGAGCTGCTGGCGCGCGTAACCCACAGCTTTTTGCGCGGCGTCGATGCGGGCCTTGCCCTGCACGACGGCGATCTCAGCCTGGCGCACGTCCAGGTCAATCGTGTTCAAAGTTTGCTGGACGGTGGTTCGAAGCTGATGCTCTTCCAGCAATGCGCGAGCCGCGTCGGCCTGCGCCGCGCGATTGCGGATGGGCATTGCCAGCGTGAAGCCGACCGAATAGTTCGGGTAACGATTGTGAAAGATTTGTGAAAGAGTGCTGCCAAGGCCACCGCTCGGCACTTTTCCCCCCGGAGTGGTTGGGATGAAACCGGATTCCAGCAGGACACTTTCTCCTGAAAGCCCGCTGGGGGTGTACGAGGCAAAGGCATCCAGCGTAGGAAGCAAGGAATTGCGGTTAGCTTTGAGGATGACATCTTCATTTCTCAAATTCAGGTTGTTCAGGTCTACTTCCGGGCGGTTTTCGTGGGCAATCTTCAACGCCTCCTCGACGGGAGGGATTTTTTGGGCTTGCGGAGAGGGAAGAGGAGTTGCCGGCACAATATCCGCCGTAACTAAGCCCCCAGTCACTTGTTTGGAGATATCCGTTTTAATCACTTCCTGCTGTTGTTGGAAAGTGGTCTGGGCCACAATCAGGTTTTGCTCCGCGGTGGCGAGGTTTGACTCGGCCTGGATCACGTCCAGCGGCGCCAGAGTGCCAATCTGGACCTGGCGCTGGTTGTCGGCGAGCAGCTTCTGGTTGTACTTCATGGCTTCCTGAGCTACGAGCACGTTCTGGTTATCTTCTTGCAAGGTCCAGTAGTCGTTCTCAACCTTCGCAATCGTTGTTGACACCTGCTCACGAAAATAGTCCTTAGCGATGCCGACGTCGTTATCGGCAATGCGAATGAACTTGGCGTTCGCGCGGTAGCCAAATCCGTTCAGGAGTGGCTGCTCAATGCCAATCGTCATATCCGACACCCACTGCGGGTTAAATATGCTCGTAATGGCATTGGTCGAAAGGCGCGCGCCGCCGTAGCTTATCTCATAGCTCGTTCCGGTGGGAAGTTCCTGGCCGTAGAAGATGCTGTACTGGCCGGTATTCCCAGTGAGCAGAGAAACACCGTTGACGATGCTGGTGGCGAGAGGCGATGCGCTGTACGCCCAGCCCGCGGAGAAGCCCACCACGGGATCAAACGTGCCTATCGAGTTCACGCGGTTTACGTTTACCCCGCCGACAGCGCTGCCTGCTGTGCCCTGCACGAAGCCTCCTGAGGCAGCGCCCACGCCGCCACCGAGCGCGCCCGAGAAGAGAGCATTGGACTGAAATTCGCCCTGAACGCCCCGTGTTGCCTGGCCGCTTGCGGCACGCACTTTGTCAATCTGGCCGTATTCCGGGTTGTATCGCGCCACGGCGATGTCCAGGTTGTTCTCAACGGCAAGCGCGATCGCGTCCTGGAGCGAGAGGCGCATTTTGCCGTTGAGGATCAATTCGTCGAGAAGCTCGGAGTTGGCCAGGCGAAAGCCGGGCACGTGCGGGTTCATATAAGGCAGGAAGGGGTTTGGAAAGATGTGCGTGTTGGTGTACCCCTGAGCGATGGATTGATTAAAAGCATTCTCAGCGCTTGAGTTTTGCTGGCCGTCAAGGCAGGGTAGGCCCGGCAACGTAAGCAAGAGGATTGCGAGAACAACGATGCGGATGTTGATGCGATTCATTGCTAATCCTTTCTTTCTGTCTGACCTCTCAAAACGGGGGGCGGTTTTAACTCAAGAAGTTGTGTACGAATTTGTGACGGCTGAGGTTTCAGTCAGGCCGCCGTCAGCGAAATGGACTTACTTGCACGAAGCCTGCGGCCTCTGGACTGCTCATAACCGGGTGAGCCCAAACCTCAAAAAGTTTATCATCGAGCGCGGTTTCCTGCCAGAATCCGTAATGCTTGGCACTGGGCCAGTTTGATGTAGAGGCGGCTTTATGCCGCCACCCGGCGAGGTAAACTCGCCGCCACAAATTCAAACTGACCCACTATCTTACGGCCTCAGAAGTTCGGAAACGGACATTAAGCCGTCTCCAGCCCCCGATCACCTATAATGTTCCTTCTACCCCGCACTGCACTCTAACGGCGAAACGTCGATGAAAATTGCTCTGGCCCAGATCAATACCACGGTGGGTGACTTCGCGGGCAACAGCCGGCGGATTATTCATTTTGCACGGCAGGCGCAGGAGCGCCGAGCACACCTTGTGGTTTTTCCGGAGCTTGCGCTCTGTGGCTACCCGCCGCGCGACCTGGTGGAAATGCCCGATTTCGTGGAGAGGTGCGAGTGTGAACTTCAGAAGATCGCGACGCTTCTGCCCGATATCCCAACCCTTGTCGGTTACGTGCGCCGGTCCGGCATGCCTCAGGGCAAGCCTGTTGTGGATGCCGCTGCTCTTATTTCGGGCGGAAAGAGAGTTTTGGATTACGCGAAGATCCTGCTCCCCTACTATGACGTCTTTGATGAATCGCGTTACTTTGAGCCGGGAAGCACTCCGGCAATCCATCCGCTTTGCGGCAAGCAGCTCGGAGTGACGATTTGTGAAGACGCCTGGAACGACAAGAGCTTTTGGAAGCGCCAACTTTACCGGCGTGATCCGATTGAGGAAACCATGCGGGCCGGAGCGAACACGATTATCAATATTGCCGCCTCTCCGTTCACCCAAGGCAAAATGCGCCTGCGGCAGGAAATGCTGAGTGCGATTGCGCGCGAGCGGAGGGTGCCCGTGGTGTACGTAAACCTTGTGGGCGGAAATGACGGCCTGATATTTGACGGTTCGAGTCTGGCCTTTAACGGCCAGGGCGAGGTTGTGGCCCGCGCGAAATCCTTTGAGGAGGACCTGGTGCTGTTCGATGTTCGAGAGGGTGGGGGTGAGCTCCGCGCTGCTCCGGCCTCGGAAATTGAAGCGATTTACGAAGCGCTCGTGCTCGGCACGCGAGATTATGTAGGCAAATGCGGGTTTCGAAAGGCTATCGTAGGGCTGAGCGGAGGCATCGATTCATCTCTGGTTGCCGTTTTAGCGGCGCGGGCGCTGGGGCCGAAGAACGTATACGGCATCAGTATGCCGGGGCCTTACTCATCTCCGGGCAGCCTTCACGATGCTCAAGCGCTGGCTTCGAACTTGGGCATCGACTTCCGCGTGATTTCCATTACGCCCCTGTTCGAAAGCTATCTTTCCGCACTCAACCCCGTGTTTGGCCATCTTCCCCGGGACGTCACGGAAGAGAACATCCAGGCGCGCATCCGGGGAAACATCTTGATGGCGCTCTCGAATAAGTTTGGCGCGCTGGTGCTGAGCACCGGGAACAAATCCGAGCTTGCGGCAGGATATTGCACGCTCTACGGCGATATGGCGGGTGGACTGGCCGTGATTGGGGACGTTCCGAAGACGATGGTCTATGAACTCGCGCGATACGTTAACGAGAAAGGGCAGGGAAAAGGGCCCATCCCGGAAGCGTGCCTTACAAAGACTCCTTCAGCCGAACTGGGGCCTGGCCAGACAGACCAGGACACTCTGCCTCCCTATGAGATTCTCGATGCCATTCTTCGCGCTCATATCGAAGAGAACCTTTGCTCAGAGCAAATCATCGCAAAGTTCGGGTTCGATCCCGGCATCGTCCAGCAAACTTTGCGCCGCGTCCAGAGTGCGGAATATAAGCGCCAGCAGGCCGCCCCCGTCCTCAAAGTCACCACGAAAGCGTTTGGCATCGGGCGGCGATTTCCGATCGCAAACAAATTCGCGGAGTAACACAGCGCTCAAAGCGGCCGCCACCGCACGGGCTGTGCACTGCTGTCCAAATTCGCGTTGTTTGTTTCGATAAACTCGTACAACCATCGAGCTCATTTGATATAATGCAGGTGCACCAAATGATCCTGGACGTTCAGCCGAATGGTTAGGGACATCCAGGACGCAAAAGGCTTGCAGCCGACGCCGATGGGTTTTCTGACGGGGCCGAAATCTTGGAGGGTTCCAGTGTTCCTGCATGATGAGATGCGAACCTACTCCTGGAGAGCAGGCCTGATTGTCGCCGTTGCTGTTCTGACGATCTCGGGATGTACCGGGGGGCAAACCGTCAAAGGATACCGTGCACGGACTGGCGGCAATGCGCAACGCGGCAAGCAAATAATCGCGGAGTACCGATGTGGCGCCTGCCACACGATTCCTGGAATTCGCAATGCGAACGGTGTTTTTGGTCCACCGCTGAACTTCTTCTCCCGCCGCAGCTACATTGGCGGCAATGTCGCCAACACGCCCGCTAACCTCATCAAGTGGATTAAGTCGCCACCCTCCCTGAAGCCCAAAACCGCCATGCCGGCTCTCGGGTTATCCGAACAGCAGGCGCGCGATGCCGCCGCTTATCTCGACACCTTGAAATAAGGCCTCAACTGCACCGTTCTCTCCCGGGCCATTTCACGCACACAATATAAGCAACTGTGCCTGTGACGGCCGGTGCTACGAAGAACAGGACGCGCAGAATTGTCCGGATCTGGGTGACGGAAGCTCCAGCGGCAACCGCGATCACATCATCGCTGGCCGCAAAGAAACAAACAAGGAGCAGGAAGAAAGCTGCGCAACCCAGTGCTGTGCTCACGGGCCGCTGATACGGCATGAGCAGAACATGCCTGTTTTCCCGCGGAACGAAAGGCTTCTCGAGGAACGGGTAGGCATAGAGCACGATAAAAACGATCACCGGAAACACCACGGCGGGGAAAAAGATCTCTGGAAACAGGACGTCTGGCAGCCGCCCGTGAACGCCCGGAAAGAGCCGCATTGCTCCTTCGATCCAGCCGAGGTACCAATCCGGCTGGGCACCCGGCATAATATCCATCGGCTTGTACGGGCCGTACATCCAGATCGGGTTGATCTCGACGAGGCCTCCCAGCGCCCCAATCAGCGCGAAAAGCACGCAGAATAGCGCGAGCGACTTGGCCGCATAGGTTGGCCACATGCGGGATCCGACAATCGTTTCATCGGTGCGGCCCGGTCCTGGATAGTTGGTGTGCCTCTGCCGCCAGATGATGCCCAGGTGCAGCGCCAGAAGCGTTGCGATCAACGCCGGAACCAGGAAAATGTGCAGGCTATACATGCGCGGAATCGTTGCGGGGGAAGGATACGTGTTGCCGAAAAAGAGAAATGCCATCCATGGGCCGATGAAGGGAATCGAAAGTGTGATCGCGTAGGCGATCCGCAAACCGGCTCCGGAGAGAAGGTCGCCGGGAAGCGAGTATCCAAAATACCCGTTAAATATGGCCAGAGCCAGCAACGTCACTCCGATCAGCCAATTGATTTCGCGGGGCCGCCGGTAAGCCGCGGTAAAGAAAATTCGCATCATGTGCGCCACAATCGCGGCGACAAAGATCAGGGCCGCCCAATGGTGC
The DNA here is from genome assembly GCA_050745365.1 of Terriglobia bacterium. Taxonomy (GTDB): domain Bacteria; phylum Acidobacteriota; class Terriglobia; order UBA7540; family UBA7540; genus RH2-MAG17b. Next base: position 13,541 of record JBOGJS010000015.1, read on the forward strand.
ATCTGGCGCATCAGCAGACCTGCCGGCACGTCGAAGCTCAGATGGACGGCCGACGCGTATGCCGCTGTCATGGTAAGCCCATCCAGTGGCTTGTAAGAACCGTGGTAGACCACTGGAGTGGAGCTGGCATGGAAAAACAGCATCATGTAGATCCCGGTCAGCACCAGGATGACGAAAGAATAGAGGGCGATCTCGCCAAGCATGAACGACCAATGATCGGGGAAGACGTGGTTCAGCGCATGCCGGGTATGCTTGGCAAGGTGTAAGCGGGAATCGAGCCAGTCAATCATGATGTGGGTGGCAGCGTCCAAAATCCGGGGCCGGGCGGCGCGCTGAAATCGCCGGCCGCCCTCAACGTGCCGTCCGCGGCTGCATAAAGGGGTAGTTGTGGAAGAGCTCGAGCCGCCGGGCCGCCGGTTGGCTGGGCCCCATCAAGAACATCAAACGTCGATTGATGGCAAGGGCAAAGCAACAGCTCGGTGGTCGCCTCGTATTCTCCGACGGGGCATCCGGCATGCGTGCAGACCCGCGAATAAGCCAGGTATCCCTGGGGCGCCCAATTCTCACGTGACTTGGGCAGCCGCAAAGCTGCCGGCTCAACGCGAATGAGCACCGTTTGAGCACGTACGGACCCGACGCTGTCTTCAGGAAAGACGACGGTCATATCGCCGGGTCTGAGCGAGCTTACGGACATAGTTTTCCCCTGCAGGGTCACCAGCCGCTGGCCTCTTTTCCAGACCGCACCCATTAATACCGGGCCAGGCGCCGTGCCGAGCGAACGGAACAGGGAGATGAACATGGCGGCAAAGCCCGCGACGCCCAGCGCGATCAGCCCCTCCATCAGCTTGCGGCGCTGAACCTGCGCGTCTGCCGCGAGAAACTCCGCTCTCATGCTTTCTCGCACGTGCTCGGGGGACGGGAGGATTTCGCGCGGCTCCGTGGCCTCATCGTGGCTCATCAGCCAGTGCTCCCACAGCACAAACCCGCAACCCAATCCCGCGAAAGAAAGGGCCCACGTGGCACCCAGGAGCAGATTGCTGCCACCCGTCCAGAAGATATAAAGAAAGCCAACCCCGGCGGCGGGGCAGCACGCAAAAGCGAACACGACCAAAGCCGTCCGGAAGCCCCGAGCGCCGGGCGGTGGCCCAATGACCCGGTCCTGAAGCCGCCGCGGCGGCTCAGGAGGCGGAGCAGAGCCTTGCCCACCCGGAATTGAGGCCTCTGACACGCCCTCGTAGGGCAGTGGCTCTCCAGGAACTGAATCAGACGCGAGTCGAGCAGCTACCGAATGCGCAGTCTCCGGACTCCTGACGCTCCGGAGAACAGCCCGCGAGCATACCCTGCCTATTTCCAGGAGGTCCGAGAGCGTGTCGATTAAAAGTCCCGAGAGGCCATGATTGCGGTCTTGACTGCTCGGGCTCATCCCTTGCCTCCCTTTTCGATCCACCCAGTCAGGGCGATGGTGATGAACAGCACGATCCAGGCGGCCAAACCTTCGGCCACTGGGCCATAGAAGTGCATCGGCATTCCGCCGGGGGAGGGTGGATGCTGCAAGAATTCGACGTAGGTCACAATCGAGGCTAGTTGTTGGTTGTTGATCACCGAAGGAGGGAAGGCGGGCATAGGCCCAGGGCCGGAACGTATCGCTCCCGCAACGGTGGAAGGAGTCTTCCCGACCAGAGATGGAGCATTCGTCCCGGCGAGAGCAAGCGCTCCGCCGCGCCCCGCCGTTCGATGGCAGGCAGAACAGTACTCACGGAACAAAGCACCTCCCTCGCTCAACTTACCGCCGGCGAGAGAAACGACGGCGAGATGCTGAGTGACGTAGTCCGCGACGGCGTCAATCTGGTGGGCGGACAGCATCCGCGCAAATGTCGGCATGATTCCGCTGCCGTTGCTGACCATTTCAACAACCAGTTGATGATTATGCACCGCTTGAAGAGAGGGCCCGGCGACCGAAATAATGGTATTGACGCCTTGCCCTCGGTCGCCGTGACAAACAGCGCAGTGCTGGTCATAAATGGCTTGTCCTGCGGGCGGAGGTGTGCCCGTGGGTTGCTGGCAAGCCGCGAATGCGGGTATGAGCGCCACCCCGAGGAGCAGGTAACAGAACCGGAATCTGGCCACCAATTTTTCTCCGCTCAAGGCTACAGATGCTAGTTCCGCTCCCGCTGGCTCTCGACCAGCGGGTGAAATCAAGTATTTGCGCTGGAGCTACCGAGCAGCGCGCTTTTCTTCCGAACCCGCCGCACCGGCTGGCCGATTGCTATGAGTAGGAGGCTTATTCCTCCCAACTGCTCATTTGAGCTGCTGCAAGTACGTGACCAGCGCCACAAGATCGTTTCCAGTGAAGGCCGTTATGTCCGGCATCTCGCATTCCGGCTTCAGCGATTGCGCGTGTGTCACCCACGCCTCGAGATTCGCCGTATCATTCGCATAGCTGTCTGAGGCGATCATCTGGCGGCTTGCCAGATGCGTCAGATCGGGTGCAACTTTTCCGCCCGCCCCCGTGCCCCGAATGGTATGGCACAGCGCGCATTCGGCGTGCAGAAATACGCTGCGACCGAGCACGGCCTCGACTCCCTGCGGTTGAGCAGCGGGCTTGAGCTGCTGCGCGAGCCACGCCTTATATTCATCCGGCGGCTGCGCCACGACGAGAAGCCGCATGTGGGCATGCTGTGCACCGCAGTACATGCTGCACTGGCCCGGGAAATTGCCGGCGCGCGTAGCAATCATGCGAATGAAATTAGGCTTTCCGGGGATCATCTCCATTTTTCCGTGCAAGCCCGGAACCCAGAATGAATGGAGCACGTCGGCACTCTTCAATTCAAAATCGATCGGTCGGCCTACAGGGATGTGGATCTCGTTAGCGGTGATGAAATGGGTGTCGAGTGGGCCGCCGATGTAATGCACTTCCCACCACCACTGGTGCCCGATCACCTCGATCTCCGGATGAATATTCTTTGTGATCTCCAGCGGAAAGTGCGATGTGCGCACTAACGCGAACACAAATATGCCGCACAGGACGATGACCGGAATGATAAACCCGCCAATCAGTATCCACCTTATTCCGCCGCCTTCGGTCCACGGGAGATGAGTATCCAGCGAGCCGTGCGATCGCAGGATAGCCCAGAGCAGGATCACCAGCGTGATGAACGCGACGACGGAAAACAGAATGAAGGTCACCCACCCAACCTGGGAAAGGCTGCTGGCCGCCGGTCCTCCGGGATTGAGGATCGATTGCGGCCCGTGGCAGCCCGCGAGAGGAAACACCAGCAGCAAGATAGCCAGGTTGCGTAACTTCATCGTAGACTCAATGCACTATTCGAACGACAGGCTGAGGAGTCTCAGACGGAGGATCCGGCTCCTGCGGCGTCCGCATGGACTTGATGTAGGCGACGATTTTCCAAATCTGATCCGCCGGAATCTTGGTGCCCCAGGCGGGCATTCCCTCGCCACGCCCCTCGGAGATGGAGGCGAAGATCGCCGCATCCGACCCGCCGAAGAGCCACACCTGGTCCCGCAGGCTTGGGCCCATGCCGCCGCCGCCGTGCCCGCCGTGGCAGCCTGCACAGTTGAACCAGACAAACAGACGGCGGCCCTGCGTCATGGCCACCAGATCGCCGGCATAAGGGTCAGAAGGCATCGTAATATTCTTACCGGGCCCGGGGACAGGGCCGACGGGAATTCCAATGGCCGGTGGCGCCGCATTGGCTTCCGACGGGCCCGAAGCCCGGTTGCATCCGGCCGCCGCAAACGCCAGCATCAATCCGGCAAGCAGGATAGCGTAGATTCGCATTCTGACCACCTCGGCCTCCATCAGAATCCAAAAATGTAAAGCACGGCTCCCGGCGCGGAAACTTTTTTGATGCCTTTCATCGCGCCAGTCACGCCCAGGGCGGCGTTTGGATCGTCCATGGAAATGTCGGGGAACGCGACCGCTCCCATCCAACCTCCGATACCCGAGTAAATTGCGACGTACTGCTTGCCATTCACTGCAAACGTGATCGGATCCCCGATGATTCCCGACGAGGTTTTGAACTGCCACAGCACCTTGCCGGTGCGCGCGTCAACGGCCCGGAACCAGCCTTCCAAGGTCCCGTAGAAAACCAGGCCACCTCCCGTAGCGAGCACCCCGCTATAGGCGGGAAAGTTCGCATCCCTGATCCCCCATACCCTGCGGGCGTTCGTCACATCCCAGGCTTCGAGCTCCCCGTCGTAGCCACCAGGCCCCCGGTACATCGACGTATTCGTTCCAAGATACGGCGTGCCGGCGATGTAATTGGCCTTCACGGACCCGCGATCCATGCAAACGTTGTGAGCAGGAATATAAAGCAGGCCCGTCTGGGGTGAAAATGCCGACGGGACGAACTCCTTCCCTCCAGTCGAGGATGGGCAGACTTCTCGAGCGATGAGCCCGGTATGCGTCACCTTCGCCGGGTCAATGTCGGGGCGGCCAGTCTTCAGATTGAAATCGTAAGCCCAATTTACCGGCTGGAACGGCACGGCCGATAGAAGTTGCCCGTCCGTGCGGTCAAGGACCAGCATGAAACCGTTCCGCGAGGGATGCAGCAGCAGCTTGCGCATTTTCCCATGCCACTCCATATCCACCGGAATGTTTTCCATGATCTCGTCATAATCGTACGCATCATGCGGGACAACCTGGAAAGCCCATCGTGCCTGCCCGGTCTCCGGGTTGCGCGCCCAGATGGTGCACGTCCATTTGTTGTCTCCGGGATGCATATCCGGATTCCACGGCGCAGGATTGCCGGTGCCGTAGAAGATGAGGTTGAGCTCGGGATCGTAGGAGATCCAGCCCCAGACGGGCCCGCCGCCGGTCTTCCATGCGCCCGCCGACCAGGTGGTCACGCCCAGGTTCTTGCCGCGATCGGAGGGATAATAGGAGTGGAAATCGGAACCGATGAGGACGTCTTTATCGGGTCCCGTATTGTAAGCGCGCCAGAGGATCTTGCCCGAATTCACGTCGAGCGCCGTAACCCGGCCTCGGATGCCGAATTCGCCTCCGCTGATCCCGACGATCACCACGTTCTTGACGACGAGCGGTGCCATGGTTTCGGTTTCTCCAACCCCGATGTCGCCCACTTCGGCGCGCCAGACCTGCTTGCCCGTGTTCGCGTCCACTGCCACCACGTTGTCGTCGAGCGTGGCGTAGATGATCTTCCCATCGGCGAAGCTCGCGCCGCGATTCACGACGTCACAACATGCCTTGCCCACTGCAACTTCGCTCGGGTTCGGCTTGTATTTCCACTTCACCGGAAAATCCGGCTTGGTCAGATCGAGAGCAATGAGGTAATTCGGGAAGGGCGTCACCACATACATGGTGTTGTTGACGACCAGCGGCTGTCCTTCAAACCCGTGCGGAATTCCCACCGCCATCACGCCCTTCACCTTCAGGTTCGTTACATTGCCGGTGTTGATTTGATCCAGCGGGCTGTAGCGGTCATTGGCGTAATCGCCGGCCGGAAGCCGCCATTGGCCGTCGGGAACGGGGCTGACCAAGTGAATGCCGCTGCGTTCGCCAGGAATATTCGTCGTTTCTCCCGGCTGCTGCTGCTGAGCCAGGCAAAGACCCGAGACCACGACGAATATCGAGCCTAGCAGTGCAAAATCCAATGCTGAACGCCGAGGCATTATTCCTCCTAACGCAGAGTGTAGAGATAAGCCGCTACGTCGCGAGCCTGTTCTTGAGAAAGTCCCAGATTCGGCATGGCCGTCCCCGGCTCGACGGCCCTGGGGTTGAGAACCCAACGCTCAAGATTTCCAGGAGTGTTGGGGAGCTCACCGGCAATGAACGTGCGCCGGGCATAGAAGTTAAGTGGAGGGCCGACGGTTCCTTCGGCGTTCGGCACGCCGGGAATGGTGTGGCAGGCCCCGCACCGGAAGTGCTCAATCACCTGCTGGCCCCGCTGCGCGCTGCCGCCCGTATACACCAAGTACCCCTTCGCCGTTTTGCCGCCGCTGCACGCTGACGTCGAGAGAGCTATCGCCAGCACGAGGAATGCGAAGCCGAATCGCGCGTGCGCGGAAGGGTGTTTCATCCGTCGGGTCATGCCACGGCTGCTTTCCAGTGTAGTGTCCACGAAATAGCTATACAAAAACGTGGGTGGCGCAAACATGCCGTTTTTGCCATGTGTGCGTTTTTGGAGGGTCGCATACATCGGAAAATCCGTGATGTATGCGCCACCCGGTGTAAAAAGACTGCCCACGTAATTCGTGGACACTCCACGTTATTCAGGCCAGAACGGTCGATCCAATACAGCAAGCAACGCCCGCGTTCGCAGGTTCTGCTGTTTTCGCTCGTTCAGCGCGCCTGCATGCATACGCGGATGATGTAAACGGCCAGCGCAAACCAGATGATCCCCATGCCCAGTGATGCAGCGACAAAAACGCCGGCCATGCTCATAAACTCACGGCGGTCACGCCCCTCCGCGGACAAAAAGCTGGACTCCTGTGAATATGCGCGCCAGTTTCGGAACGAAATCACGCCCGCGATGATCGTGATGGCCAGGAAACCGAAAGTGATGACGCCGAGCAGAATGTGCATTCCCAGCTGCGTATAGACGCCATGCTTGGCCGGCCCGCTCATGCACGCCTGCCAGGCGAGGAGGCCATCGATCAGCCCGGTAAGCGTCCAGGCGACGCCGGCCGCGAAGGTGCCGAACCACAGCCTCTTGCGGCGCGATTCCGGAGTTACAGCCGTTATTGTCGTCTCAGGTCCACCGTTCATTTGGCCATCGCAGCGGCAATATTCGGGGCGACGTAAAGAATCGCGATGATAAACACCCAGACCGTATCCACGAAATGCCAATACAGCGATGCATTGTGATACGGGCGGTAGGGAGTGTACTGGGACGGGCCCCACCGGGGAAGGAACAGGGTCCAGAACAGCATACACAATCCCAAGGTAATGTGAAGCACGTGCAGACTTACGATCCCGTAAAAAATCGACCCATAAGAATCGGTCCAGGGTGTCAGCGTCTTCAGATGCTCTGCGTATTCGAAGTAGCTTAGGATCAGAAAGATGATCCCCAGCGCAATGGTTGCAATCAGCGCTTTCTTTCCTGCGGAATAGCGCTCTTGTTTCACCTGCTTCTCGCCCCAATGGAGAATGATGCTGCTCACGATCAGGACCGCAAGCATGGGCAGTGAGTAGTGCAGCTTGGGCGGCGCATCGATGCTCCAACGGTGTTCGCCCTTTTCGAGATAAAAATAGGTGAAGAACAGCACCGCGAACAGCATGGCTTCCGTGGTGATGAACAGGCAAATGCCGAAAGTTCCGCGTTTATCGTCGATGCGCAGCACCGGGGGCAGGGCGTGGCCGGTGTCTATATTGGATTCGAGCGTGACCGGGCTCATGTAGTCTCCGTCTCCTCCGTTTCACCGTCGGGGCGCAGCCACATGGCGGTGACCACTAGCGTGAAAATCACCGCCGGCAGCACCACCCAGCCCAGCTTAAGGGCTAACGCTCCCACAATCACAAACATGCCCACGGCGGAGAGCATCGGCTTGATCGTGTCGTCGGGGATGCGGACCAGGGCGAGCGGCTCGGCGTCGAGCCAATCCGTGGCGAACGTCAGTCTTCCCTGGTCAAGAATGCGCTCGCCGGTAGGATCCTTCTCCTCATCGTATTCGTCCCAGAGCGGATGTCGCGTAAACACCCAGGGAATGTGGACGGTGTTGTAAGGCGCCGGCGGGGAATCGGTGGCCCACTCTAGCGTGTCGGCGTTCCAAGGGTTTTTTCCGGCGATTTCGCCGTACTTGACACTCCAGAAGAAATTAATAATCGTTAGTAGGATTCCAAAGCCGAGGACGAACGCGCTGACCGTCACGAACATATTCAGCGGCCCCCAGCCCAGCCCGCTGACGTACGTGTAAATCCGGCGCGGCATGCCTTCAACGCCGAGAGCGTGCATGGTGAAAAACGCCGCATTAAAGCCACAGAAAATCACCCAAAAGCTGAGCTTGCCGAGCGTCTCATTCATCATCCGGCCCGTCATCTTGGGCATCCAATAATAAATCCCCGCGAACACTGGGAACATGTTGGCACCCACCAGCAGGTAATGAAGGTGGGAAACCACCCAGTAGGTTCCAGTAATCTGCCAGTCGATCGGCATGATCCCGGTGATCACGCCATCGAGCCCACCGATGATAATCAGCACGATGAAGCCGACCGCAAAATACATGCTTGTCTTCATCACCACCCGACCTTTCCAGATGGTGGCGATCCAGGCAAAAACCTGGATGATGGTGAAAATCGAGATCGTCATGCTGGCGGCACTGAACAGGCTCATCGAAAGCTCGCCCATTCCGGTGGCGAACATGTGGTGAACCCACACGCCGAATCCGACCAGGCCGGTCATGACCGTCGAAACGACGATGTACGTGTAGCCCACAATCGGGCGGCGGGCGAATACGGGGATGATCATGGAGATCATTCCGGTGGCGGGCAGAAAGACGATATAAACCCACGGATGGCCGAAGAACCAGAAGAGCTGCTGCCACATCAGCACGTGCCCGCCATGCGCCGGTTTGAAAAAGCCCGTGCCCCAGCGCCGGTCGAGCTCGAGCAGAACGTTGCACGCGGTCAGCGCCGGCATCGCGAAAAGGGCGACGAAGGATATGGTGAGGGTGCTGAATAGGAAAATGGGCATGCGGCTGATGGCCATTCCCGGCGCGCGCATCCGCAGAATGGTGATGATGAGATTCACGGCGTTTGCGCTTGTCGAGATGGTCAGCAGCACCAGCGAGGCATTGAAGAAATCCATCCCGAATCCGGGCGAATACGTCACGTTGGTGTAGGGAACGTTAGCGAACCAGCCGCCGTGCGGAGCTTGACCGAGAAAGGGAGAGATATAGAGCAGTATTCCGGATAGCAGGAACGCATAGTAGGTGAAGGAATTCAAGCGCGGGAAAGCAAGATCGCGCGCGCCGGCCATCAGCGGAACGAGGAAAATGCTGAAGCCGGAAAGGATGGGCGAGGCGTACCAGAAGATCATCGTCAGGCCATGCATGGTGAAGATCTGGTCGTACATCTCGGGCGGCAGAATCTTGTTGTTCGGTCCTGCCAATTGGAGGCGCATGATGAGCGCCTCCACTCCCCCGATCAGTAGGAATATGAAGGCCGTCACAATGTACCGCCGGCCGATTTCCTTGTGGTCTACAGTTGCGAAAAGGCCGCGCCAGGTTTTAGGAGTTTCCCAAAGCTCCGTCAGGCGCTGTTCAACGGAAATGCCCATCGCAGGTTCCCTTCAACTGTGGGGCGTTTTGGCTGGCTGAGCCCCACAGGACCATCCGGTCGGCGTGCTTCGAAGGTTAGGCCGGCGAACGCGCCGTTCGCTCGCTCGGTTGGTACGTTAAATCAGACGATCTCCGGTCTCTATCTGCGGGGTGTTCGTGCTTCGGCAGGTCTAACGCGTCCTGCCGAAACAACAAAGTAGCTTACACGGTAGCAGTGCGTCAATCCGGTGAACCTTGTACGCGAAATTGCTTAGGGTCCCTGTTTTTGTGTCGATCGGAGCACAAGGGCTTAGCGATTTTCAGGAGGGGGGAGGGGACAAAATGTTCTGCAATAAACGAACGAGATCATACCCACGGCACACGAAACGGTGCGATGGCTATCCGCTGTCGCATGTCGGGTAGAAAACGTGCCGCGGCTCTGTGTCAGGACCCGCGGCACACAAGCCGGAAACGATCTGCCCGGGACCCCCGCGAGTCGCTGAAACACGGCTCGCGCTGCCCTCTTGGCTATCGATCAGGGTTGCCTATAGTGACGAACAGTGAGCGTGTTGCCTTTCATATCCACGGTTACGGCGCCGTCGCGAACGGTATTAAACACTTCCACTCCCGCCGTGGTCGGTTCGCCGCGAGAATCGCCATCACTCCCGCGAACGAATCCTTCCTCGATGATGGCGCGCGGATGCGCTTTAACGATCCATTCCGAAACGCTCTCCACGTCATCATGAGAAAGCGCAACCACCTCGCTTGTGAGTGGGTCGCCGGATTCCACGAACGTTTTTCCGGTGGACCGATTGACGCCGGCCGCAAGAAGCAGCGATCCCTCGGCGCTCGCAATCCTGGCGATCACCGGTGAATCGCTGAGTTCACCTCCGGCGATCGGCCAGGGAACGGAAGCGGCGCGAAAATCGCCTGTCACCCGTCGCGACCGCACTCCGCGTTCGGCAAGCAGCGCCATCAGCGAGGCCGCGAAAGAGGGGCGGGGAAGCGTGCCATACCAAAATTCCTTTACCGGAAAATTTCGCAGTATCGAAGCCACGCCGCTCAAGTAGTCGCCGCGAAGGCTGGGGATGAAGAAAACATCCAGGTGATCGATGCCCCTCGACCATAAGTAGGGCGAAACAATGTTTTCGCCGGGATCCCAACGCTGGGCGCGGAACGGGTCACCACCTCCCAATCGACGACGGCTTCCACCTCCCGCGCCGATGAGCATGGTAGTGCGGTTGGGAAAAACGACGAAGAGCGCTTCGCCGCCGCCGCAATCGAGCGCCGTCACCTGAAACTCGCCACCCGGCAGCCGGGGTGGAAGCGGATGCAGGGCAATCAGCAATCCAAAGATGCTGGCGGCCACGGCAAATACCGCGAGCGGCTGCCGATGATGTGAAAGCGCCAACGCGAAGGCGGCGGCCACAATCGAGAGAGCAAAGCCCCATGCCACCCATACTGGCGGGGCAGGGACGCGAAACGACAGCCAGCCGGGCAGCCGGGGCAACTCGGTGAGGTGAAAGAGCCCCGCCATGATCAGAGCTAGCGCTCGGGCAGGAAGTGCGGCCAGGATCGGACTGAACACGTTGAGCAAAACCACGGGAACGGCGACTGCCAAAAGCAGGGTCATCAGGGGCACCGCGAGGGCGTTCAGCCCAATTCCGGCAAGCGTCACACGATGAAACATCTGTGCCATGGGCAGCAGGAGACCGAGTTGGAGAATGGCGGAAAAGATCACGAGATCGGCAATCCAGATCCCGAGGCGCAAGGGGGCAGCTACGAGCTCCGTCGCTGGGATTGGCCGGAAAAAGGTCCCGCGGGGCTCAAGCCACTCTGCGAGGCTCCGCACATCCAGACGGAATTGCGCCCACCGAGGCTCAAAGGAGGGGTCAAGAGCAACTTCCCCTACACGCCTCAGAGCGCGCCGGTAGGGCTCGGTGACTCTCTCGAGAACCGGCACCGCAAGCCCGGCGATGAGCAGCGCGGCGGCAAACGAAAGCTCGAAGCCTGAGTCAAACAGCCAGGCGGGCCGATAAAACAGAAGGATGAGGCCGGCGATCCCGACCGCGTTGAGAGCAGGCTGCTCGCGATCAAGGAGCCTTGCCACAATGTAAGCGGCAATCATCAGCGTGGCCCGCAGTGTGGGAGCGCGCTGCTCAACTAAGACGGCATAAATCGCCAGGAACGCCAGCAGCAGCGCGGACCTCCAAGGCTCCTGCAGCCGGAACAGCCGCAACAGCCCTCCGACGAGTAGGGCCAGCAGCCCCACATGCAATCCCGCAACAACCAAGAGATGATAAAGTCCGCTCTGCCGGAAATTTTCGACTGTCGCCGAATCAAGCGCCGAGCGGTCACCAAGCAGCACTGCCCGAAGCACCGCCCCATCACGCCCCTTTGCCGACCAGGGCGGGAAGAGCTCGTCAATGCTCCTTTGGAGGCGCTCGCGCGCGCCATCGACGGCCCGACTGAGCAGGGCCGGCGGCGGCCCCTTGATTTTTTCCACCTGCGCGGGCGTTTCAACCGTACCTTCCCAGGTGATGTCGTGGATCGTCTCGAGCCAGCGTCGGTAATTAAAGCTACCTGGGTTTTGGTAATTGTGCGGGCGGCCAAGGAGAGCAAGAGCCCGGATGGATTCCCCATAGCGCAAATGAAGCGCGCCGGCAGGCACGCTGGATTTCCATCCGTTCAGTATGCGAAGGCGAATCTTGCCGCTGGCTGCGCGCGATACCCGTCCATTCGAAATGTGTGATACCTCGAGGTCAAACTCGATCCCATAGGGCATCGGCAAGGGGGGGGTTCGAAGCCTCCCCTCCACCTCAACAGGCTTCGCCAAATCAAGATCCCACTCAGTCAGATGGCTGATGTGGTTCGCGGGAAAGCGATGTTGAAACAGCCGCGCGGCAGCCGTTCCGGCGAAAATAAATCCTGCCAGCACAAGCCAAGCCGCAGCCCTTTGCCGACCGCTTTTGAGCGCCAGCAACCCCGCCGCTGCACAGAGAGCGGTCGCGGTTAAAGAAAGAGCAAGCCCCACCGCTACCCCATGGGACACAAGGATGCCCAGAGCAAAGCCAAAGGTTAAGGCAAGCATGGGACTTTTCATGGGAGGGTTAAATATACATCAACGGCGGAGGGGGTGCGAGAAACCGTGGTAGCCGCCGGTTAATCTTTCTTGCGTATTGAGCTTTCCGCTCGCGGCTAGGGCCGTAGATAGAAGAGGCTTAGGCGAGGGAGCTGGTAACGCTCGAAGAGTTGCTTTCTCAAGAACTGCCGTTCAAGCGCCTCAATCTGGAAGGGATTCATTGTTCTACGAAATGGAGTGATGCCCCGGTCCACTTCCTCGCGCGCGCGGGTGAGCGCATCGAGGGACACGCCGTGGAGGAGGGCCGCCACCAGCTTTTCCTCAATGGCGGTAAGCAACCTTTCCAGCCCCTCAAGATCGCTGTCGCTATCGCCCGGTGCCGGGTTGAGCCGCCGGAGCTGGGTCGCGGCCTGCTCAATATCACTGGCAATTGTGGCGCTTCCTTCCTCTCGTGCGCTCACGCCAGCACGATCCAGTGCTTTGCCTAATTGCGCCAGATAATTGTGAATTTCTTCCGCGCTGAAAGGAGGCGTATCATGCTCCGGCCGCGCTCGCGGGCTTCCACCTTCAATCGCCGCTCTTTTCACTTCCTCTGCTGCCAGCATCACCTGCTGCGTGCAATAGCCGAGGCCATTAACTTTAAGGAATTTGTGCCGGCGGCTTCGCTCATGCTTTCGAAACGTCTGTTCCACGCCGATGCAGACCGCATCCAGCGGGATTCCTGCCTCTCGCCACGATTCGAGTAGCGCCCAATCGAGAGCGGAAAGCAGTGTCGGCGTGCCGCGGCACCGCTGGTAGCACTCTTCGACTTCAGTGAAGTAGTTGAAGTAGTTTTCCAGGTTTACTTTCGCCTCATACTGGCCAAGTGCCGCTCGTGGATGATTCGCAGTCCTTCCAGGGTAAGAGAAGCGTCAACGGGCAATTTATATTTTGAAGCTGCCGCGATCAGCTCTGCCTGGCCTCCTGTAGCCACCTTGCGGGTATCCTTGCCTAATGTGGCAGTGAGCCGGTCCAGAATGCCGTCCACCAAACCCACGGCGCCATAAAAAAGGCCCGATTGCATGCTGGTCACCGTGTTCGTGCCGATCACATCGCGCGGCGCGCGGATTTCAACCCGCGGCAGCCGCGCCGCCCGCTGGAAAAGCGCTTCGGCGGCAACCCCGATGCCCGGAGCGATAATCCCGCCGAGGTACTCTCCCTGGGCTGAAACTACGTCAAAGGTAATCGCCGTGCCAAAATCCACCACGACGCATGGGCCACCGTACTTTTCATAGGCAGCCACACTGTTGGCGATCCGGTCCGCACCTACTTCCTGCGGGTTATCGTAATGAACCGGCATTCCGGTCCGCGTGCCGGGCCCAAGGAAGACGGGCGCCAGATGAAAGTACTTCGAAGCGGTCTCCTCAAGAACTCCATTCAATGGCGGCACCACGCTCGCAACCATCACATGCCGGATCGCGCTGGACTGAATCCCCGCAAGCGCAAGAAGATTGCGGATCGAGATGCCATACTCATCCGCCGTCTGGGTTCGGCTGGTGGAAAGTCTCCAGTCGGCGCGCAACTCGCGGCCCCCATAAACTCCAAGAACCGTGTTCGTGTTTCCAACGTCAATCACAAGCAGCATAAAGCCATCCGGGAGTTATTTTATTTCAATCACTTCGCCTGACGTCAAAGCCTCCTCGCCGCCATCGTCAAAGCGCACGCGCAAAGCACCGGTCGGCTCGATCCCCTGTGTGGTCCCCCGCGCTTCGCCTACGTTTCGCAGCACCCTCACCCTGCGGTCACGGGCAAACCCGGAAGCCGACTCCCATCGGGCCGCAATAGCGGTGCTCCCCTCCTCAAGAAGGAGGCGATAGAAACACTCAGTCTGCTTCAGGAGTGCTGCCAGAAGGTGAGCGCGGGAATGTGTGTGCCCAGTTTCGAGGCGAAGGGAGGTGGCAGTTTTTGCAAGCGCGGGTGGCATGGAGGCATGATTCACATTAAGCCCAATGCCCAGTACGACCACGTGCACACGATCGAGCTCCGCATTCATTTCCGTCAGAATGCCGGCCACTTTCTTTCCGCTCAGCAATAAATCATTCGGCCAGCGGATTTCCGGCCGCAGCCCACACATCTCCGCTACGGCATGGTGAGCTGCAACCCCAGCCATCAATGTAAGGATAGGCGCGGCAGAGGGCGGAAGAGAAGGTCGGAGGATGATGGAGGCATAGAGGCCACTGCCCTTTTCCGAATACCACGAACGCCCCAGCCGGCCGCGCCCCTCTGTCTGCTCCTCTGCCACCACGACGGTGCCATGCGCAGCTCCAACGGCCGCGAACTGGAGCGCCGCCGCGTTCGTGGAATCCGTTACAAAATAGTGAATGAGCTTCTTGCCGATCTCGCATTCACCCAGCTCCGCATGCACCATTCCGGGGGTGATGAGGTCGGGAAGCTTCCGAAGCTGATATCCGATTCCGGGATAGCCGCGAATCTCCACCCCGTAGGAGCGTAGCCGTTCAATCCACTCCCACACCGTTGACGCGGACACGCCAATGTGAGCGGCAACCTTCGGCCCTGGCATCACCACCGTCGCATTTTCCGCCAGCAGGCGGATCAAGCGGTCGACCTTGCGGTCCGTGGGCTGAGTTGCCATGGGCTAAACGCGCTTGAGAGACTCAAGGGTCTTTGCTAGATGTGCTTGGATCTCTGCGTAGCGCCTTCGGGCGCCGCGGACCACCTCCTGCGGCGCCCGACTCAAAAACTCCTGGTTTTCAAGCTGTCCCCGCACCTGAGCGATGGAGCGCTCCAACGCAGCTTTTTCTTTTTCCAGCCGCGAGCGTTCCCGGCCCGCATTCATCTCGGTTTCGTGAAGAAGCTTCAGATCGACGTTCGCCGTTACGGCAATTCTTTCCGGGTCGGCGTCGGCCAGGGCTCGCGTGAAATTCAAAGCCCGTGCACCGGCCAGCCGCAGGATGGTTTCCTGATGATTTCGAAAAAGAGCCAGGCGGCGCGGGTCATCACTCGCGACCTGGGCGCTGGGTTTCTCGCGCGGAATTCCACGCTCTGCCTTCGCGTTCCGGATGGCCGTCACCAGCTCACGGATGCCCTCGAAATCGTTCTCAGCAACGTCATCTTTGACGCTTTCGTCGACCAGCGCGAAATCAGAAAGTGAGATCGATGGTGCCTTCGCCTGGCGTGGGAGTTGGCCCCACAGCTCTTCGGTGATAAACGGCATGAAGGGATGCAGCAGATGGAGAGATGCCTTGAAAATACGCAGTAAGTTGATCCAGGCAGCGGCCGGTTTCTCGCCTTCGCCGGGCGTTGTGATTGCCGGCTTCACCCATTCGAGATACCAGTCACAAAATTCGTGCCAGAAGAAATGATAAATGGCGTAGGCGGCTTCATGGAAACGGAAGCCTCCCAGAGCCTCCTCGATTTCCAGCGTCAACCGGCTCAGGCGTGAAAAAATCCAGCGATCCTGAAGCTCGGCCGCACCAGCTTTTCGATCGGGCGCAACCGGCTCAAACCCCCGTCCACGGGCGGGCTCCAGATAAACGGCCAGCGATGCGCGCAGGGGCTCGGAGAGCTTCTGAAGATTCATCAAAATGAGCCGCCCGGCATTCCAAATCTTGTTCGCAAAGGCACGATAGGATTCAACCTTATCGTCGCTAAAGGCGATGTCCGTGCCCGGCGCGGCGCTGATGGCGAGAGCGAACCGTACGGCATCTGTGCCATACTTTTCGGTGATCTGGAGCGGATCCAAAACATTGCCCTTCGTTTTGGACATCTTCTGCCGCTCGGCGTCACGCACCAGGGCGTGGATGTAAAACCGACGAAACGGTACGTCTCCGGTCAGCTTGAGACCCATCATGATCATGCGCGCGCCCCAGAAGAAGAGGATGTCTTCGCCCATGATCATCAGATCGGTAGGATAAAAGCGCTGAAGATCGGCCGTCCGAGCGGGCCAGCCCAGAGTGGCAAAAGGCCAAAGCGCAGAGCTAAACCACGTGTCGAGGACGTCTTCCTCAGCGCGCAGAGATGTTGCCCCACACTTGGAGCACGCCTGCGGCTGCTCCCGCGCCACAATCAAGTCGCCGCAAGCTTCGCAACTCCATGCCGGAATGCGATGCCCCCACCAGAGCTGGCGTGAGATGCACCAATCATGAATGTTCTCCATCCAGCTCAGGTATTTCTTGATACCGCTTTCAGGAAAAATCTGGATTCGCCCCTCGTCTACGGCTTGCGTCGCGGGCTCCGCGAGCGCTTTCATCTTCATGAACCACTGGATGGAAAGCAAGGGCTCGACCACGGTTTTACAGCGCTGGCAGACGCCGACGTTCAAAATGTGGTCCTGAACTTTTTCAACCAATCCTTGCACGCGCAAGTCGCGGAGCACGGCTTCGCGCGCCTCATAGCGATCAAGACCCTCGTAAGCGCCTGCCGCCGGAGTCATCCGGGCGTGGTCGTCGATCACGGCCACGGCTGGGAGATTATGGCGCAAGGACATGGCAAAATCGTTGGGATCGTGCGCTGGAGTCACTTTGACGGCCCCCGTCCCGAATGCCGGATCCACAAATTCATCAGCGATCATCGGAATCAGGCGGCCCACGAGCGGCAGTTTCAGGCGGCGGCCCACGAAAGGCGAATAACGCGGGTCACCGGGATTCACCGCTACGGCCGTGTCCCCCAGCATCGTCTCCGGGCGCGTCGTCGCCACTGTAATCGCTCCCGAACCGTCCTCGAACGGGTAGCGGATCAACCATAATTTGCCCTGCCGTTCTTCGTGCGCAACCTCCAGATCGGAAAGCGCGGTGCCGCAGCGCGTGCACCAGTTGACGGTATACTGCCCGCGATAAATGAGGCCCTCTTCGTAAAGCCGGACGAAGCTTTCAATGACGGCTTTGGAGTATGCGGGATCCATCGTGAAGCGCTCGCGGGTCCAATCGCAAGAAGCGCCCAACCGTTCCATCTGGCGGCGAATAGTGCCTCCGTTCTGCTCCTTCCATTTCCAGCAACGCTCCACGAATTTTTCACGTCCCATTTCCAGACGGAGGCGTTGGCCTTCACGCTGCCAGGCACGATTTGCCTCCGCGCCGGGCTCGAGATCCGGCAACGCTTCCCGGCCAATTTCACGCTCCACAATCATCTGCGTCGCGATCGAGGCGTGATCTGTGCCCGGGAGCCACAGCACATCGTTCCCCAACATGCGACGCCAACGCATGAGGACGTCAATTTCCGTGTGCTCCAGCATGTGTCCCATATGGAGAGAGCCGGTGATATTGGGTGGAGGAATCACCAGGCAATAGCGCCGCCGCGACGGATCGTCACTTGGGCGGTAAAGCTGGCGCTCCACCCAGTAATGCGCCCAACGCGGCTCTATGGCCTCCGGAAAATAGACCTTGGGGATATCTGTCTGCATCGGTCCTGATTGGAAATGACTCTTGATAGTAGCATAGCAGGTAGCCACGGCACGGATTGTGCCGTGGGCATTACCAAGCGGGCAGCGCAGAGCGGGTATCCACTGCACCGCCTCTGTGCCGTGGGCATCGGCATTTCGTTTGGGATAACGAAACCCGCGGAGTTAAAAGACAACTCCGTGCTTGCTTTTCAGGATTGTGCCGGATTGGGAGAGAGCTCGAAAAGAATCTCAGCGGTGAGCGTTCGTTCCAGCTCACGGATCATCTCAGGGGAAAAAGCGGAAGGCGACATGCGCTCCACCACCTTGTTCACAACCGATGCCACAAGGTCGCGGTCAATTGACGTTTCCGGTTCAGCGGAAAGGGTTATCTCCGCTGGCGGCATGATGGTTTCATCTGTTGCCAAGGTTTCCGTTTCAGATTCCGAAAGGAAAACAGGCTCGTCGGTAGGCTCCGGGAACCGTTCTTCAGGCCGATCCGGTGGGGGAGTGACTTCGGTTGACGGTTCGGGCGGAAGTTCGTCCTGTGCCGGAGTGGAAGCAATCTCGGTCGGGATAGCGGGCTCAGCATCCTCCACCTCGGGCGGAGCTACCATCGCAGCCTGCCTCAGAGACTCGATCACGATTGCAACGAGCAGTTCGCGGTCAAACGGCTTTTTGATGACTCCGTCGACGCGAGCGTCCGCGCCTCGCGCCTCATCATACGGTTGCTCATCCCCCACCACCAGAAATGCCCGAACGTGGCCGAACCCCGGACTGCTTTTCACAAAGCTACAGACTTCATACCCATCTTTGCCCGGCATATCAGCATCGGCGAGCACCACCAGAGGCTTCACCATGGGAAGCTTCTTGATAGCCGCCACGCCGTTCGCAACCGTCACGACTTCAACATCATGCTGAGACAGCATCTCAGCGGCCATCCTCTGGATGGTCAGGTTGTCGTCCGCAATCAACACGGTTCGTGTCATTGGCAAGCTCTGTTTACTTGTCATATATTACCAAATGAAGAGCTTATATTCAACTTATCGGAGGTTTGCACGGCAGCCACGGCACGACTCCTGGGCCGTGGGCCTTCCATCACGCCCGCGGCCCGCGAGATCGTCAGCGGATATCCCGTCCACAACAATGCGTGCCAATGATCGGGCATCAGCACGTACCCATACAACCTGAATCCTAAGCTTCGCTCGAGAGGCCTCAATCGCAATGATCAGAACACCCACGGCAAAAGCCGTGCTGTGGCTACCCGGCTTGGCGTCGAATGTGATTCTGAGCGCCCACAGGCTTTTGGCTGCCAATCCGGGGATGACAGGTGTAGCGCGGACCTGCGCTGTTCAGGTCCGCGGCTTTGCAGGCCTCTTAAGGAGTAGGTTGCACGGAAATAAAGCGCGCTATTTTGCCGACAGGCTCTCCCAAGGCGCGGAACATACTCAATTTGGCGAGGTTGTAAGCGAACACGCTGTCGATGTAGTCGAGGTGCGCGCCAGCCAGCGATTCCTGCGACTGAATGACGTTCACGTTTTCACTTACGCCCGCCTCGAAGCGCTCGCGTTCCTGCCGGAGCGTGGTTTCCACCAATCCGATATTTAATTGCGCCACATGAATTTGGCTCGCCGCTGCCTCGAGGTCTAAATAGGCCTTCCGCACTTCGCTCTCGATCTGGTTTTGTGTGTCTTCGAGTTCGGCGCGGCGTTCGTCCAGAGCCGCTTCCGCCTGCTGAATGTCCCCTTTCGTGCGGCCACCATTCCAGATGGGCACATTGAGTGTTGCCGAAACGGTGAAGGTGGGGCGCAGCGCCGACGAGGGTATGCCGATATCGCCATAATCGGCGCTGGTGGAGAGGGAAGGATAGCGTTCTGCCCGCGTCGCATCCAGTGCGTGCTCCGCTGCTTTCACCTGAGCCTGCGCGGCTCTCAGATCAGCACGCTGGGCGAGCGCCTGCTGGATCGCATTTTCCAAACTCAATGACGGGGCAGGTGTATAGGCAATGGCGCTGGAAAGTTGGTAGCTCGCGTTGGGCGGCAAGCCCGTGAGACGAGCCAAGTCGATTTTCTGCTTGGCGAGATCGTCCTCCAGAGTGACTACCCTTTGCCGGTCCACGAGCACTTCGATGCGGCTGCGATTGGCATCCAGTTGAGTGGCTTTGCCGAAGTGCAACTGCTTGAGCGCGCGCTGGTAGAGAGCGTTGGCGGTTCGAAGCTGGCTGCGCGACGATTTCAGCCGCGCCTCTGCCGCGATCGCCTGGAGGTAGCTGCCGCCAACCGCCAGCACCACCACGTCTTCGGCATCTTGGGCCGAGCGCTTTCCGGCGCGCGCCAGATCTCGCGCCGAACGGTAATTGTTGAGGGCCGTGAAATCCGCAACTGTTTGCGTAAGCCGCGCCCGTAGGTCCAGAACATTGAAGGGACCCACCATCGACGGAAGGGCGAAACCTGGGGCGCTAAAGTTGATGCCGACGGCGCGGAGGTTCACCGTTTCCTCGGTGTCTTCGATATCACCTCGGAGATTCGGAAGCAGGGAACTGCGCGCCACCCGTGCCTGGCCGCGCGACTGGAGCAGGGCTTGCTCCATGTCGACGGCGCCCAGGTTGTAGCGGATGCCGCGCTCGATCGCCTCGCCGAGCGACAGCTTTCCGGAAAACGGAAGCTGCACGGTACTTCTGGCACTACCGCTGTACGCCCCCTGAACCGACACGGTGGTGTTCAACGTATTCACGCTGGTCGTTGTGCTGGGCACTGGTGATTCTGTCGCGCTGACGCTTCCGCTCTGTGGAGAACGTCCGGAGAGGGGAAGGGGAGTGGCCTCGGTAGGCGGTGGAGGGGGAGCACCAACTTGCGCGCAAGCGTAAGGGGCAGAAATGATCCCGAGGAAGAAGACAATGACCCGAATTCGAAGACCATAATCTTTCATAGATTGTTACTCGTTCCTTTCTTGATCAGCCAGACCCGGCCCGCGAGAGTGTAGCGCAGAGGCGCGGGCTTTTGGCGTCCTCTGCGGCTTGTTGTGTGGAGCGGTTGCGCAGAGCTTCGCCGCTCCGAAACTCTGCGGCATTTTGTTCGGGCATAAACAAAGCCGCGGAGCCGGTAGCCACGGCACGGAGTCTGCGCTCAGAGCTGCCGCCTGAACAGAGCAATGCAGCCGCCGATCACCACCGCCGAAAATGCGGCGAGGAGTGCGACATCTGAGTAAATGCCGGTGAGCCCGGCGTTCTTCAGCAGCAGCTTCTGGAGCGCATCCACTGCGTACGTGAAGGGATCGAAGATGGAAAGGGTGCGCAGCCATGCGGGGAAACCCTCTCTCGGATAGACGGCGCCCGACGGGAAAAATAGCAATGTGTTGAGCACGCCGAAAATTGCGCGCGGGACTAGCGGATCGCTGACCCTGACCATGAGCAGGAACATGAAACTGATCATGGCCAGTGACGTCACGGCCAGCACAACGATGAGATAAACCAGCCGGGTGGGTTCCCAAAGTCTTGGAATGCCCGCAATCAGGCCGCCAATAAAGGTGAGAATCAGCCCGGCCATGAGCCCCTTGATCGTGCCTGCGCCAATGAGACCCATGACCAGATCGCCTTTGCTGAAAGGCGCGCTGAGATAACCTTCGTGAAGGCCGCGAGCCTTATCATCGATGAAGGTAATGCCGCCGCCAATCATGGCCGTCACAAAGATCGCCAGGGTGATGGAACCCGCCAGCAGGAACTTGATGTAGCCGACATAGGGATAAACCTCGACGGTTTGGATGTTCACGGCGGCGGGCAGCCGGTTGGGGCTGTAGAGGCTGGCCATGCTCGATGCCGGTGACTCGCCCGGTTCCAGGGGCGGCAACGCCGGGCCGTTCAGGCTACTTTGTAGCTGTTGGAGCCGCTCGGAAATTGCGCTGGCGGTAAAAGTGTCCGTATTGTCTTCAATGAAGGCGACGCGCGGGTTTTCATTCCGCAGCAGACGCTGGGAATAGTCGGGTGGGATGTAGATGACGGCCTTCAAAAAGCCGGCCCGCAGATCCTTTATCGCTTCGGGAAGGTTCGGGTATTGCTCGATCTTGAAGGTCTGTGGAATTTCTGCGATCGCCATCAGCCCGGCGCGCAGAGGTAGCGACTGTGTTCCGGTATCCTTATCGACGAGCGCAACCGGCGCATGTTTGATCTTGCCGCCGAATGCGTACCCCAGAACGATAAGCTGCACGAGAGGAAAAATCATCGAGGCCATCATGAGCGCGGGATTGCGGAAAAACTTCCACATGTCCCGTTCGATCAATGCCGACACCCGGTAAAGCCTCACTCTGTTCCTCACTTATAAAGATGGCTCACGTCGAGCGGCCTGCTGGTGCCGAGCTCATCGCGAAGCTGGCGGCCGGTGAAATGCAAAAAGACGTCCTCCAGGGTCGTGCTTTCCACCGTGACGTGGCGCACTTCGACACGGCGCTCGCGCGCCACGTCCATGACCGCGGCGAGCGTCTGTGGACCGTTCTGCGTGGTAATCCGCGTCACGCCTTCCTGCTCGCTGACGCTGATCGCGCCCGGGAGCGAAGCCAGGGTTTCGCGCCAATCGGCCGGCGCTCCCTTAAACTGGGCCTCAACAACTTCATGGGCCGAAACGGTTTCCTTGAGCCGCGCTGGGGTATCGAGCGCTACCAGCTTGCCGTGATCGACAATGGCGATCCGCTCGCACAGCGTGTCCGCTTCCTCCATGTAGTGGGTGGTGAGCAGGATCGTCAGACTCGACTGCTGCCGTAATTTTTCGATCATCTCCCAGACGTTAGTGCGGGAGACAGGGTCCAAGCCGGAGGTCGGTTCATCCAGGAAGAGAACTTTTGGCGAGTGAACCATGCCGCGCGCGATTTCCAAGCGGCGCCGCATGCCTCCGGAAAATGTGCCCACCAGGGATTTCGCAAACCGCGCAAGATCTACCGCTTCGAGCAGGCCGCGAATCCGCTCTCTACGCTCGCGCGCGGGCACGCCGTAGACCTTCGCATGAATCTGCATGTTTTCCTCTGCCGTCAGCTCCGGATCGGAAGTGAGCGCCTGAGGAATGACGCCAATCGAGTTCCGCACCGCTTCCGGATCTTTGCGGACGTTGTGTCCGGCAACCTGCGCTGAACCTTCCGTCGGCGGCGTCAACGTCGTCAACATCCGGATCAGGGTTGTCTTCCCGGCTCCGTTAGGCCCTAGCAAGCCGAAGAGTTCTCCTTCAGATACGGAGAAACTGACGTGATCCACGGCGACAAAGTCGCCAAAGCGCTTCGTCAATCCGTTCGCTTCAATGGTATTCATCTTGCCTGCCACTCCCGTCCTGGGTGTCCGTCAAACGGCGGCTTGATGCCCGCTACGGGCGGGTGACGGGATGAACCCGCATCTCCGCCTCCTCACCGGCTCCTCACCAAGGCCACCGGCGATGCTTGCCGCCCTGGCCGGGCAGAAGCACATACGCCGTCATGCCTGTGAAGAGCCTCTGTTCGACATTAGGAATCGCCACCTTAATTTCGAACGCCTTGACGTCCCGTTTTGTCCGGCTCACATCGCGCTCCGTCGCGAAATCCTGCTCTACGGCCTTGTAGAACAGCGTCCCTTCGATGATTCTTCCCGAGGGCAATTTCACCTTGACCTTCTGGCCGAAGGCGAAGCGGTCCATGTAATTTTCCTCGACGGCAGCCTGGACCCAGAGATGATTGATGTCCAAAACGGTCACGATAGGCCCTCCCGCCTGCACGGTCTCGCCGGGCAGCGCCACCCGAACCGCCACAATGCCATCGACGGGGGCGTAAACCTTGGTGTAACCGAGTTGAACCTGAGCTTGATCCCTTTGGGCCGCCGCCTGCGCCATTTGAGCTCGGGTAGCGGCGATATCCGCCCGCTGAACCTGAACCTGGTTTCGATTGGCTTCTGCGGTGGCCAATTGCGCCTCCGCAACCCGCACCTGGTCCTCCAGTGCTTTTACGCTGGCTTCGGACCCGAGGTAAACCTGCTTGGCGGTATCGCGCTCTTCGGCGGTGAGAGCTCCGTCTTCAAAGAGTCCCTGGTCGCGCTGGTAGGTGACCTTGTTCAGCGCCAACGTCGTTTCTGCCTGCTGAAGGTTAGCGCGCGCCGCCGTCACCGCCGCTTCGGCTTGCTGAACAGCCGAAGCCGTCGTTTGCTCATCCATTTTGAGAGTCTCATCGGCTTCGAGTAGCCGCGCGCGGGAGGTGCGCACGTTGGCAGCGGCCGCGTTCCGAGCCGCTTGAAGATTGTTGGATCAATTTCAGCGACCACTTCGCCCTTTTTGACGGTGGATCCTTCCTGCACGTAAACGTGTTGAAGGCGTCCTTCGACCAGGGCGCTGGCCATATAGTCGTTGCCCATCACGACGCCGGTAAACTGGATCTGCTTCGCGCTCGGTGTGGTCACGAGATAGACCACCAGCGCGATGATGAAGATCACCACAACGACGAGAAAAAAACGCGCCACTTTCATCGTCCCGCTCCTCGCTGTTTTCCTGCTTTCTGTCGCGCGATCCTCTTCATGCCACCCAGCGAAAATGTCGCGATGTGATCGGCAATGGCGCGGCGCTGACCTTTGTCGTCGAGCTTGAGATCGGGCCACAGCCGCGCGAGCATCGGCCGCGATGCTGCGTAATGCACCACTTGTCCGACCACGCTGTGCACGCACATGCGCGTGCGCGGATCGTCCGGGCCGCACCCGATCAGCTTGCCAACCAGCTTGCGGAATCGCAGGTAATTCGGACCCATCGCCTCTGCCACACAGTCGAGCGCCGGCGTGGGCTGGGCCATTTCATGCGCCAGGATGCGCGCGAACCAGGCCGGCCTGCCGCCATCGCGCATGCTGTCAAACCACTCGCAAATCAGCGCTCTCAATGCGCCACCCGCGTCCGACGGCTCCGCCCTGCTCGCATTCCACGCAGCCGCCTGTTGCGCCAGGATCGACGACTTCAGGACCTCCGTGTAAATACCCAGCTTGTCGCCGAAATGATAGTTGACGGCGGCGACGTTGGTGCCCGCCCGTGAGCATATCTCCCGCACCGTTGCATCTTGGAAACCACGCTCCGCAAACACCTGCCCCGCGGCTTCAATGAGCTTTTCGCTGGTGATTCCCGGCCGCGCGTGATGACCCGTCACCCTGCTCATAAAACAGCAGTTTAGAACAAGTGTTTCAAGCTGTCAATTGAAATGAGAATGTGGCCCTGTATTTGCTTCGGGGGACGGCAAGTAGGGTGGAGTCGGCAGCCCGTGAGCCGGCGGGCGCAAGAGAATAGCCCAGGGTGGGAGAAGGTGTGAATAGATTCGTTTGTTGCGCAAAAGTCGTCGCCTGTCATTCCGAGGAGCCGTCGGCGGTTTTGAGGCGACGCGAAGGAAGAATCCCAGTATTTGCCTAAGCTTACAAATACGGAGATCCTTCGGTGCGCTCAGGATGACACTCGCCTTTGATTTATTCACATCTTCTGGGCCGTGGGGCCATGGGTGGCGCAGACATGTGCCTCTTAGTCACTGTCGAGTATCGAAGAGCCTGAAAGCGATGACATCCGAGCCGGCTGCTATGGCCACGTATTGTTCGCCCTTGAAGCCATACGTCATTGGGGAAGCCGAAATCTGCTGACCGGCGTTAAAGTGCCACAGCACCTTGCCAGTTTTCGCGTTGAACGCGATAAAACTCCCTTGCGGGCTGCCGGCAAAAAGCAGGCCGCCGGCGGTCGCAAGAACTCCCGCACCGTAGTCCCGCGCGCCAATGAGCTTATACTCCCACTCCAGCTTGCCTGTGATCAAATCTAAAGCGCGAACGTAAGTCTGTAAGGGCGCGCCGGGGACGTCTGCTGGCCCGGTACCGTCATACGAAAAGCCTCCCGGCCGAAATGCTTGCGCGGCTTTTGTTTGAATCTGGCAGCCTTCCAACACCTCGAGATAAAAATAGCCTGTCTTCGGGCTGTAAGCGGGGGACATCCAGTTGGTGGCGCCATCCGCGGAGGGGCATACCTTTGTGCCTTTGACGGAGGACTCAACACCCGGAATGCGAATCGGCTGCCCTTTCTGGGTGAGGCCGGAGGCCCAGTTCAGTGAGTGCACGAAGGGACTGCCGCGCAGAAATTTGCCATTCGTTCGGTCGAGCAAATAATAAAAGCCATTGCGGTCGGCTTGCACCAGCAGCTTAAGCATTCGTCCATCAAACGCATGGTTGACCAGTACGGGAATCTCAACTGCATCCCAGTCTGCCGTGTCATGGGGCGTGAACTGAAAATACCATTTCAGCTTGCCGGTGTCAGCGTCCAGAGCGACCATACACTCGGTATAGAGGTTGTCACCCTGGCGCGCATCGCCGTTGTAGTCGGGCGACGGATTACCGATGCCCCAAAAGATCAGGTTCAACTCGGGGTCATAGCTGCCACTGAGCCAAGTGGCCCCACCCCCTTGCTTCCAGGAATTGCCCGCCCAGGTGGCGTGGCCCGGCTCGCCAGGTTTCGGAATTGTATTCCAGCACCAGAGCATTTTTCCCGTCGCCGCGTCAAATGCGGCGATCAGACCATTCATGCCATCGTCGCCCGGAGCGACGCCAGTGATGATCTTACCGTTCAGCGCAAGAGGCGCCGCGGGCGACCAATAGCCCTCTTTGGCTTCAGCGATCTTCGACCGCCATAGGAAATTGCCGGTTCTTCGATCAAGAGCCACCAGGAAAGCGTCCGGCGTGGTGAAGTATACCCGGTTGGCGTAAACCGCGACACCGCGGTTCGGAGTTCCCGGGTGTATGAAAGGATGGTGGTAGGTCCAGATCAAACGCCCTGTTCCGCCGTCGAGCGCGTATACCGTTCCGGCCTTTGTGACGTACATCACCCCGTTCACTACCACCGGCACACACTCAAGCAGATCCTCCTTTTTTACGTGGAAAATCCACGCCGGGATGAGGCTCCGAACGTTGCCCGTATCGATTTGCTTTAGCAGGCTGTATCGGTTGGAGCTATACGAGCCTGAATAAGTGAGCCAATTATGAGGATCAGGATTTTTGATGTCCTGGTATGTCACCTGCGCGCTCACAGAGAGCGCAACGCTGAAACAGCAGAAGAGCAACACGCACTTCATCATTGCCGGCCTTCTTGGCCTTCCACCACGTATCCCGCCTCCTGATTTACCTGGCGGCTGAGAAACGCGAGAAGGTCTTCGAGTTCGGTAGGAGTGAGCGTTTTGTCGTAATCGGCGGGCATGAGTGACGACTTGGCGTACTGGATCTCCCGCAAATCGCGCCGGACGAACAAGTGGAGCTGATCGTCGAGATCCAGAAGCTGGAGAGAGAAACTATCCTCGTTCTTGATGATCCCCGAGAAGCGCTTCCCTTCCTTGGTTATAACCTCGATCGGCTGGTAGCCGCTCGGAATCCGCGCAGGAGGCTGGGTGAGCGCGTCGCGTAGCTGACGCAGAGTACGTTGCCCGCCAACATTTGAAAGGTCCGGCCCCAGAATGCCACCGCGCCCGTCAATCATATGGCAGGAACCGCAACGGCCCTCGCCCCAAAAGATCCGCTCTCCCTTGGCGACGCTGCCCGGCACAAAAGCGTCCGAGGCGCTGGCACGCAGGCTGCGAATGTAGGCGACAATCTTCCAGATGTCCTTGGTTGCGAGACCCGAAGGGGGCATGCCGGTACCTGGGATACCGTGGTCAATCGCATCGAAAACGGAGGCGTTTGTTGAGCGCACATAATCGTCTTTACCGGCCAGCGCCGGAGCGCGTTCTCCCGCCGCTCCACCGACGCCATGGCACGCAGCGCAGGTGTGACTGTAGAGTTCAGCACCCGCCAAAATAACCTGCTGATTGTACCCTAGCGGATTATTGTCCTTAGGCGGTCCAGATCGCTGCTGGGCCAGCGCTGCTGCCGAGGCGAACAGAAGACATAGGATGAGTCCGCTTCGTCGGACCGCCGAGGCGCAAAGCCCGGTTTTGGCATTCCTGCGACTCATGGGTAATGTATATGTTCCTCGCACGCCAAAATGCCAACCCGCCCGAGGGGACCGATCAGAAGTGAATTCTGCAAGTGCCCACTTACTCGAGCATGAAATGCACGAGTTCGCCGATATGAAGCTCGGGAATTCGCGTTACCGCGTAACCGGCGGCCATTGTAAATGGCACGCTGCGGTCCGCCCGCATTAAACGCACCGATCTCAGGGACCGTCCGTGGGGTACAAGCACTCTGATTTCCACGTTCGAAATTGGAGCATAAGTCTGCCGCATCACTCCCACCGCGGCATCCTTGAATCCGATATTTGCGCATACCCACAGGGCTAAATCACCCTCCCGGGTACGCCGGAGCATGCCATACGTCCCTTGGGGGGCAGAGATGCTAAACGGCATCGGCTCATTTCCGCCCAAGTAGCGAACAATGGATCCGAGCACCCGCCGCAGCGAAACGACGCGGCTGGCCGTATAGAATGCTTCCAGACTCCCGGAAATGTAGATCGCGCGTCCGCGCCCGAAATGGTTCAGAATAATCGCCGGTCCGCGCGTTGCTCCAGTATCGAGGTTCATGCAATCCGCCAGGATTGTGGCTTCCGGGCGAACTTCCACCTCGACCAGCCGTTCATCGCCGAGCATCATGGTCCCTTTCCGGTAATCCCCCAGCGCCGGATGCGCGGACCTCGTCTGATAGAAGCAATCCGCTTCTGTTCCGAGCGGCACGCCCTTCATCTCGACTCCCAGCACTTCCTTCAACGCCCCTCCATCTTCCCGCAGTCTTCCGTCCTCACCGTATAGGCCTGAATCATAAGTGGCCAGCAGTCCCCCGCCTTCCTGAACCCAGCGCGTCAAAAGGCGAGCATCTTCGTCGCTCAGACCCGATGCCCCACAAAGGGCTACCACCCGCTGAGTCTTCAACCATTCCTCGTTCAATTCTGTGCTGGGGTTCACATCAAAACTGATACGCTCGTCGAGCATCACAAGCCCAAAACTCTCACTCATCGTCATGTTCCAGCTCTTGTGTCCTGTTCGCCAAAGCTCCAAGGACTCCGCCGTGGGCACAATGGACACGAAGGAAATTGGGACGCTATCTTTCAGTACCGATTCGGCACGATGCACGAGGGCAAAGGCTTCCTTGGTTGGATTCGGGCTGCCACTCCCAATGCCGTACAAGAGGCGGTTGGCAGAGACGTAAATCGGCATGTTTCCGCCAGCCAGATTTGCAAAACCTTGCATCAGGATCTCATCCCCGTCCTCGAGGTCGATACAATGCGGCGCCCAGGGCCGGCTGTGAGGCGGCTCTCCGATGGCGCAGACATCGTAGCTTCCCATATAATTCTGCGCCAGCTTCTTCGTCGGGCGCGCCATCGAGCCTCCCATCAGCGCCTCGTGGAGGCGCTGATAAAACTGCGCGCTGTATTCGACCATGAAACCGTCGGCGTACCGGTACTGCGTGTGGAGCGATCCCGGTCTCCAGGTCGCCCCGTTATGGCAAAGCATGAACTTCCCGCTCCCGTGGATGATCCGGCGGAAATCCTCCAGATCTTCTGCGGTGAGCTTGTTTGCCCAATCGTACCAAGCTCCGAGAGCCTTCAGGTCGGCGCCGCTAGCAGGATGCGCCGGGTCGCGAACGTTACGAAGACGGTCAAGTGTCAGGCCGCTGAACTGCCTGTAGCCTTTGCGGCAGGACTCGCAAAAGCAAATCTTCCGGTACGCGCTCGGAGCGTCGAAATAAACCCCGTCGGTGTCATGAGCGCAAAGCTCCCGCACGACGGTACGAATCATTTGCCGGTAGGCATCGCCGGTAGCGCAGGTTCCGATCTCCTCGCCGTTTCTGAATGAGGACACTCTTCCATAAGGTTTCCCCTCCGCGTCGTGTAACACCCAGCGGGCACAACGAGGATCGTTGAGGACGCTGATATCGACCTCATTGCAATAAACGCAGTAGCAGTACAGGTGTACCCCCGCGCGGCGGCATTCGCGAGAGACCTCGTTGATCAGATCACGACCCTCCAACTCAGGATGGACAGGATAAACTTTGCTGGGGTAATACGCCACATGGCCTAGCGGCTGAAACCTCAAAGTGTCCCCGCCCAACTCCAGGACAATTTCCACCAACCGCTTCGCATCGAATTCTCTGATATGCGGCCAAATTGGGGGCGCATAGCCCTCAAAATAGATGGTGCTTGCGTACCGCAGCCAATCGGGCGGGGTGTAACCATCTTCGGGAATGTTACCGGCTCGCGGGGATTCTAGGATTGTTAACTCCGGCTCTTCAGCCGACGTCTTACCGGGCCATCCAGCGAAAACGCTAAGCCCACCTGCAGTACTCTTGAGAAACATTCGTCTTTTCATATCGGATTCTGTGGCGCCGAGAAAGCATCAAAGCCACCCCTCACCCGCTCAGCCCTGAGGGAGATGGCTGCGATCCCGCAGGCGCGGGATCGGTTTTAGTTCGCATTTTTCAAGGCAGGCGAAACTAGACTGGCGGAGTTCTGCAATTGGCTGGCGACGTCGGACGCCCGTTCGTGCAGGAAGCTCACCTCATTTCCGCAACTGACGAAGCGCATGCCACGCTCAACCCAGAACTTGGCGAGCGCTGGGGACCGCATATGAATACCCGGCGCAACGCCCCGTCGCACGCACGCATCTCGGATGCCCTCGATCGTTTCCACCATGCGAGGGTGCTGGAATTCTCCCGGAATCCCGAGGGAAACCGAGAGATCGGCCGGCCCGATCAGCACGGCATCGATTCCAGGAACGGCAAGCAGCTCTTCACGGACTTCGAAAGCGCGAACAGTCTCGATCTGCAGAACCACCAGAGTGTTCGCATTCATGTGCCGGATCACATCGGCGAAAGGATGCGTCTGATAACCCAATTGGGGTCCACCCAGGCCGTAACCCCGTGTCCCTTCGGGCGGAAACTTTGTCCATGCTACTGCACGCTTGAGGAGGTCGGCCGATTCGACACGGGGCAGAATAATTCCCTGCGAGCTACAATCAAGCGCCCGTGCCATCAGTGAGTACTGGAGGTCCGCCACCCGAACGACCGGTGTGATGCCCGCCTGGGCCGCCGCCAGGCAAATATCCCGTACCGTCTCGATGCCAAAGCCGCCGTGCTCGGCATCAATAAAGGCCCAGTCGAAGCCTGCTGTTTGGAGGATGCGCGCGACGTCCTGCGACCGGAATTGAGACCAGCCGGCGCCAAACTGGCATTTTCCGGCTCGTAAGGCTTCTTTCACACGATTGATCTGCATCAATTTCACCCTCCAGTCGAGAACTGCGTCCTCCGAAGCCCACGGCACAAAAATCGTGCCGTGATGGCTACCCGCTACGCGTTTGGAAAATGCCAGATGCGAAGAGCGTTCTTTCCCAGTATCAACTCCCGGTCCTCAGCCGTGTAAAAGCCGCACAATCGATCCACAAACTCGAGCTCCTTAGGCATTGGAAGCACCCAGCGGGGCATGGGATACCCTGTGCCCCAAATGAGCTGTCTTCCACCAAACTCTTCGTAGGTGGCTTTGTAGAATGGCAATGTATCACGGTATGGGTACTGCTTTGTCAGTGAGATTTCATACGGCTCTGAAGCGCTCACCCAGACGTACGGAAAGCGTTTCAGCCGGAACATCTTGCGAAAATCAGTCCAAGGATTGGCGGCCTTCAAATTCGGCTCCCCGAGATGGTCAATAACAATTTTGACGCCCGCGAAACGGCCCGCCATGTCTTCGAGCATGGGCATCTGGTGCGGGAGGATGTAGAAGTTAAAAACGGCCTTCAGGCGCTCGGCTTCCCGCCACAAAGGATACTGGTCCTTCGCGTTCAGCCAGGTTGAGTTCGGGGCGTAAAGCGGGCTGAAACGCATGCCTTGGAAGCCGTGTTCCTGCATCCAGTAGCGCAATTCACCGGCCGGATCAGGGCCGAGAGGATTAATCAGGCCATGTGCCACAAACAGTTTCGGATATTTATGCAGAGAGTAGCTGATGTACGAATTGTCCCACCCGTAGTAGCGCGGATTGATGAGGACCGTATATCTCACCCCGAACTCGCGCATCTCAGCTACTTCATTTTCCACCGGTGCTGCCATGCGCACTCGCTTGAGATTGGGCTGCTCGGGATCGTGAAACGGGAATCTCGGATCGAAAGTCCAGACTTCAAGGTGGGTGTCGATAATTAGCCGTGGAGGCCTCGGGAACGCAAGACCCGCAGCACCCAGAGCGAGGAAGTTCCGGCGAGTCATTTCACATTGCATCGTCAAAGCCTTCCGAGCTCCGGATGACTCAAGCCCTCAGCCTCTTCCCGGCTGCGCGGCCACCCAATTTTGTATCGCAGCCCTTCGAGACCTGTCAAGTGAGCTCCTGTGGGTACCCTTCCGAACGGTGTCATCTTGGGGCCAGAATCTTGTCCAGGCGGTCCGCCGAGCCGGACACGCGCGAAAGCTTCGGATAGCGCAAACCCTGGTGATAATCGATGGAAAGGGTCTCGAACGCTTTCCCTCTCTTGACCAGCAGCTTGATGGGCGCTGTATTTTTCTCCGCGGCTTTGATGGCCTGCCGAAGGAGATCGAGCGTGAAAGCCTGTTTATCCAGGGCCTCGATGCGCATG
>JBOGJS010000016.1:0-1631 GCA_050745365.1 Terriglobia bacterium
GCCCTACAGTCTGCGGCGGTTGCGGATAACCTCACGCTTTGGGAAGCGGTCGAGCGCCTTGTGGCTGCCCAGGCGATACCCACTCGGGCTCTCAAGGCTTTCAGCAGCTTCGAGGGGGTGATGCGCCAGCTCATGGAGGATCAAGCGTCCATGACCCTGAGTGAATTCTTCAAGAGTATCTTCGACCGCACCGGATACCTGGAGATTCTCGAAGCCGAAGATACGCCGGAATCCCAAGGACGCATCGAAAACCTTCAGGAGCTGGTTAACGCCGCCCGTGAGGCGGAAGAGCGCGGCGAAACGCTGGCCGGATTTTTGGACCACGTAGCCCTGGTTTCGGATAGCGACGAATTCAACGAACGCTCCCGCGTTACCCTCATGACGCTCCACACGGCAAAGGGACTGGAATTTGCGATGGTCGTTTTGGCCGGCATGGAGGAAGGTTTGTTCCCGCACAAGCTGTCGCTTTCCGAACAGGCCGGTATTGAAGAAGAACGGCGGCTGTGCTATGTGGGAATGACACGCGCGAAAAGCCGTCTCATCCTGACCTGGGCAGGCCGTCGCCGGGCTTACGGCGAGGATTCTATTCGCGGCACCCGCCCATCGCGATTTCTTGAGGAGATTCCCACGTATCTTCGTGAACGGAAAACGTCCTCGAAGCCCCGCACCGAGTGGAGAAACTCCTTGAACTCGGTCGACCGGATCGAAGCCTTTCTCAAACGGAAGTCCTCGTCAGGAGCAGAGGCTTCTCGCCACGCGGAGTCTCATCGGTGGAAACGCGGCGCGCGAGTGCGCCATCCCAAGTATGGCCTGGGAACCGTTCTCGAATGCGAAGATGCGGGAGAGGATTCAAAATTAACCGTAAGCTTTCCTGGCCATGGCAGGAAGAAGTTGATTGAGCGTTACGCCTCCCTGGAGCGGCTACGCTAACAGAGCGGTCTTCACGAACTGAGGAGCATAAAAATTTACCGATGAATACTCAAACGATCAAGGACAAGGCCGAACGAAAAAAGCTGAAGCGCGCGGCGCGCAAAAAGCAACCACCCAAGCCCAAGCGGACTGACCCACGCGGCTCCCACAAGCCCAAGGTGAAGAAAAAGGGACCCGGATCTCCAACGAGAAGATGAGAAGATAGCGGTTGGGGGTTGGGGGTTGGCAATGGGGAATGGCGGCTAGGGGTTGGAGGGAAAGGGGCAGTTGCTATCGTCCGTTCCTCAGCGCCCGTTTCTTCGCCCTTAACCGCTAACCCCCAATCCCTGCCTTTAAATGTCCCATCGATATTTCCGCACGAAGAGCATTGACCAACTGCTCGCGGCAGCCGAAGCCCCTGAGCATCGCCTCCGCAAAAGCCTGGGACCGTGGTCTCTCGCGGCGCTGGGCATCGGCGCCATCGTGGGCGCAGGCATCTTCGTCCTCACCGGCACGGCGGCAGCCGGTGAATCCCTCCACGCGCATTCACTGCTGAAGGCGCCCCTCATCGAGGTGATCCTGCACGGCGGCCATGCCCTGGGAGTTTCAGGACGTCCGGGCGCCGGTCCGGCGATTGCTCTTTCTTTCCTCATTGTTGCGATCGTTTGTGGCCTCGCGGGGCTTTGCTATGCCGAGCTCGCCTCGATGATCCCGATCGCGGG
>JBOGJS010000017.1:0-20025 GCA_050745365.1 Terriglobia bacterium
AACAGCCGGCTGCGCCTTGCCGGGAGCGACGGCCAGCCGATTTTCACCTCCGAAGCGGTCAGCGTGATACACCGTTATTCACAGGGCATTCCCCGCGTCGTGAATGTTTTGTGTGAGCATTCACTGATCAGCGCTTTCGCTGACCAGAGAAAGCCGATTACCCCCGAAATTGTTCAGCCCGTAGCGGAGGAATTCGACTTGCTGGAGAGCGAGGCCCCAGCATCCGCCGCTGCGGACCCGGTGATGGGAAATCCTAAACTGGCCGAAGCACTTGAAGGACTCGCAACGCTGATGGACCGGTTGCGCCGGACAGACTAGAGCGAAAGGCTCGCGGGCACAGAAGGAAGTCTATGAGTAGAATTCACGACGCACTAAAAAAGGCTGAGCAAGATCGGGTGAGCCCTCCGCCACCGGAGCCGGCACCAATCTCACCCGAACCCTTTCTTGCCCCAGTCTCGGCCACCGAAAGCGCAACAGAAAGCGGCGCGGAGAGGGTTTCGGGCGATGGATTGCCGCTCCGCTCCTTGCGCGAGGCTTCTCCCGTTTCGCTGGAGGGCTGGGTCGCGGAATGCCCCGCCGTGCGCTGGAAGCCTGATCCGAAATCCGTTCTCTTCAGTGATTCGGAGATACGGCAACTGGGTATGGAGGAGTTCCGAACCCTGCGCACACACCTCCTTCAGATGAGGGAAAAGGTGCCGCTCCAGACTTTGCTCATTACCAGCGTTCTTCCCGGCGAAGGGAAGACATTTGTGGCGGCTAATCTGGCACAGGCCTTCGTTCAGCAGCGCAGCCGCCGTGTTCTGTTGATCGATGCAGACCTTCGTATTTCAAGGCTCCACGGCTTGTTGGGGGCAGCATCGGTCCCGGGCCTTTCTGAATTCCTCAAGGGTGAGGCCGAAGCTTCCAGCATTATTCAAAGAGGAACACCGGAGAATCTTTTTTTGATTCCCGGTGGTCGGCCGGCCTCGAACCCCACAGAACTGGTTGGAAACGGCCGCTTGAAGAACCTGCTTCACCGCCTGGCTCCGCTGTTTGATTGGATTGTTGTTGATTCTCCCCCGTGCGTGCCGTTGTCTGACGCCAGCCTCCTGGCCGACCTCTGTGACGGAGTTCTCATGGTGGTGAGGTCCGGACAAACGCCCTATGACATTGCGCAGAAAGGAAGCCAGCAATTTCGGGAAAGGCGCCTGCTGGGAGTGGTATTGAACCATGTGGCGCCTCAATCCGCATACAGCGCGTACTATTACCAGGCGCCGCAGCAGGGAAAAACGTAAAAGGAGCATCCCGCGGTGGTTCGTTTGTTCAATGTCTATTACCCCATACGAACCATTGTTTTGGTTTTCGGGGAGATCCTCATCGTTTGTGCTTCGTTTGTGGCAGGGGCCCTGATCCGCCTTGGGCCCAATTCGATGCTTGTTCTCGGGTATGAGGATGGCATTTACAAAGTGCTTGCGCTGGCGGGCGTGGCTGTTCTCTGCTTCTATTACTTCGATCTGTACGACTCGCAGCGGGTTTCCTCGCGTAGCGAGACGTTTTTCCGGCTTCTCATCGTCTTAGGTGTTCTTTCGCTTTTCCTGGCGGCGATTTGCTACCTTTTCCCCGGTTTCCTGCTGGGCAATGACGTTCTGCTTCAAGGCATTGTCATCCTGACGCTCGCGCTGCTGGGATGGCGGTGGGTCTACTCCTGGCTCATTTCACAGTCTTTTCTGCGCGAGCGTGTCTACGTGCTCGGATCGGGTGACCGGGCAAAGCGGCTCGTGGATGCTCTGCGCGCGCGCCCGGACCTGGGCCTTGAAGTGGTCGGCTGGGCTGGTGCCGTCGGTAATGGATCGTTAACCCGCGAGCAGCTCGCGTCGCAGTTGCTCGCCCTCCAAGCAAAGAACGCGGTCGACCACATCATCGTGGCCATGAGCGACGGCCGGGGAAAGATGCCGGTTCGGGAGCTGCTGGACCTCAGGCTTTCCGGCGTGAAAGTTGACAATGCGACCGGGTTGCTGGAAAAAATTTCCGGAATGATCGAAGTGCATGAACTTCAGCCGAGCTGGTTGCTTTTCTCTGAAGGTTTCCGGTTGAATTACCTTTTCCTGGCCCTCCGGCGGGTCCTGTCATTCACCATTGCCGCGGTGGGGCTGGCGATTTCTCTTCCTCTGATTCCACTGATCGCACTGGCGGTAAAGCTCAGCTCGTCCGGGCCGGTTTTTTACCGCCAATCAAGAGTTGGGGCGCACGGCCGGGTGTTCACCTGTTATAAGTTCCGCACCATGCGCGCTGACGCAGAGGCCGATACCGGCGCGACGTGGGCGGCGGATGATGACCCTCGCATCACGGCGGTAGGACACTTACTGCGGCACCTGCGCCTGGACGAGATTCCGCAGATGTGGAACGTTCTGAATGGCGACATGGGGTTTATTGGCCCGAGGCCGGAGCGGCCGGAATTCGTGAAGCAGCTCAGCGAGGATATCCCGTATTACAACCTGCGCCACATTATCCGACCGGGGATTACCGGGTGGGCGCAGATCCGCTACAAATACGGGAATAGCATCGACGATGCGCGCCAGAAACTCCAATACGACCTCTTTTATATCAAGAATATGTCGTTTGGCCTGGACTTCTGGATTCTGGTGCACACGTTGAAGGTGATCCTCCTCGGCCGGGGGGCCAAATGAGCGACGTTTTTGAGTCGCCTGGGTTTTCCCCGTCCGAGGGTGCGACGTCTCGCGGCAGACCCGGGCAGAGGGGATCCTTCAGATGAAAATCGCGGAATACATTTTCTGGTCTTGTCTGGTTCTGATTGCATACAGTTATTTCCTCTATCCCGTCCTCCTCTTTTTGGGGTATTCCTTCGCTCAAGTAGCGAGGGATTGGGAATATCTTATCGCCCGTCAGGATCGCCGCACGGGCCGACTTTCATCCGAAGAGCTTCCCGCAATCAGCTTAGTGTTTCCCGCTTACAACGAAGAAGCCCATCTTCTGGAAAAAATCGCGAACACGCGCGGTCTCGATTACCCGAAGGACAGGTTGGAGGTGCTGATCGTCTCTGACGGCTCGACGGACCGGACGAACGAGATTCTTAACAATCTTCACGATACAAATATCCGCGCGGTTCTCCTTCCCGAACGGAAGGGGAAATACAATGCGCTGAATCAGGCTGTGAAGATGGTGTCCAATGATCTCCTGGTCTTTTGTGACGCAACCACCCTTTTTGCGCCTCCGGCGGTCATGAATCTTATCCGCCATTTCCAGGACCCGCGCACAGGGATTGTTGCGGGAGCGCTCCAATTCCGGGGAAGCGATGAGTTCCACCAGACGGAGGGCGTTTACTGGAAGTATGAAAGCGTTCTCCGCATGATGGAGGCTCGGTTAGGCCTGGCGCTGAGCGCAAGTGGGGCAATTTACGCGCTCAGACGGCAGTGTTACCGTACGCTGACCGCCGACGATGTGATTGAAGACTGCCTCATCCCCATGTACGCGCGTCGGCTAGGCTACCGGGTGCTTTACGATCCCGAGGCGATGGGGTATGAAATACCGCCGTCTTCCGTGGAAGGGGAGTTTACCCGCAAGGTTCGTTTTGCGGTGGGCGGTTTCCGCTCATTAGGAGTTCTGACTCAGAGCGCGTTCGGAAGCTCACTCGGAATGGCCCTGGCCTTTATCTCCCATAAGCTGCTGCGATGGGTTGTCCCCTTTCTTCTGGTTGGGCTTCTCGCGAGCGACGTGTTCCTGCTCGGCAGCGCTTCTTACCGTGGCTTTTTTGTGGCCCAGGTGCTTTTCTATTCGTGGGCAGGGCTTGGATTCGTTTTTCGTGACCGTGTACAGAAAGTGCGGTTTGCACTTCTCGGATATTATCTGGTGGCCATGAATGTTGCGCTCGCCTTAGGGTTTTTACGGTTTCTTGCGGGGCGTGAGGAGACGCTCTGGCAGCGAGCTGCGTAGTTTCAGGGAGACCGCCGTGCCGAAGGGCAGGGTTAAAGCTGCTCCTTCCGCCGCGCCTCTGACGCTTCGTGAATACTCCGAATTACAACAGCCTGGAAGAGATGCCCTCCGTTACGGAATCCGTCGCTCGAACCCCGAACCCTGCGAAAGGGATTTTCGCCCAGCGCAAAGAGCCACTCGCCGGGGCCTATTTTTGGGTGTTGGTCTTTCTTGTGGCTTATTGCGGGCGTCCCGAGGACTATATCCCCGGCGTTGTCCATCTTCACCTCGCCAAAATCGCGGGCGTCTTCGCTCTTATCGCCTTCGTGATGAGTCTGGGACAGCTCAAGAAAGGCATTCCGCGGGAAACGGGTTTACTCGTCCTTCTTTTAATCCAGTTTGGCTTGGCCGCAATTTTTTCACCGGTCTACAAGGCGCGAGCAATTGGTGTAACCTTCGAATTTTCAAAGGCAGTTCTCATTATCATTGTCATGGTATTGGCCGTAACCACCTGGGACCGGCTTCGGAAGCTGCTGTTCGTCCAGGCCGGCGCGGTCGCCCTGATTGGTGCAATCTCCGTTCTCAAGGGGAGGTTGTACCACAAAAGGCTCATGGGAGTGGTGGGCGGGATATATGCGAACCCGAACGATCTCGCGATTGCCCTAGTCTTATGCCTACCCCTGGCTTTATTCTTCATGTTCCAGGCCCGAAGCGGTCCTCGCAAGCTCCTATGGGCGGCAGCGGCACTGATGATGACCTATGGCGTTTTTCTTACAGCATCACGCGCTGGCTTTCTGGCATTGGTAATTGTGGCACTCATGTGTCTTTGGGAATTCGGGGTGAAGGGCAGGCGGGCTTATCTCATCCCTCTGGCCTTCGTCGCATTGGTTATGATCCTCGCTTTCGCCGGCAAGAACACGACACAGCGGCTTTCCGACACCTTCAGCTCGCACGGCGACTATGAACACGCGCACGGCTCCGCGACACACCGGGAGGCGTTGCTGATCAAGAGCATCAAGGTCACCCTGGAGCATCCGATTTTTGGGATTGGCCCGGGCGATTTTCAGATCATTTCCGGCCAGTGGAACCAAACGCATAATGTTTATACGGCACTCAGCGCAGAAGCAGGCCTCCCGGCGCTCCTCCTGTTCCTGGCGATATATTGGATTTCTTTTGCCAACCTGCGGGAAGTGCGGAAGAAGGCATCTCCAGGTTCTGGAGTCTCACTGGTCGCGCAAGCCTTACGAGCCAGCTTGATAGCATTTGCCCCGGCAGCATTTTTCTTTCCCGATGCCTACCAATACTTCATCTACTTTATGTTTGCATACACCACGCTGGCTCGGCAGGTTGCAGCTCGGGAGGCCTCGGCAAAAAAAGAGGAACAGCCAATTCCAGGTAGGCGGACGAGCTACACGGCCGTGCCTCTCCCGAGCGCATGATGCTTTTCAGGGGATTTATATTGACACTCATATTCTCAGAGCTCGGATTAACCTCCGCGAAGGGACACCGGCGCGACAAGGGTGAAGAAAACTGATTATGTGTGGCATCGCAGGTATTTTAAGCACTGAACCCGGGGCAAAGGTGGAAGCGGATCGAATTCATCAGATGTGCCGGACGATCGTGCATCGCGGCCCGGATGACGAAGGAATCTATGTGAACGGCTGCGTCGGACTTGGAATGAGGCGCCTGAGCATTATTGATCTCGCCGGTGGGCGCCAGCCTATCCATAATGAGGATCGAAGCATATGGGTGGTCTTTAACGGCGAAATCTATAATTTTCCCGAGCTCCGAACGGAGCTTGAAACGCGCGGACACCATTTTTACACCTACACCGACACCGAGGTGATCGCGCATTTATATGAAGAGCATGGGTGTGAATGTGTGAACAAGCTGCGAGGCATGTTCGCTTTCGCGGTGTGGGATGAGCGAAAAAGGCGGTTGTTACTCGCGCGAGATCGCCTGGGTATTAAGCCCCTACACTATGCCTTCGCGCCAGGGCGACTTTTGTTCGGTTCTGAGATCAAGGCCATTCTCGCAGACGCTCCAGAGTTGAAGACGGTGAACCCGCCGGCTCTGCTCAAGTACCTATATTTCGGTTACATTCCCGGTCCGGAGACGGCCTTTAAGGACATCTTCAAGCTGCCTCCCGGTCATTTTCTGGAGTGGTGTGGCGGACGCGCCGAGACGAAAGCGTACTGGGACCTGCCTGTGTACGGCAGCCACGAGCCGCTCTCGGAGGAAGAATGCCTGGAAGAATTGGAAACTAGGCTAGCGGAAGCGGTGCGCATCCGGTTGATTGCGGATGTGCCACTTGGGGCGCTGCTCAGCGGTGGTGTGGACTCCTCAATTGTGGTCGCGCTCATGGCTCGCGCCAGCACGCGCCCGGTGAAGACTTTCGCAATTGGTTTTTCAAAGCAGGATTTTGACGAGGCTCCCCATGCCCGCATGGTCGCCCAACGCTTCCGGACTGAGCATCATGAGCTGATGGTAGAGCCTCGAATCGGCGAGACGCTCCAGGCGCTGACGCAGTCGATGGAAGAGCCTTTTGGCGATTCCTCCATGATTCCAACGTATTACATTTCCTGCCTGGCGCGGCAGCATGTGACGGTGGCGCTCTCTGGCGACGGCGGTGATGAGCTCTTCGCCGGCTATGACCGGTACGCTACGAACGTCCGCCGCCAACTGTTTGAGCGGGTGCCTGGATGGGCGCGCAGACTGTTTCGGGAGCGTGTTTTTCCAGTTCTGCCCCATCGGGCAAGAGGCAGACAGTTTGCTTACAATGTTTCCCTGGAGTGGGACGAACGCTACCTTGACATGATCTCGTTTGTGCCTTCTTTCGAGCGGACAAGAAAATTGATGACGGACGATTTCCGGACAGCGGCCGGGGATCATGCCGGGCCCCTCGATCATTTTCGGGCCTATTTCAAGCGAGTAGCCGGAAGGGATCGCGTCAGCCAACTCCTCTATCTGGATACCAAGACATATCTGGTGGATGACATCCTCACCAAAGTCGACCGGATGAGCATGGCGACTTCTCTTGAAGCGCGAGTTCCTCTTCTCGATCACGTGTTCGTGGAATACGTGACGTCTCTGCCGGCCCGTTGGAAGCTGTATGGGAACACGCAGAAATACATCCTCAAGAAACTGGCAGAGCGGGTAGGGGTACCCCGCGAGGTGATCTACCGTCCTAAACAAGGCTTTTCTCTGCCCTTGATTCACTGGATGCGGCAAGAGTTCAGGGAGGATTTACTGCGTGTATTGCTCGAACCGCGGACATTGCAAAGAGGGTATTTTGAACCGGGAGCTGTGAAGGAATTACTGGAAGAGCATTTATCGGGCCGGCGCGACCAATCCGCCAGGATCTGGCGGCTTTTGATACTCGAGCTCTGGCACCGTAATTTTCTTGAAGCGGGAGAAGCCCACCGTCAGCAAAAAGCCCTGACCGTGGCTATCACTTCCCCCGAAGCTACGCCGAACCTCTTGGTGCAGTAGCAGGGATTGCCACTGTCAACCGCGCGGGATTTGACCATGGGTTTGGGCAGGCGGGATGGGAAAAGCTCACGGTCAGCAAAAGGCGCTGACGGTGGCTACCAGCATCAGCAACGTGGCACGGACAGTACAATTGAAGACGAAGCCGCAAAAGATCACATTCTCATTCGGCCGGAATTGGCAGCGATTTGTCGAGCGCTCGTTGAGTCCTGAGCGTGAGCGGATTGCAATTACCTCCATCCGCGATTTCCTGGAGATCAGCGATTTGAACGGGAGGTCGTTTCTGGATGTTGGCTGCGGAAGCGGCCTCTTTTCGTTGGCGGCTTTGCGCCTGGGTGCACGGCAGATTGTGAGTTTTGATGTCGATCCTTTTTCCGTCCGCTGCTGCGAAGAGTTGAAAAGCCGAGCTGGGAATC
Source organism: Terriglobia bacterium (assembly GCA_050745365.1). Lineage (GTDB taxonomy): Bacteria > Acidobacteriota > Terriglobia > UBA7540 > UBA7540 > RH2-MAG17b. Next base: position 7,815 of record JBOGJS010000017.1, read on the forward strand.
CGGGCCGCTGGCAGGTTCTTCAGGGTTCTATTCTGGATGAGGCGTTTCTGGCACGCATCGGGAAAGCAGACATCGTTTACGCTTGGGGATCTCTCCATCATACCGGAGACATGTGGAAGGCCATCCGCCACACCGCGAATCTCGTTGAGACGAATGGCCTCTTTTACCTTTCGATTTACAACAAAGTCACGGGGCGGAAAGGTTCGGACTTCTGGCTGAGGGTAAAAAAGCTCTACAATCGCTCGCCGCAAACCGGAAAGCGCGTTCTCGAGGGGGTTCACTTTTTTCGGAACGGCGTTGTGCGTAAACTGGCTTCCTTTGAGAATCCCATGACTCTCTTCACGCAGTACTCCCGTGAGCGGGGAATGAGTTACTGGACGGACGTCCGTGATTGGCTCGGGGGATATCCGTACGAATTCGCTTCTACCGATGAGATTTTTCGCTTCGCAACGCGTGAGCTTCGCATGGAGCTTGTGAACCTGCGCTCCACGAACACGCTCGGGACCAACGAATTTCTTTTTCACAGGCGGGATTGAATGGAGGAGCGCACGATTCGCCCCGGTATTTTCATGATGACCAACACCTTCGAAACCGGGGGGAGCGAGCGCCAGTTTGCCGTTTTGGCCGGGGCATTGCGCCAAGCCGAATTTCGCGTCGACATCGGATGCCTTGGCGACGTAGGGCCACTTCGCGACCGGTTAGGAGAAGTGAAGGAGTTCCCCGCCGGAGGAAGTCTTTACTGCTTTCAGTCTCTCCTTTCCCGGATGGCCCTGGGCCAACACTTGCGAGCGCAGCAGATTGCCATTGCGCAGGCGTTTGATTTCTATTCGAATCTAATGCTCATTCCCACTGCCCGACTCGCGCGGGTACCGGTCGTGATCGGAAGTCATCGTCAGTTGGGGGACCTTTTGGGTCCGGCGCGCTTCACCAGCCAGGGTCTTGCGTTTCGCCTTTGCGACCGGGTGGTGTGTAATTCGCGGGCTGCGGCGAATCGACTTGTTGAACAGGGCGTTTCAGAACGGAAAATCGTTGTCATTCCTAACGGCTTGCCCGAGGAAGCGTTCAACGAAACGCTGCCCGTTTTGCCGAAATCGGACGGCATTCTTCGGGTTGGGATGATTGCACGAATGAACAACCCCGTAAAGAACTATCCGGGATTTCTTCACGCAGCGGCACGGCTTGTTCCGAGATTTTCGAAGGTTGAGTTTCTGCTGGTGGGGGATGGCCCTCTGCGTCCGGATTTGGAAAAGCTGGCGAAGAAGCTGGGGTTAGAGCGACAAGCTCGATTCCTGGGCGACCGCACCGACGTCCCGGCGGTCCTCGCCTCAATGGACATCTCTGTGCTGACGTCCTTTTCCGAAAGCCTGTCGAACGCCGTTATGGAATCGATGGCCGCGGGTCTGCCCGTGGTGGCGACGCGCGTGGGGGGAAACGTTGACTTGGTTCGTGAAGGGGAAACGGGATTTCTCGTTCCGGTGAACGATGAAATCAGCCTGGCCAATGCCCTGGAGCGGCTGTTACTGGATCCGGCCATGCGGTTGCGTCTCGGCGGCCACGCAAAGCAGGTTATGAGGTCAACCTTTTCCCTAAGGACCGTCCGGGAGCAATATGAGAATCTTTACAGTGACCTCCTGGCCCGCAAACGCTGGAAGTCCTCTCCGCGCGTGACCGTTCCGGAGCAAGTGAATTTGCATCCGAAGTTGCGCGTCGCCATCGTAGGGCCCTCGCTGCGCTATGTAGGAGGGCAAGCCGTGCAGGCTGATCTCTTGCGTCGGCAGTGGCGCGACGATCCAGACGTCGAGGCGTGGTTCGTTCCGGTGGACCCCCCCTTCCCTCGCTGGCTGCCCGTAATCGGAGCCATACCACTCGTTCGGACACTCGCGAGGACGCCTTTTTACCTCAGCCGCCTGTGGCGCGGAATCAAGGACGCCGACATTGTGCACATCTTCTCTGCATCTTATTGGTCGTTTCTTCTTGCACCGTTTCCGGCTTTGGTTGTGGCAAAACTGCGCGGAAAGAAGGCCCTCATCAATTATCATAGCGGAGAAGCCCGCGATCATCTGTCCCATTGGAAAACCGCGCTGCCCATCCTGCGGGCGGCGGACCGGCGGGTAGTTCCCTCGGCCTATCTGGTGGACGTGTTTCGGCAATTTGGTTTAGGCGCGGTAGCGGTTCCGAATACAGTAGACCTGGACCAGTTCCAATATCGGCCACGACGGCCGCTCAGACCCCTCTTTGTTTGCACGCGGGGTTTTGGGGCCTACTACAGCGTTGATCTTGTAGTTCGCGCCTTCGCGCGGGTGAGGGAGGAGTACCCCGCTGCGCAGTTGTGCCTGCTGGGAAGTGGAGGCCAAGAACGGCAGGTGCGTGCCGTGGCGCGCGCTTTGGGAGTGGAGGGCGTGCACTTTGCGGGCGCCATTCCACATGAAAAGATCGGGCCCTATTACGACCAGGCTGACATTTTTATGAATGCGTCATGGCTGGATAACATGCCGGTTTCCATCCTGGAAGCCTTCGCTTCAGGTACCCCGGTGGTAACAACCGCGCCGGAAGGGATTCGCTACATCGTTGAGCACGAGCGCACGGGTCTCTTGTCGCCTCCGGGAGATTGGCGGTCGCTCGCCGAAAACGCCCTTCGGCTGCTCCGGCAGCCGGACTGGGCATTGCGGCTAGCCGAGAACGCCCGCGAGCAATCTCAAAAGTACTGCTGGGCGGTGGTGCGCCAGCAATGGCTGGCCCTCTATCGCGACGTAAAGCAAGCCAGCTCCTCGAAAGCTGGAATTTCCGGAGGATCTGCGCCCGCCTGATTGAATAAGTCGAGAGTAAGCCGTCGCAGTAATAATACGGAATAAAAGGAGAACTGTAGAATGCCCGATCATCTTATCGCGCCTCACGGGGGCGAGTTGGTTGACTTGATCGTTAGCCCCGAACACGCCGCGGAATTAAAAACGCAGTCGAGGGATTGGCCTTCGTGGGACCTCACGCCGCGGCAGCTTTGTGATCTGGAATTGCTTCTCACCGGGGGTTTTTCTCCCCTGCGCGGTTTTATGAAGCGTGAAGACTATGAAAGCACTTGCCATAAAATGCGCCTGAAAGATGGCACGGTCTGGCCCATGCCGATTACGCTTGACGTGACGGAAGATTTTGCACGATCCATCCGCCCCGGCGGCAAGATTGCCCTGCGGGATCCGGAAGGGGTAATGGTCGCTGCTTTGCACGTCGAAGATGTGTGGAAACCGGATCGGGAAGAAGAGGCTCAATCGGTCTTCAAGTCCACCAGCTCGGTCCACCCCGGAGTCGCTTATCTTCTTCGCCAAGCCAACCCTTGGTACGTGGGTGGCCGACTGGAAGGGATTCGAATTCCTTCTCATTATGATTTTCGGCCGCTGCGGCTCACTCCGGCGGAATTGCGAAGGGAATTCTCGCGCCTGGGATGGCGAAAGGTAGTGGCCTTCCAGACGCGCAATCCTATGCATCGCGCCCACCAGGAGCTTACGCTGCGAGCGGCCAAAAGGGCGGAGGCGAATTTATTAATTCATCCTTCCGTCGGTATGACGAAGCCTGGCGATGTGGAATACTACGTTCGCGTGCGGTGCTATCAGGCGCTCCTTCCCAAATATCCTAAGGATACGGTCCGTCTTTCTCTACTGCCTTTGGCCATGCGGATGGGGGGGCCACGCGAGGCGCTGTGGCACGCGATTATTCGCAAAAACCATGGATGCACGCACTTCATCGTCGGCCGGGATCACGCAGGGCCGGGGAAGGATAGCGATGGCAAGCCGTTCTATGGTCCCTACGATGCGCAGGAACTGCTGCGCGCTCATCAGGAAGAGCTCGGAGTGACGATGGTGCCCTTCCAGATGCTGGTTTATCTGGAGGATCAAGATGCTTATGCACCGGAGAATGAAGTGCCGCCAGGCGCGCGCACGCTGAACATTTCCGGTACGGAGCTCAGGCGCCGCCTGGCCGAAGGCCGGGAATTGCCGCCCTGGTTTACATTTCCGGACGTCGCACGAGAACTGCAGAGATCATATTTGCCGCGCCAGCACCAGGGCTTTACAGTTTTTTTCACGGGTTTGTCAGGTTCGGGAAAATCGACCATTGCGAATGTTCTGCGGATCAAATTTCTAGAGATCGGCGGCCGGCCGGTGACGCTGTTAGATGGCGACATTGTCCGCAAAAATCTTTCTTCCGAGCTTGGCTTTTCCAAGGAACACCGGGACATCAATATCAGGAGAATCGGGTTTGTCGCTTCCGAGATCACGAAAAACGGTGGCATCGCCATCTGCGCTCCCATTGCTCCGTATGATGCGATTCGCAAGGAAGTCCGGGCCATGATCCAGCCGACAGGAGGCTTCATCCTGGTTCATCTCTCTACGCCGCTTGAAACCTGCGAGCAGCGCGACCGGAAAGGACTTTACGCCAAGGCCCGCGCGGGGCTGGTGCAGCAGTTTACCGGCATCAGCGATCCTTATGAACCTCCGCAAGACGCCTCGATAGTGATCGACACGAGCGACATGACACCGGAAGAGGCTGCCCAGGAAGTCTTCCTGCATTTGGAGCGCGAAGGATATATTGGCGCCGGAAATGAAGATCATGCGGGCGCGTAGCCCCGCCGTCATCGACTGGGGCAGCGCAGACCCTACTGCTTCTGGAGTCTGCGGCTTGTCCGACGGACCACCACTCACACGCCGCGCGCCTCAATGACAGAGGTCCGCGCTGCGCATTGGCCTTTGTTCAGGCTATCAGTGCGCGGAGGCTTAGTGAATGAACGAAACAATAAACCAGGACGTACTCGGAAGAATTCAAGAGGGACTCGATGCCGCGGTCGAAGCGTTAAAGCCTTTCGTCCCCGGGGCCGTCAAGACGGAGTATAAGTCTCATGGCGACCCCGTGACGGAGGCCGACCGCGTGGTTGATCACCTTCTCCACAATCTTCTCGTTCGGGACGGCGAAGGCTGGCTTTCTGAAGAGAGTGCCGATAACTTGGAACGTCTCGAAAAGGATCGGGTTTGGATTGTGGATCCGCTCGATGGAACGCGGGAATTTGTCGAGGGCATCCCGGAGTGGTGTGTTTCCATCGCTCTGGTTGAGAAAGGAAAAGCCATCGCCGGCGGCATTGCCAATCCCGCCACCGAGGAAACGTTTCTTGGCTTGGCCGGCTCGGGCCTTTTGTACAATCGAAAACCAGCGAAGCCCACGGCGAGGACGTCTCTTGCGGATGCAACAGTTCTTGCCAGCCGCAGCGAAGTGAAGCGCGGCGAGTGGAAAGAGTTCGAAGGAGGCGTGTTTTCGGTTCGTCCAATGGGCTCGATTGCCTACAAGCTTGCACGTGTCGCCGCCGGGCTGGCCGATGTAACCTGGACGCTGACACCCAAGCACGAATGGGATGTGGCTGCGGGTGTGGCGCTCGTGGAAGCGGCAGGAGGCATGGTCACTACGCTCGCACAGGCGCCACTTGCATTCAATAATGCATCGGCGCTGCTTCCCGGGCTGATCGCAAGCGGCGCGGCCTTACGCAAGGAATTGGCTTCTTTCCTCGCGCCTTATCTCGCTGAAACGACGTCGAGGTAAGGGCGTGGCACGGGCTCGCGCCTGCTATATTCGAGCGCAGCCAGCCGGAGGGTGTGGAGCATTCGGAATGACTTCACAATTCGACAAAAGTCCGCGAAGTAAGGCACCCGTGTTTGTGGTGGGCAGCCCGCGCTCCGGAAATAACTTTCTTTACCACACGTTGCTTTCCTCCGGCGGGTTTGCCATGTACCGCGCCTCGGCCCAAGTGTTCAACATGATGGTGCCAAAGTTTGGAGATCCGGGTGTGGCGCGAAACCGGAAGCAACTCCTGAAGGCCTGGCTCGGGAGTGGGTATTTTGAAAGGACCGGCTTGGACGCCACCGCCATTGAGAGAAAGCTTGATGCGAACTGCAGGAATGGGGGTGATTTTCTCAGAATCGTCATGGAAGAAATGTGCCGCGTGCAGCATGTTGACCGTTGGGCCACGGTCAGTGTGGAAGAGATTCTCTATCTTGCTGAAATCAAGCGGACCATCCCGGATGCGCTCGTGATCCACATTATTCGCGATGGCAGAGATGTTGCTCTCTCGCTTGCAAGGATGGGCTTCATTCGACCGTTTCCTTGGGATCGCAATAAAGGCAGACTGGTGGCTGCTCTCTATTGGAAATGGATCGTCCAGAAAGGCCGTGAATACGGCCGGAGACTGGGCTCTGAATATATGGAACTCCATTACGAGGACCTGGTCGAAAGCCCGCGGAAAACCTTGAGCAAAATAGCGGAATTCATAGAGCACGATCTCGATTACGATCGCATTCAACGATCCGGAGTGGGCACGGTCAGTGAGCCAAATACTTCTTTTCAGCCCGGTGCTCAACGACCATCTTTCAACCCGGTCGGAAGATGGCGAGACGGATATTCAAAGGAGGAGCTTGCAACCGTTGAAAGATGTATCGGACCGCTATTGAAGGAACTCGGCTATCCGTTGGAAACAGTGTCCTCTGGATCACCCTCTGGCTCCTTCTCCCTGATGCGGATTCTCTATGATTCCTTCTTTGAATTGAAGCTACAGCTCAAATCGAAGACGCCGCTGGGGCGAGTGTTGGTTAGCGTCGATACCATGAAGAACCCCGAATTGTTCATGAGATAACGCTTCGCCCGATGGCTGTACGAGGAGGCAGATGCGCTCTTCCCAACGGCGAGGTTCTGCGGCGTAAGATATTCGAGCCAGGGAAATGCTCACGGAACTCCAGTATCGACTTTTGAAACGCATTAGCCCGAACGATCCCCAATACATGTCTGGAGCGGCTTATCAGAATCGGAGCAAGCTCCGTGTGCTCTTGGGAGATCGCCTCGCTGATTCAATGAACGGGAAAGTCGTTGTGGACTTCGGTTGCGGCGAAGGCGACGAGGCGATTGAAATCGCCCTTCAAGGGGCCAGGAAGGTGATCGGCATCGATTTGAGAGAACCCTTATTAGAACGCGCCCGGGAGAAGGCCGCCGCCGCCGGGCTTCCCCAGCGGTGTCTTTTTCTTCAGGCGGTGCACGAAAAAGCCGACGCGATTGTTTGCCTCGACAGCTTTGAGCACTTCAATGACCCGGCGTCTGTTCTTCAAGTCATGTACGATTCCCTTCGTCCGGGAGGCTTTGTTGCGGCCAGCTTTGGCCCCACATGGTATCACCCTTACGGGGGTCACCTGTTTTCCGTTTTGCCCTGGGCGCATTTAATTTTTTCTGAAACTGCTTTGATCCGCTGGCGGTCCGACCTCCGTCATGACGGCGCCACGCGTTTTGGAGAAGTAGAAGGAGGACTGAATCAGATGACGATAAGGCGGTTTGCGCGGCTTCTTCGCGCGTCTCCCTTCGACGTGGAGTTTCTGGAGACCGTTCCCATTCGCAGGTTGCGACTTATTCACAATCGCTTCACACGGGAATTCACAACTGCAATCGTTCGATGTAAGCTCGTCAAACGCGCAGAACGGTCTGAACATCTGTAGCACGCCGGGGGTTGCGCAGAGTCCAGGCTTTGGGGTCTGCCGGCTGAAGTTTCTACATTTTTAGGCCCGAAGGTCCGCCGGCTGTCGGGCTGCCGGCGGCTTTCGGCTGCCGGATCCGTTTCTCACATGCGCGCGGGGACCTCAATTCCCAGCAGCCCGAGGGCTTGAGCCAGAGTTTCGCTGGCGAGAAGAACCAGGAACAGAAGACAGCTTTGGCGCTCAGGATCTGGCTCGGGAAGTACGGGGGAGTGATGATAGAAATTGTTGAATGCTTGTGCGAGGCGAAAAGAGAACTTCGCCAGTATAGCCGGCTCCTCGGCTGCGACTGCCTGCTCCACAGCCAGTTCCAGCTGAGCGCATAGAAACGCCAACTCCCAGACAGCCGAATGTTGCGGGTCCGTGAAAAAAGCGCGGAGCTTGTCTTCGGTCAATGCGTCCGCAAGGCGCTCCGGATCCGCTGCCGGTTGGGCTTCTCTGAATTTGCGCAGGATGTTGCGGGCACGCACGACGGTGTATTGCAGGTAAGGTCCGGTTTCTCCTTCAAAGGCAAGCGCTTCTTTGAAATCGAAGGCGATCACCGTCCGGCGCGTATACTTCAGCAAGAAATACCGCAAGGCGCTCACCGCGATCATCTGCGCAGTCGATTCTTGCTCCGCCGCATCCGCTGTCATCTCTCGGGAACGAACTTCCCGGAGGGCCGCCTCAACCAGAGCGTCCATCAGGTCGTCCGCCTTAACGCCCAAGCCTTTTCTTCCAGACATTCCGACCACCGCGGATTTTTCGCCCGGGACGGTCGCCGATATCGCCGCCGCGCTCTCTGGGGCCAGACCGACTACTTCATAAGAAAAGTGATGGAGCTTCTGGGCCTGTTCCGGATAACCCAGCGCGAGGAAGGCCCGGCGGACGACCTCCTGCAGATAAGATTGGCGGATATCAATTACCGCATAGGCTTCAGTTCCATGACCAAAGGACGGCGCTCCATTTTCGCCCTCCATCGATGTTCGCCAGACCTCTACGCCATCCGGATAACGGTAGAAACGACGGTATTCGAAATCTCTCCGGAGAAGAGCAAATTTCCAGAGGTGGTAGGCAATGTCCTTGCCGACGTAGGTGACGGTACCGTTCGAACGGACAATAATCTTTGCGTCCTCGTCTCCGGAGTCTTCGGAATTCGAGCTGGAAGCAGGTGTCCCGTCGAGGCGCATCACCCAGCAACCGTGGTTTTTCCCGAACTCTTCCAGGTGAATAGCGCCGGCCTTTTTCATTAACTCAAAAGCGTATTGCCAAAATTTAAGGCGCAGGATTTCACTTTCCTGGACAAGCAAGTCGTAGCGGACGTTCATGCGGCGCATAGTTTCAAGATGCAGCCGGGAGATCGCAGTGGAAACCCATTCCGCTATTTGCGCCGCCTCGCCGTGCCCCTCCTCAATGTCCTTCAAAGTTTTGGCACGCAGCGCAAGCGCCACAACCTCCGACTCGTAACGTTGAAAGACCCGCGCATAGAGGTCCCAGCAGTAGTAATCAAAGCGGGTGCTAGAATGGCTATCGATCAGCGCCTGAACCTCCTTGAGCGATTTCCTTTCGAGGTGCAAAAAACCGACCACGACGTCCGCCACCTGCACGCCGGTGTTATCGATATAATTTTGCACCTCGACCTCACGGCCCTGAACGCGGAGCAGTCGCGCCAAGGTGTCGCCCAGCACGGCGTTTCTAAGGTGACCGATATGGGCTGCTTTGTTGGGGTTGATGCTGGTATGCTCAACCAGGATCTTCCCAGAAACAGGCCGGTTGGGCTCGGAAAGCTCGAGGCCGGCTCGCAAGCGGAATACGGCCGTCGCAAGCGCTGCGCGGTCAAGGCTCAGATTGAGGTAGCCGGCGCCCGCGATGGCTATCCGCTCGATGCCGGCCAGCGGCAGGAGGCGCGCGGCAATCTGCTCCGCAATTTTGCGCGGCGACTGGTGGAGTTGTTTGGCGAGATCAAAGCAGGCCGTAATCGAAATCTCGCCCAATTCAGCCGAAGGCGGGAATCCCAAAGCGGGATCCTTGACTTCTACATCAAAGAGCTCGCGCGCGACTGCTGCGAACTTTTCGCGCACGGCTTGTTGAAGCTTAAGGTACACTGAGTTCCCTTCTCCAGATCGATTTCAGTCCAGTTGTTCACGCTCGAAAGCGGGCACGGTCCGGGAACTTCATCACTTCATCGGCCGATTTCGAGGCGATGGATGAGGGGTTCAGGAAGCGCAGCCTGCTGCATTTTTTTCTGAGTTGTCGGAAGGTCATAAGCCGTGCGGTAGAACTCAACGTGGCGCGCTTGATCATCATAAATGGCAAAGGCGGCGCGCCAGTCGTGATCCCGCGGCTGACCGACGGAGCCCGGATTGATCAAATAGCGCCTCCCAGGTTCAAGGGAGACAGCTCCATCCTGCCCGGCGTAGCCTTGGAACGGTTGAAACGCCCCCGAATCACTCAGGGAAAATCCACCCTGGCAGTGGGTGTGCCCGAAGAACACCAGCGGTGCCGTCTGGCTTTTGAGAGCCGGAATCGCTTCAGCAGATCCCAGGATGTATTCGTCTTCGTCTTGCTCCGATCCGTGCACCACTTCAAAATCCGCCACGGAAAGCGGGCCTGCGGCAAGCTGGCGAAGAAAAAAGCAGTGCTCGGAAGTGATCGCCTTGCGAGTCCACAGAACCGCCGCTCGCGCGACCGGATTGAAGTCCTCCGCGTCTGTGATGCCGCAGCACGCTTTGTCGTGGTTACCGCGAATGAGAGCGTGGGCTGTTTGCTTCACCACGTCGATGGCAGCCCTGGGATCGGGGCCATATCCGACGATGTCGCCCAGGCATACGACTGTTTCATACTTGCCTCGCGCTAGCTCAAGACTTCGCTCAAGCGCCTCGAGGTTCGAATGAATGTCGCTCAGGATGAGATATCGCAAGGAGAATCCTCTAAAAAGCTCCGCGACCCAGAAGCACAACTGGAATGGTCTTGACTAGAATTTTCCAGTCGAGCAGAGGCGACCATCGATCAATATATTCCAAGTCCAGCTCCATCCACTGCTTAAAGTTAAGCCGATTGCGTCCTTTGAGGGCCCAAAGACAGGTGAGACCCGGTCGCATCCGCAGGCGTCGCCGCTGCCAACGCTCATAGCGATCCACTTCTTGAGGGAGCGGAGGACGCGGCCCCACAAAGGACATATCTCCTCGCAAAATGTTAAAGAGTTGCGGGAATTCGTCCAGGCTCAGTTTGCGCATGAAGCGGCCAGCCGTCGTGCAGCGGGGATCGTTTTTGATCTTGAAGACGGGCCCATCCATCTCGTTCAGGGCTTCGAGCGCTTCGCGGTCGAGGTCCGCACCCACCCGCATGGAGCGGAACTTGAAAAGCACGAATCTTCTTCCCCCCAGCCCGCAGCGGACTTGGCGATAAAAGACACTGCCTCGGGAGGTGATCTTGATCAGGACCGCCAATAACAGGAATAGCGGCGAAAAAACGATGACAAGGATACCCGCCATCACGAAGTCCGCCATCCGCTTCCAGAGCATCAGGTACTCGTTTTCAGGCGTGGTCGAAAACGTCAGCAGCGGGATCTCGCGCAGGTGTTCGAGCGAGACACTGGAAGTGAGATGTGGAAAAAAGCCCAGCGCAAGGCGCGCCTTCACGCCTTCCTGCTCGCAGAGCAGGAACGTGTGCTCCAACGTCGCGAGGTCCTCCCTCGACACGGCAAAAATCACTTCGTCAATCACATGCCGGTGAAGCAATTCGGGTAGCTCGTCGAGCTCAAACACCGGATAGCCATGGCGAAAGCCAGACTGGTCCACCCACATCTCGCCCTGAGTATCCCGCGTCGCCAGAACAAACCCTGCCAGCCGCATTCCCCGGCCCTCATTGCTCTCAATGGCCTTCGCAATCTCGACTGCTTCGGCTGAACCGCCGATTAAAAGGAATCGGCGATACCCGGAGACGGAAGTGGCTAATCGGCCTCCCCAGCGCAGCCCGGCCAGGCGCAGCAGAATCATCAGCGCCAGGTCGATGACCGCGTAAAAGCCCAGGAGCATTCGGCTGATGTATGCGAAATTAAAAGCGAAGATGAACGCGAAAAGCAGGATGGTAGAGACAACAGCAACCTTGAGAGGATCGGCAAGGACACGGCGAAGGCGCTCCTCCAGCACATCACGGTAAATGCCAGAGGCCCAGCCCACCACGAGCCACAGTGCCAGCAGCAAGGGAACGATCCAGGGATAATACGAGACCGGGTAGAGGGGACGGAGGCTTGCCCAGTGTTGCCGGATATCGTAGGCAAGCCAGAAGCTTGCCAAGGCCAGCACGCCATCAATGACCCCATAAATGGCGCCCATCATGCGACTTTGGCGCGAGAACATGCAAATAGCCTTTACGCCTCGAAGCCGGCGCTGGATTTATTTTAGCAGCCGCCCCATCACTCCCCAAAGGGGAGCTTGTGAAACCGAGATCTGCGCGATATTATTCAGTCGCGTATCAGTTCATCATTTCGCTTTGCGACGCTCGCAAAGTGTGAGAAACGACCCCTCATCCGCCCTCCAACGTCGGGCACCTTCTCCCCAGGGGAGAAGGTGGGAAGCGTAGCGACCCGGATGAGGGGGTCTTGATCGAAAATTTCGAAGCGGGGCACGAGCGCAATACCGTTGGTTATGGCGCCTATTTTGCAACTGGCATTAGCCTGTCATAGA
>JBOGJS010000018.1:0-6921 GCA_050745365.1 Terriglobia bacterium
GGGTGTCCCGCGCAGCGGGACGGGTGAGGGGTTGTGGACGAGTGGCGGGCCTGTCAAGCAATTTAAAAATGTTGCTTTCGGTGGGTTGAAAAAAAACTTCCACTCCCTCCATAATGATTCGAGGTTCATCTTCTTTGGGATGGGAATTTATGGGATGGCTGCATCACCTTTTAGGTTTGGATCGAGAACATTGGTTTATCTGCTATAAGTGCCTCGCCGACAATAACAATGACGAGACGAAATCGATTTTCCATTCAGAAGCTCCCAAGGTCTATGTCCTGGGTCGGCCGTGGCAGAAGTGCCCTCGCTGTGCCGGCACCAACACCAGGTCTTTTGCGGAGCTCAAGGAGGAAGGGCAGGATTCCGCTCTCTGGGGACTCGAACGTGCTGTTAAGAAGAATCCGCGCAGCCAATTCGAGTTTCCCAAATCGGTCGCGTGAGAACGGATGAATAAATCAACGTTTCTCGTGTTTCTTTCTCCACTCCTGAATCGCTGCGAGTTTTCTTTTCAGCGTCTCTTCGTAACCTTGATCCGCAGGCCGGTAGTATTGGCGATCTTTTAAGCTCTCGGGCAGGCATTGCATACCGGTGAGGCGCTCCGGCGCGTCGTGGGCGTACTGGTAACCTTTGCCATAGCCAAACCCTGCCAGCATGCCGGTTACCGGGTTGCGCAGGTGAAGGGGAACCGGCTCCGCCAGAGTTTTTTGCGCGTCTTCTTTCACCATACTATAGCCGGCATATAAAGCGTTCGATTTCGGAGCAAGCGCCAGGTACACGGCGGTTTCCGCAAGCGCCAAGTCGCCCTCTGGCATTCCTACGAAGTGCACGGCCTGCATGGACGCAATGGCCAACCGTAACGCTTCCGGATCCGCCAAGCCGATATCTTCCGAAGCCATCCGGACAAGTCGTCGGGCGACGTAAAGCGGGTCCTCACCCGCTTCCAGCATCCGCCCCAGCCAATAGAGCGCGGCATCCGGATCCGAGTTGCGAACGGACTTGTGAAGCGCGGAAACGAGGTTGAAGTGCTCCTCGCCGGCCTTGTCGTAAAGCAGTATTTTCCGCTGGATTGCGTCCTCAAGGACAGCATCGGTGACAAGAGTTCGCCCTTCGCTATCGTGTCCCGCTACGGCCACGACGGCTTCGAGGGTGTTGTAGGCAGCGCGGGCGTCGCCGTTCGAAAAGACGGCGATCTGGCGCAGTTGCTCTACTGATATAGCAATCTCCTCGCGTCCAAGGCCTCTTTCGGAATCCCCAAGAGCGCGCCGGAGGAGGACTTCCACATCATCCGTTGAAAGAGGCGAGAGCATGTAAACTTTCAGCCGGGAAAGTAGGGCGGAGTTGACCTCAAATGAAGGGTTTTCGGTTGTTGCGCCGACCAAGATGATGTCGCCGCGCTCGACGTAGGGCAGGAATGCGTCCTGCTGTGCCTTGTTGAATCGATGGATTTCATCCATGAAAAGGACAGTGCGGCGGCCATAATGCCTCGCCTTCTCTGCCGCCGCCATCACTTCTCGAATCTCGCGAATGCCGGAGAGGACAGCGCTGAACTTTACAAATTCGCTCCGGGTCTGGTGAGCGATCACCGTGGCGAGGGTTGTTTTTCCCGATCCGGGTGGCCCCCACAAGATCATTGAGGATAAGTCATCCTGCTCAATCCGCCGGCGGAGTGGTTTTCCTGGACCCAGCAAGTGGAGCTGCCCCAAAAATTCTTCCAGCTTCTGCGGGCGCATGCGGTCGGCGAGAGGCCGGGGGCCGGATTCTTCGACAGGCCTTGGAGTCTCGAACAAGCTCATACGTCAATACCGGAAACTGCGCTGCCGTGCAGCTTCATAGAGCAGGATCGCGGCGGCGGCGGCAGCGTTGATGGAATCGATTCCGGTTCGCACCGGGATAGCCGCTCCATCGCACGCCTTCTGCAGAATGTCCTTTTCCAGCCCGCCGGCTTCGCGCCCAATGAGCAGGGCGGAAGGGCCGCGCAAATCCAAGGCGGTTAGAGGAGTGGATGCGTGGCGCTCGGTCGCGATGGTGCGGATACCTGCTTGCCGCAGCCGGGAGAGCAGCTCGTCGGGCTCTAGTCCCTGAAACACGGGCAAACGGAAAATAGCTCCACCCGAGGAGCGCACCACTTTGGAATTAAAGGGACTCACGGAGGACTTCGTCGTGATCACCGCGTTTCCTCCCAGCGCCTCGGTGCTGCGGAGAATAGAGCCAAGGTTGCCGGGGTCTTGCAAGGTAAAGGTAGCTACCAAGAGCACGTTCGGGATTCCCAAGACGGTCTCAACTGTGGGACGCTTGATCTCCACGAGCGCTGCGATGCCCTGAGGCGTGTTCGTTTGAGCTACCTGGTCAAACAAACGATCGGGAATTTGAGTGACTTCGACGTCTGCCGGAAGCCTTCGAAGCAAGTTCCCAAATTTCGCAATCGCCGCGCGGGCAACAAGCACGCTTCGCACACGGCTGATACAGACATTGGGCGCGCCGCCTCCGGCGTTTAAAGCTTCCGCCACACCCAGCGGTCCTTCCACGGCGATCCAGCCCTCGCGCGTGACGCCTTCTTTGAGAGCCCTCCGGAAGGTCTTCACCAGCGAATTGGTAGAGCTTGCGATCTCGCGAATGGTCGTGTTGTCGCGCACATGCTTAGTAGGACCGGGTAGCCAGGTCAGTTCGCCTTTTGAATTGGCCGTGGGTTTATCATCCCGGCAAATGCGCATGACGTAATGCCTCAGTTCCAGTCTCGCAGGGTCTGTATCAGGGCATGGCTTTAAGACGTGCCGTTGAGAGGAGTCCGCATCCATCGGGGCTTCAGCCCCTGTACCACAGCGGCTAAAGCCGTAATTTTCTCCGCCGCTGTTCGGCACGGCTTAAAGCCATGGCCTGATACGCTGGGGCCTATTCAGACCCTGCACGAGCTCGAAACTGAAGGCGTTACTCACCACGGACCTTGACCGCTACACCGCCGCTTCCAGCCGCTCCAGAAACTCGCGTACTTCGCTCGGATTTTCTACGCGGTAACGGGCATGAGTGCGGGAACTGCGGCCGACATGAATCGTGAGCCCTTGTCGAAGAGCGACGAAAACCGACTCATCTGTAGCGTCATCCCCCGCGTAGAGAACGAGTGTCCCCGGGGGTTCCGTAAGGCCCTCGACGGTTGCGCCTTTGCCTTTCACCTCCGGCGGTAATAACTCCAGCACTTTCTTGCCTGCCAGCATTCGAAGCTGCGTGGAAGAATTTAAAACGAATCGTGCCGCAGCATGTGCCCGGCGCGCATCCTGCGGCGAGGCCTCCCGAAAATGCAGAACGAAGCTGGCCCGCTTATCTTCTATCCACACTCCCCTCAAACCTACAATCCTTTCCGCGAGGAGCTTTTGCGCGCGGAGAAGCTCCTTGCGGGTTTTGCGGCTCAGCCGTTTGCCGGCCCGGTCTTCCCAACCGTGCACTCCCCAATACCGCGCCCCTGAGACGTTCACGCGGCGCCGCAGATCGGCCCTGCGACGTCCGCTGATGAAGCCCAGCGAGATTCCTGGACGGCGGGCCAGACGCGAGAGCAATTGCCGAAGGGACTGATCCAGCCGGACGTCTTCCGGCCTTGGTTTTAAGCCCACCAGCGTGCCGTCAAAATCCAACAGCAGAAGCAACTGGTTTGCATTACGGAGGCGATGGGCGATTCCAGGCCAGGCTTCGAAGAGCGGGAGAGCGGACTTCCCGCTGGGTATGCTCTTCATCTTCTCCTGTGTTCAGGGAACCCGCACGGCTTCCTGTTTCTCGATGCGGATTTCGGAGAGTTCGCTGATGAGGTTGGCCGCCCACCGATAGATGTTCTGGTCACGCACCTGTCGTCGCATGCGCCGCATTCTCTCGCTTCGCTCTTCAGGCTCCATCTCGAGGGCGTAATAAATCGCGCTGGCAAGCTGTTCCGTATCATAGGGGTTAACGAGAAGGGCGTCGCGCAGCTCGCGGGAGGCACCGGTGAAACGGCTCAGGATGAGCGATCCCTGCCCGTCGTCACGAGCGGCCACAAACTCCTTGGCAACCAGGTTCATTCCATCGTGCAGGGACGTCACCATGCACACATCTGCCGCGCGGTAGTAGCGGTCGATCTCCTCGTGGCTATGGTGCCGGTTCAGGAAAACGATCGGTTTCCAGTTAGCGGTCTGAAACCTCCAGTTGATGCGGTCGGCTTCGGCCTCCACATCTGCCAGAAGGTCGTGATAGCGTTTGATGTGCGTCCGGCTTGGTGCCCCGATCTCGACGAACGTGAACTTGGTCCTGTAGGAAGGATATTTCTCCATGAAGCGCTCGATGCCCCGGAAACGCTCCAGAATTCCTTTCGTATAATCCACGCGGTCGACCCCAATACCCATAAAGGGGGCCTCAACACCTAGTTCCCGGAGCAGTGCTCGCCGCTCCAGGTAGACCGTGCCATTCCCGGGAGCAGACGGCCGCTCCGCCTTTTCTCGTGTATCTACGCTGATGGGAAATGGGCGCACCAGCGTGCGATGCCCCCCGCGGTTTACCGCGAAGCGTTCCCAATCCGTGCGCGACTCGAGTGCGCGGTCGACCGTCTCGAGAAAGTTGTTGCAGTGGGATTGAATATGAAACCCAATGAGGTCAGCGCCCAGCAGCCCTTCGAGAAGCTCTCGCTGCCAGGGGCAGATGCCAAAAGCTTCTGCGTTGGGCCAGGGAATGTGCCAGAAAATGGCGATGCGGCAGGAAGGGCGGTGTTTCTTAATTATCTGGGGGAGTAGAGCGAAATGGTAGTCCTGGACGAGCAGCATCGGCTGTTCCGCGCCTTCCATCTCTTCGAGAACCACATCGGCAAACTTCTGATTGGCAGCCTGGTAGAATGCCCAATCTTCAGCTCGGAAGATAGGACGCGTGTGAGCGATGTGGCATAGGGGCCACAAGCCCTCATTGGCAAACCCGTAGTAATAGCCTTCAATCTCTTCCTTGCTCAGCCACACACGCCGCAGCGTGTAATGGGGATCTTCCGGGGGGACACGGAGACGGTCTTCCTCGTCCACCGTTTCGCGGTCTGCGTCCCCGCCTCCGTAAGCCACCCACGTTCCGTTGGTGGCGCGGAGAATCGGCTCGAGAGCGGTGACCAGTCCGCTTGCGGGAACCATGTAGCCAATCTCTCTACCCCGGTGAAAATGCTCGTAAGGTTCCCGGTTAGACACGGCAAACAAGCTGCTGTCTTCGAACTTCGCCTGCACGAAAATGCGAAGTCGCTCAGAGGTCCACAGGGATTCTCCCGCTTCGCGCAGGCGCGCTTCCTCTTCCGCCGCTGCTTGCGCCACCACAAGGCTCCGGGCCAGGTGTGCCGCTTCCCGTGCCAGCGGCTTGAACATGTCCCCCTCGGAGAGCGAGGGGTGCGCAGACCCGCGACCTGCGCGCATGTCATGCATCCACTCTGCCATTTTGGTGATGCGGCCAATCATCATCCAGCGGATGACGAGGAAGGTAATCAGGGCGATAATCAGTACTTCAACGAGGATGCGCAGGAACGTCTCGCGCCACATCGCGGCGCTCTGTGCGTTGATGTAGTTCGCGTCGACAAAGACAGAAAGGACGCCATCTATCCTTTGATCCCGGTGCAAAGGAAGAGCATAGACGTAGGTCAGCTTGTCGCCCAGCCGCAGAAATTGCCCTGAGCCCTGGTTTTTTGCTATCGCCTGGTCCACCGCCGCGGGTACGGTCTTCAGGCTTTGAGCCACTTCCGTGTCACTGGCCAGCGCCCGCCCCCGGTTGTCATAAACCACCACGCCCGCGAGGCCCGCGCGCTTTCCGTATCCTGCCACCAGCCGTTTGAGATACCAGTGGGATCGTAAGTCGGTGAGCGGCTCGATGCTCACGCTCAAGCTTTCGGCAAGCACTTCAGAGCGCTTTACAACTTCCTGCTTGAGGACTCGCTTCTCCGCTCTCACCTGGTAAATGGCAAAAAAATACGACACGACGGCGACGCCCGCGATGAGCGAGACGATCAGGAATAGCCTGATGCGCATATCTTAATTTTACAACGATGTAGTCATTGGGCGCACCAGCCACCGTCGATGACGATGTCCGTCCCGGTGATGAAACCAGCCTCTTCCGAGCAGAGATACAGCGCGAGCGCGCCAACTTCGTCCACCTTTCCCCATCGTCCCGCGGGGATGCGCGAAGTGAATTGCTCGCGGGCCTCTGGATCGTTCAAAAGCGGAAGGTTCATTTCGGTGGCAAAGGGCCCAGGACTGATGCCGTTCACGGTGATGTCTTCCCGGGCCAGCTCAAGAGCGAGAGCCCGTGTAAACCCAAGCAGGCCGGCTTTGCTGGCCGCGTACGCCGTCCGGCCCGGCAGTGCGACGTGACTTTGTGTCGAGGTGAGATTGATGATTCTGCCGTAGCCATGCCCCTTCATGAAAGGCAAGAAGGCACGGCAGAGCAGAAAAGGAGCCACAAGATTGGTGTCGATAACGCGCCGCCAATCCGCGGGGTCGAAATCCGTAAGCTTGTTCCGAACGTTGATGCCGGCATTGTTCACCAGGATATGCAGGTTACTCCACCGGGCCGTGATTGCAGTTGCGAGCTGGGAAACCTCATCTTCTTTGGTAACATCCGCCGGAAACGCGTGGGCCTCGCCCTGAAGCTCGTGGATTTCAGCGGCCGCCTGATCGAGTTCGTTTGAGCTTCTTGCCACAAGCGCAATTCGCGCTCCAGCCTGTGCCAGCGCCAGTGCAATCGCCTTACCGAGCCCCCGGCCTGCGCCCGTCACTATGGCAATGCGTCCCTCAAGATTCGTTTTCATCGATACAACTGCTCAGCAGTCGCTCGTGCTCGCCCGGCACCCGGAAACCAGGAAAATGACCCCTCACCTGCCCTCCTCAATCGGGCACCCTCTCTCCTGCGAGAGGTCTGAGATCTTCTATTCGTTCCTGCCCTCTCTCC
>JBOGJS010000019.1:0-26451 GCA_050745365.1 Terriglobia bacterium
CTCCTGAGCCGCTAACCCGAGGCAAGCAGCGAAAACAACTTCAACGATCACCAGAGACCCCATCGTTCACTCCATGGTTATTAGTATTAGACTACACCTCCTAATCTAGGCCGACGCACGTCTAAAATCAAGCGACAGATATGGGGAGGGAAGGACCAATCAGAAGAAAGGACGCGCAAAAGCAGAGCGCCGCTTGCGATCGCGTTTCAACCGTTCCTTAAGGGTTGAGAACGCTTCCGTAGGGGTATCGGCAAAGTGAATGAGATTCAGGTCGCTATCGTTAATGGTTCCCGAATCGCGCATGAACTCAAAATCCACCGCACGTTTCCAATATTCGGAGCCATAGAGCAGGACCACGGAGCGACGCCCCATCTTGCCCGTTTGAAGGAGGGTGAGAAATTCCCAGAGTTCATCCATGGTGCCAAATCCCCCCGGAAAAACGATGAGGGCTTTCGCGGGCTGCGCAAACCACAGTTTGCGCATAAAGAAGTAGTGGAACATGAAGCTGAGCTCGGGCGTGATATAGTCGTTCGGCATCTGCTCTAGCGGCAGCATGATGTTCAGTCCCACGGATTTCCCGCCAGCCTCGGAGGCGCCGCGGTTGGCTGCTTCCATAATGCCCGGGCCGCCACCCGAGCACACCACCAGAAAACCGCTACCCCGGTTCATCTCCTGGGACCACCGGGTCACAAGGAAAGCCAGTTCGCGGGCTTCTTCGTAATAGCGGGACATTTCGACGGCCCGGCGTGCAGCCCGCAACGCTTCCGATCCCTGCATGAGGCCATCCTTGCTGCTCGCCTCCAGCGCTCGAAGCTGTTCGAGAGCGAGGTCACGAGGCAGCACCCGAGCCGAGCCAAAGAACACGACCGTGTTCTGAACACCTGCCCTTCTCAGCCGTGTTTGCGGCTCCAGGTATTCGGAAACGATGCGTATCGTGCGGGCTTCGGCAGAGGCAAGGAACGACGGGTTCTGGTACGATAGCGCCGGGATTTTCGCATGGAGCGGCGCGTCTTTTTTTGACATTTTCAATCTCGACCTTTACAGGAATATATCGGGTCTGTGCAAGCAATCCGAAAGGCGGGAGCGAGTAACCGGGGAGGACTGGGATTCATCCGCACAGCGGAAATTCCATACCACGGGTCCTGGGCCATACACCGAGCGTGCTTCAAACTATTGGCGAAGACAGCCGGAACACACAAGGATCATACAGGCCGCCGGGCGATCATCAACGCGCCGTATATCCCAACCGCAGTTATTAGCCCGCGATTCCTCCGGCAGCCGGACATCACCGTACCAGCAGCGGCCCTTGCGCGTCGCGCAAGCGGTGTCGAGCGCCGCCGGCACATCGACCGGCAGCTTCTTGATGACTGTCAGCCATCCATTCTATCTCCAACCCCTTCAGCGTTTTCTCATCATAGCAATTAATCTTCGCGGCGGAAAGAGAACGCAAAAATTGCGCTAACCATTTCGCTGGGCAAACGCCTCCAGCTCGGTGGCGCGAAGCGCACCCACTTATAACTAGACAAGCAAGGGGGACATTTCTAAAGAGGCTTGACAGAAGCGGAAAGAAACTTGACATGCCTCAGTCGCGATGGTACAGTCCGCGTCATAATACGGAAGCAAAGGATGACTATTAACCTCGTTTTTGTGATTCGTTATGATCTCGCCACCCTGTAAGCGGCCTAGCGGGTACCCCCGCCGGTGGATCATCCTCGCGCTCATCTTTTTCGGGATTGTAATTAATTACATCGATCGTGGCAGTCTCAGCATTGCCGCGCCCTCACTCATGCGGGATTTCCGAATGAGCCCCGCTACCATGGGTGTGGTCCTCTCCGCCTTTCTCTGGACTTATGCCATCTCTCAGTTCCCAGCCGGGACGCTCGTGGATCGGCTCGGCATCCGTTGGTCTTATGCGGGTGGCTTCCTGATCTGGTCAATGGCATCGGCTTCCATGGCCCTCTGCGCCACGACAGGCCAGATTATCAGCTCGCGCCTGGTGCTGGGTCTTGCTGAATCGACCGCTCCCATGGCAAGCGTGGCCTTCATGCGAAAAAACTTTGCCGGGGAGGACCAGGGGCTGCCCATGGCGATCTATATTGCAGGCCAGAACGTCGGACCCGCAATCGGCGCACTCGTGGGAGCCATTCTCATCACCAGATACGGATGGCGCATGATGTTTGCCATCACCGGACTCGTTGCGCTGATTTGGCTGCCATTCTGGCTGATTGCGGTTCCTGCCGACGAAAAACGTCCTGTGCGCCGCGTGGAAAAGGCCGCTGAGAATGTAGCAACTCGCCGGCCATGGACCTGGCGCATGGTCCTCAGCGACCGGACATTCTGGGCAATGTGCTTCTCCATCCTTTTGTCTTCTTATTTCTGGTATTTCTCATTGACCTGGATACCGAGTTATTTGATTCTCTCCCGAGGTTTTTCAACTCTCGGAATGGGAAAGGTGCTTTCGATTGCGCTATTCACAATGGCGGTCGTAAATATCTTCGCAGGCTCAGCGGTAGACCGATTGGCAGCCCGAATCGGAGTGTTTCGAGCGCGTTTGTGGTTTGGGGTTGTGGGTTATTTCGGGACGGCGGCAATTTTGTTGCTTGTGATCGTGCCGGGCCGGTCCTGGGTGCTTCCGATCCTTACATTTTCGATGTGCGCGACCGGCATTGGCAATACGAACTTCTGGACGATCTCAGAACATGCGTCGCCCAAGGATATGGTGGCGCGCATCATCGGATTCCTGAACACGATCTCCGTAGTAGGAGGCATCGCCGCGCCCATAATTACGGGATGGCTGATCGGGCCAAAAATGCACTTCGGTCCGGCGATCTTCGTGGCAGGCCTGTGTGCTGCCGTGGCGGGTGCGTGCTTGCTGGCAGCAGGAAGCCAGGGGCTTGGACGGATCAAGGCGCTTCTCGCCGGCGAAAGTTACGTGGAGGCCTGACCCAGTTTCCGCAGCGGGCTGAGTAAAGTAGTGGATCCGGTCCAGGCCGCAATTTTGCCCAGGCGCAGTTTTCGGGGAATCCACTTCGAGTTCCAACCATCACCCAGAGCGGGTAGCTTCGGCACGACTCCTGTGTCGTGGGCTTTCCTCGGCCTAATAAATCAAATCGAAATACGTGTTGAACGTCATATGCTGAAAGCCGATGAAATGGGCGTAGAAGGGCGAGTCGACATTGTTATAAACGTCGACAGGGTTCAGGTGGTTCGTGACGTCGTAAACCTGGAACGCACCCCGGAACTTGTGACGCTTGAAGAAGCCGATCTTCAAAAACGGGATATGAAAGTCCTTGCTGATCTTGAAATCAAGGGAATAAAATCTCGGCAACCGGCGTCCCTGTGGCGGGCCCACGTAGTTTTGGTAGGCGTCGTAGGAAGACCAGGGAAAGCCGGTATGAATGTCAAACACCGGGCTCAGCGTCAGCCCCCAGGGCACCGCAAACTCAGCCCAGGTAATGACGCGGTTCGGGATGTCCGCAGGGAGATCCGCAAAATAGTTGGGCCGGATGACGGGCTGCTCAAATGGCACGTAGAGGGCGCCAAGGGTATTGAGGTCACCGCGCGTGGTGCTGTGGACATAAGAAACGTTCACGTTCGCCTTTTCACCTGTCCGCCAGCGCAGAGTGGTTTCAAATTCCTGGTAGCGCGAGGCACCGTTATTGGTGAGGAGGTAGGCGTGGCTGCCGTTAGCAAGGTGCTCCTGGTTCACCAGAAACTCTCCGAGGCCACGACTGCCGAGATAGCTCGCGCGCAATAGCCAGTTGGCGCGTAGCTCCTGATCAATTTCCATACTCCAGGTGCGGTCATAAGGCGTAGCACCGAGATTGTTGTGCGTGACGGCGATGGGCTTGCCGTCCGGGGAGATAATCCGGTAGGCGTTGAGGTAGATCTGAGGAGGTCCAAGCGGCGCGCCATCCGGGGCAAAGAGGCTGATGACACGCGAGGGATTTTCTGCGTAATCGGCGGCCAGCATTGCGATGCGGTTATAGAAAATTCCTGCTCCACCATGAATTACGGTCCGTCCGGTGCGGCTGGGTGAATAAACGAAACCCACACGTGGGGCAAAAGCGGCGGGGCTGCCGATGTTCTCGTTCGAGAACCGCAGGCCATAATCGATGTTTAAGAAGTTGTTGACCACCCAGTGGTCCTGGCCATAAGCCTCAAATTGCGTGTCTTCATCGCTCAGATGAGACAGGCCGGAAAAGTTGATCCGTCCCAAAATGTTTCCAGACGTGTTGGTAATCAGCTCGGTGTTGGAGGCGCTGGTCCCGGTGTAGGCGCGGCGGAAATACTCGCCGCCAATCTGGAGGTGATGTTCGCCGGCCCAAGTTTTGGGTCTGAATTCGTAGGTTTCCTGGAACTCCTCCTGGTTGGCAAATCGCTGGTACGCATTGAAGTAGTTTCCGCCGTATCCGTTGGGAGTGATCAGCATAGGTTCAGGGCCCTGGCCGTGGGCGTACGTATCGAACTCGGTGGCCTGAAATAGCGTGCTCAGGATGCCCCCGGACTTTCTCATGTAACGGTCGACGCCGCCGATGGAGTAACCTCGCTGCCCGTAGTTTGAGGAGGCAGGTTCCGGAACCAGCGCGCTGATATTGTCAAATTCGCGGCGAGCTGGAAAGACGCGAACGTTGGTCGAGAGCAGGTTGCGAGGCGAGAGGATAAGCTGAAATTGGGTGAAAGAGGAAATACCTTCCCTGCGGCTGATGTTCTTCGGCCAGGGCAGCCCTTCGATAAATGCCCTGTTCAGATCGTAAATGAAAGACTCGGAGAAATTCAGCCTGTCTTTGATCAGAGGTCCTGTAAGATAGAACCGCGGAGCGTCACCCTGAATGCCTTGAATGTGCCCCTGTTCGATGAAGACGTCCGGAATGACGTCATTCAGCTCCCAGTGCCAATGGTCGAGTGGTGGCTTGGTTTGAATCACGGTGAGGCCACCGGAAAAATGGCCGTACTGAACTTGGTAAGGACTTTTGTATACCTGCAGTTCTTCGATGTCATCGATGGGAACCTCGACGGAAAAGGCGCCTGTGACCGGATCAACCAGGTCAGTCCCATCCACCAGGAGCAATCCCTGTTCTTCGGGAGTACCCTTGATGTTCAGCTTTCCATCCGGTGTTCTCACCACGCCGGGCACGAGTGGTAATGCAGCCTTGAACTTCAATTCCGCCAGGGGCAGGGTCATGAGCTGGTGGGCTGAAAAGGTCGATGGCGGCGCGGCTTGATTTGCCGCCAGACCTGGCGCGGTGGCGTGGACGGTAATGACCTGTTTGCTGGCACGAATTTCCGGCGGCAGAATAACCTGAAGGATGGACAGCAGTTTGCCTGAAATCACGACGATGTCTGTCTTCGAGACGGGCTCTCGTCCCACGGCGGCGCAGGTGAGAGAATACCTGCCCGGCATGAGCGCCGGGAAATCGAAATTGCCCCGCTCGTCCGTGGTGGCTTGAAGATTCCCTTGCGGCAGGTTACGACCGTTCAGAGAGCAGACAGCGTTTGGAATGGAAGCGCCCTTGTCTGTGACCACCTGGCCTTTCAGGCTTTGCGTCTGTGGCAGCGCCTGGACTAAGGGCAGCATGGTGAGTAGAAGGCCCGCGACAAGGATCCATTCCATCCGCCATTTGGCGTTTTTTGCCATGTCTTTTATGATGCGCGCACGACTTCGGAGATTCCCCATTCATCTCGCAACTGAGAGCGATGCGGAGATTGCCCGCGACAGCGCGGCTGCGAGCAAGAGCAAAAGGGGCGAATTCCCGGAAGCTAGCTTCCAGAAAGCTTGTTAGCCCAATACTTGCACAACGGCTGCGCTTCCGTCAAAAACACGCCGGGGAAACCAGTGGTGAGGGAGGATGTGGGCAGCGGCTGAATCACTGACCCCTCACCCGTCCCGCTGCGCGGGACACCCCTTATCCCTGGGAGAGCAGGTGTAGCGCGGACCTGCGCTGTTCCGGTCCGCGGATTCTCGCGATCCTCGGGCAAACACCGCAGACCTCAAAAACGGAGGTCTGCGCTACTCGGCTTGGTGTCGAATCTCGTCATTGCCGCGTGCAAGAAATTCACCGTGATCGTAGGTCTTGCAGATTTTTCGCTGAGCGCCCGATAATACCTCTATGAGCTCTGCAATTTCGGCGAGGGAAGAACCGTTCGTATCTGCGCTTTCATTCGAGGATAAATTGGACCGGCTCGCGCAGGTCGCGGTGCATTCAGGATTGGGTCTCGCGCCCGGCCAGCAGCTTGTCATCACGGCGACTCTGGACGCCGCGCAGTTGGTGCGGCGGATCACGGAACATGCCTATCGGGCGGGGGCAACGCTTGTGACCACGTTGCTCACCGATGAAGAATCCGTGCTACTTCGTTACCGTTACGGGCCGGACGCGAGCTTTGATTGCGCGCCCGTGTGGCTTTACGACGGGTTGGCGGCGGCGTTCCGCAGCGGCGCGGCGCGGCTGGCTGTGGCGGGGAGTAATCCATCCTTACTCTCACGGGAGGATCCGCAAAAAGTGAGTCGGGCGAGCCGGGCAAACTCGAAAGCTTACCACCCGGCGCTCGAACTGATCACGCGGCACGAAATCAACTGGACGATCGTTGCCTGTGCGACCCCGGCCTGGGCAAAGGCCGTGTTTCCCGGCATTCCTCAAGACGAGGCGATGAGCCGCCTGTGGAATGCGATTTTCGCCGCTTCTCGCGTCGACCGTCCCGATCCGGTGGCGGCCTGGAGGGAGCATGACCAGAAGCTCCATGAACGTGCCACCCTGTTGAACAATAAGCGCTACACCGCGCTTCATTTCCGCGGTCCCGGAACAGACCTACGCGTTGGCCTCGCCGACGGTCATCTCTGGCTTGGCGGGGGCACGATGGCGGCGAACGGCCGCTATTGCATTCCTAACATGCCCACCGAAGAGGTTTTCACCACTCCCCACAAGGACCGTGTGGACGGCCATGTGACCAGTACTAAGCCGCTTTCCCACCAGGGGACCATGATTGAACAGATTTCGGTGCGGTTCGAAGGCGGTAAAATCATTGAGGCACACGCCGCTCGGGGCGAGCAGGTGCTCCAGCGTGTGATTGAAACAGACGAGGGAGCACGGCGGCTCGGCGAGGTCTCGCTGGTTCCTCATTCCTCGCCCATTGCAGCGAGTGGCCTTCTCTTCAACAATACGCTGTTCGACGAGAACGCCGCTTGCCACATCGCGCTGGGACAGGCATACACCCATTGCCTCGAAGGCGGGGAGCAAGCCTCGGCCGACGATCTTGCTGCGCGCGGGGCGAACGAAAGCCTGATTCACATCGACTGGATGATAGGCTCTGAGCGCGTCGACGTTGACGGCATCACCGCTGAAGGCGGGGCAGAGCCCGTAATGCGGCAGGGCGAGTGGGTGTAGCGCAGGATTACGGAAATCAGGAATCGCCTGTTCGAGCCGGCTTAGAGCCGCTCTGAAGCCATTGAGTGCGCAGGATACGTGGTGATGTCAAATCGCCGCGACATCATTCCGATCGAATTTTCAGCAATCTGCTCGGCTCGCGGAAGGGCGGGCTTCAACCTCGCCGCTTGAGCAAAGCCTCGGTGCATCGTTCCTCATCTACAATCTGGGTTCTATAGTCGGCTGGAGGAAAGCACGCTGAATCGGCAGCATACGACCGTCCTCAGTGACACCAGGCGGATTAGGTCTGGCAGGCTACAGCCAGAGCGCGTGGCGGGTCCGCGAATCCGTGAACACCCTCCTCTTGAGCGCAGTTGCCCACCAGGTGCAAGCAGGAAAATGAAAATTCAATTATGAGGTCTCACGGGCTGTGTCAGAACAAGACGCCCCATCTTCTCTCGAAGCTTTAGGCTACAAGCCCCAATTTAAGCGCGTACTCAGGCTTCGCGACCTCATCATCTACGGGCTGGTGATTCTCACTCCTACTGCGCCATACCCGGTCTACGGAATCATCGAGAAAGTCTCCCTCGGCCATGCCGCTCTGGCCTACCTGGTTGCGATGGTGGCCATGCTCTTCACCGCCGCAAGCTATGGCAAAATGTCTGCCGCTTTTCCCGCCGCCGGTTCAACGTACACGTATGCTCAGCGCGCCCTGAACGAACATATCGGGTTCTTAGCTGGGTGGTCCATGATGCTGGACTACTTCCTGATCCCACTGCTGAGCGTCATTTATTCGGCTCTCATCGCGGCAAGGTATGTGCCGCAAGTTCCCTATCTCGTCTGGGCAATCTTTTTCACCATTGCCATCACACTCGTGAACCTCCGCGGCATCAGTATGACGGCCCGAGCCAGTAACGTGATGATGGTGATCCTGGGCCTTTCAGCAATCCTTTTTGTAGTCCTTGCAGTGCACTTCGTCACCCACGCGGAAGGCTGGGGCGGACTGGTTGTGCCACGCGCCATATACAATCCCACAACTTTCAAGCTGCGCCCCATGATGCTCGGGGCAGGCATTGCAACGCTCTCGTACATTGGCTTCGACGCCGTTTCAACGCTCGCTGAAGACGTCGAGAATCCGGAAAGGAATATCACCATTGCGATCATTTCTGTCTGTATCATGCAGGCAGTGTTCTGCGTCGTTCAAGTCTATCTGGCGGAGATTGTCTGGCCGAACTATCACACGTTTCCCAACGTAGACACGGCCATTCTGGATATTGGCAAGGTGATGGGCGGGCCTTGGATGATGGGCTGGATCACGTTCGTTTTGCTCGTTGCGGGCCTTGCCAGCGCGATGACAGGCCAGGCGGGCGCATCTCGGCTGCTGTTTGGAATGGGGCGCGACGGAGTGATTTCCCGAAGGATTTTCGCCTATGTCGATGAAAAACATTCCACGCCGACCCGTAGTATTTATGTTATGGGCGGTATTACCCTAGTGGGTGCGATTTTGATCCGTTTTCAACTCGCCGTCGAGCTCCTGAATTTCGGCGCCTTCGTCGGCTTCATTCTGGTAAACCTCAGCGTGATTCGCCATTATTATTTACGCCGGCGTCAGCGGAGCGGGGTGAGTTTCGTAACGAATCTCATTTTTCCTGCGCTTGGAGCTCTGGTTTGCACCTATGTTTGGATGAGCCTGTCGGCTGACGCCAAGCTCGTGGGATTCATATGGCTTGGCGCGGGAGTCATCTATCTGGCTTATCTGACGAAGGGATTCCGCAATCGCCCCATCAAATTGGAAATGTGAAAGGAGCTTTTATGCCTCTCGACCCGAATCTGAGAAACGATCTTTCGTCTTATGTGGAGAGCCATCGCGGCCGGCTGGTCGAAATCATCAGGAACCTCGTGCGTATTCCGTCGGAGAACACGCCCCCCATCGGAAACGAAGAGGCCTGCCAGCAGCATGTGGCCGGGTTCTTAGCGGCTCTGGGACTGGATACGGAACTCTATTACTTGCGCGACGTCCAGGGGCTCGAGGCTCATTCTCTCTTCTATCCCGGCCGTGACTACAGCAACAGACCCAATGTGGGGGCCCGCCGTAGAGGGCGCAGCAGAGGGCGCTCTTTGGTTCTCTCAGGACATATCGACACGGTGCCCCGGGGAACTCAGCCTTGGACCCGCGATCCGTTTGGTGGAGAGGTCGAGGATGATCGACTCTATGGGCGCGGCTCGAATGACATGAAGGGCGGTGTGGGCCTCAATCTTTTTGTGGTGGAAGCTCTGCGCGATCTTGGCATCGAATTAAAAGGCGACCTCGTCGTTGAGACGGTCTCCGACGAGGAGTTTGGAGGCGTAAACGGCACTCTGGCGGGACGGCTGAAGGGCTATAACGGTGACGCCGCCATCATTACTGAACCATCTTTCCTGCGAATTTGCCCCGCACAACGCGGCGGTCGCACCGTCCACATCACCCTGAGTTCCACCGGAGGCATTTTGCCGGAAGGAAAGTACCCCACCGGCGTGATTGATCCCATTCGCTATTTCCTGGTCAAGATGCAGGAATTTGCCGAGCAGCGCCGGAGGAAAGCCCCAGTCCACGAGCTTTACGCTGATTCGCCCGATCCTGTGCCCGTCTCGATTACCAAGCTGACCACCGGGCCGTGGGGCACCGGGGAACCCATCACGATTCCTGAAACCTGCCAGATTGAGATGTACTGGCAAATGATGCCGGGAGAAAAGCAGCAGGACGTGGAGCGGGAGTTCTACGAATGGTTCGAGGCAATCATGAAAGCCGCTCCGGAGCTTTTTCCCTCTAAGCCGAAAATCGAATTTCCCATTCGCTGGCTGCCGGGGTCCGCGATCGCAAAGAGTGAGCCGCTGATTGCTGAACTTGCCGAATGCGCTCGCAACGTGCTCGGCAAGGAGCCGCTCATCCAAGGTATTGAAGCTCCGTGCGACATGTACGTTTTTCATCAGGCGTTCGGCACGCCCGCGGTTCTCTGGGGACCGCGAGGCGGTAATACCCATGCCGCTGACGAGTACCTGGAAATCGACTCGGCCGTCGCGGCCGCTAAGGCGCAGTTACAGTTTGTTTGCCAGTGGTGTGGTGTTGCAGGGAGAGCGTAGTAGCCCTCTGGGCGGACTGCAGTGAATGCGGATCGCTCCCTGTCATGTGTGTCTTTTTCGCACCGGAAAGGAGTGTACCGCAAGGCTTTTACCTATGCGTTACTCCGGCGCGTCCGAGGGCCTCTCGACGCGCAATTTCACCCGGCCCTCTTCGATGCTGACGGAAAAACAGATGAGTTCACATCCGAAGCTCTGCTGGAATTGACGGGTCTTTTCGCGAACAAAGCTGGCGAAAAGCTGCGGATTGATCTCCTCGGCCGTCTCGCCGGCGCTCACTCGGGCGCGCACGACGGCTTGAAGAAGCTGATCCACTTTTTCCTTCTCGCGCTCCGGGTCTGACCAGGAGACACGGAAACCCTCTTCGCCCTCACCGAGCGGGCGACTCCGCCGGCCCTGAGTGGCGAGCCCCTCCTCCTTTTGCTTTAGCCTCTTACGCCACAGATCGTTGTGGACCGCATAGCTTTGGGCAAGCTGATTGAACCGGAAGCGCTGCCGGAAGGTCGCTTCAGAGGCTCCAACACTGAATCTCTTGATTGTTTTTTCGACCCGGAAAACCAGATCGTTCGGCGCTCGCGGCGAGCCGCCACTGAAGTAAGTCTCGTACTCAATCTTTAAGCGCCGCAGATTGTCCTCGAGCCTGTTCAACTCTTCATCGATCGTCACGATAGAAATACTAATTGACAGCCAGGCCCGGCATTGCAGCCTCTCCCTGGAGAAGCGTTAGCGCGTCCGTCACATCGTCCAGCAGGGCGCGCATTCCCTCCACCCCCGCCTCAACAGCTTGAATCACGCGCCGCGCGCACCTCAGACACAGGCAAAAGCCGCGACCGTCCGCAACGTCGTGCGGCCGACAGCATGCGCATGGCCAATCTTCGCGAGAGTGCACCATTAAACCGCCGGTAGACAATGCATAATCCATGGTCAACCTCCCGTTAAATTCATTGAGCAATTAAAGAACCACAATCCGCGTGGAGCAGTTGTCGCAAATTTGCTCCCGGAAAACGGCTGCCTGGATCAGGAGCAAACCGAGTTTTCCTTTCCGAAATTACTGACCGACGAGAGAACAGCGGGTTAGGCATTTTAGGCTCCTGGAGAAAGAGCTCTCGATCTATAAATAAGATGTTAGTCATTATACATCTAATAACTACGCTGTCAAGCGAAAATTTGAGAAAACAATTAACCTTCCACTCGAAGGAGCAGCAAGTATTACACGACTCTGTGCGAGCGACGCTTACCCGGAGAGGCATTCAACGCCGTCTCGTACCCGCGCAGGAGTTCTGCTTTCTGAAGCTCCCAGCGTAACTCCCCGGCGATGCGCCGTTTCCCTTCTTCACCGAGTTGAAGGCGGAGCGCGTCCGAATCCAGCAACGTAACGATCTGGCGGGCAAAATCTTCCGGGTCATTTGGACGGGCATACAGGGCAGCGGCTGCTGCTGCCCGTCGGCCTTCCATCAGGTCATAAAGCACCACCGGCCGTCCGTAGGCCATATACTCCAGAACCTTGTTCATTGTGGACTTGTCGTTCATCACGTTCTTCGGGTCAGGAGCCACGCCGACATCTGCCGTCGACAAGTACAGAGGCAACTCGCGATCCGGAAGCCTTCCGGTGAAATGAACGACGGAACGGAGATCCATTTCGGCCACCCGCTGTTTCAGCCTGGGCAGTTCGCTCCCAGCGCCGATCAGGACGTACTGGGTGTCATTTTTCTGCCGCCACTTCTCCACCTGAAGGATGGATTCCAGGAGCAGCTCAAGCCCTTCCTGCGGCCCCATGACACCCAGATAAAGCACGAGGTAGCGTTTCCCCCTCTTGAGATTTTCGACAGCCCGGCCGGCATGGGTGGTCGCTTCTCCCGGGCTGCTGCGCACCACAAAAGTTTGCTCCGGGCGCATACCGCCGCGCTGGATAGCAATCTCACGGTAGGAATCGTTCGGGGCGAAGGAAACGACGGCCAGGCCAAACGTCAGCCGCTCCGCAAGGCAGACCAGGCGGTAGAAGAGGCCGCCTTTTTTCCCGAACTTGACCTCGTAAAGTTCAGGATTAAGGTCATGCTGATCAAAAGTGAAACGGACGCCCAGCAGCCGAAAAAAACAACCAACCAAAAATATGGTGTCCGGAGGATTGCAGGCATGAAGGAAGTGAAAGCGCCTCCGGCGATAAGCCTTCAATCCAAGCCGCAACTGTTGGATAAAGGCCCAGGCGTATTCCAGAAGATAGCCGGCCGGGCGTGAAGCTTCCCAGAGGGAATGCCGGTAAATTTCAATTCCCTCACGGGAGTCATACGCGGACTGATATTCTCCCCGCTTTGGACAAATAACAGAAACCCGATAACCCGCATCACGCAGAGCAAGGGCCTCCTGCCAAACCCGCCGATCAAGCGGCACCGGCAGGTTCTCAACGACGATGCAGACGCCGATGGCTCCATTTTTCATGCCGTCACTTTGCCCCTCTTCGCTCGTCACTGGTCACGGCCTTGTTGCCGTTCCCATAATTCAAAACTCACCAGCGCCCACAGTTGTTTCTGCCGATCACGCGTGCCCCTTAAATGCTCATCGACAAACCGCTCGATGACTGGACCCTCAAAATAGTTCCGCACGAACGAGCGCGGAGAAAGGAGAAGATCACCCACGAATTCCTTAAGAGGTCCACGAAACCACGGCCCGATGGGTACGGTAAATCCTACCTTGCGTCGCTTCAGAATTTCCGCTGGCAGATAATCCTGGAGCGCGCGGCGCAGGAAAGCCTTCGTTTCGAATCCGCGGAGGAGCAGCCGCTCCGGGATTCGAGATGCCAGCTCGACCAGCTTGTGATCGAGAAACGGCACCCGCTCTTCAATGGAAGCCGCCATCGTCATCGCGTCGCCCCGCAGGAGGAGGTTATCCGGCAGCCAGATTTTCAAGTCAGCGTAAAGCATCCGCTTTAAAGGTGAGCGGTGGCCGGCTTTACGCAGGCATTCGCGGAAAACCTTCGCCGGTTGCTCCACGTCAACCTCAGCAAGGAATTCACGATTGAAGAGCCCCTTGCATTCTGCGCGAGTGAACGAGGCAAACCAGGAGGCGTAACGCTCATTTTCATCGCTAATCGAAAGCGTTTCCAAGGCCACCTGCAATCGTCGCTGGCTGAAAGGAAGCAGACGCGCCGCCCTTCTCGCCAGCGCCACCGGCAAAAACGGCGACTTGCGCGCAAGGTTCTCGGCAACATACTTCGGATAGCCCGCGAAGAGCTCGTCACCTCCTTCGCCGGCAAGCACCACTTTCACGCTTCCTGCGGCGAAGCGCGAGATGCGATAAAGCGCGACGTCCGTCGGCTCCGCCACGGGTTCGGCGCGAAGGGCGACGAGGCGGGGCAACTCTTGAGCCACGTCGCGGGCCTGAACCATTAGCTCCTGGTGCTGCGCCGAGTACCGTTCGGCAACTTTGCGGGCAAAGGACAGCTCGCTATAGCCGCCTTCATCAAAGCCAACGGAGAACGTCCGTAAAGGCCGTACTCCCAGCTCGGCCATCAACGCCACGATCGCGCTCGAGTCTATCCCTCCGCTCAGGAAAACGCCTAAAGGCACATCGGCGATCATCCGCAGCCGCACCGATTCGCGCAGCCGCGCGAAAAACTCCTCTGTCATCTCGCCTGCACCGTTCGGGCTTTCATTTTCCTTCGGAACGTCCCAGTAATCTGACGGCTGAAGACCGTTCGAATCCACGAGAAGGAACGATGCGGGAAGCACTTTCCTAACGTCACGATATAACGTGTGCGGGGCCGGAACGTAGCGAAAGACAAAAAAGTCGTAAACCGATTGCAGTTCTGTTTCCAGCGGCTGCGATGAGAGCGCGCCGATTGCCTTCAGTTCCGAAGCGAAGACAATGCCTTCCGAAGTTACCCGATAAAACAAGGGCTTCACGCCCAAGCGGTCTCGCGCCAGCAACAGGCGTCGTGCGCCGGCATCCCAGAGCGCGAATGCGAACATTCCGCGCAGGTCTTTGAGGCATGCGGTCCCACGCTCTTCGAAAAGATGGAGAATGACTTCGGTGTCCGTCGCAGTGCGAAACCTGTGCCCGCGCTGGACCATTTCCGAGCGCAACTCGCCATAGTTATAGATTTCACCGTTGAAGGTAATCCAGAGCGAGCCATCTTCGTTCGAGAGGGGCTGATGGCCGCCGGGAAGATCAATAATGCTCAGCCGCCGGTTTCCCAGCCCCATATCGCCATCCAGGTAGTACCCCTCGTCGTCTGGACCGCGATGCGCCAGAGCGCCGGCAGCGCGCTTCAGCCGCTCCGGATCCGCAGGCGCTCCGTTCCGAAAATTAAAGATTCCGCAGATTCCGCACATGAGAGGCTGTAAGGGAGCACAGACGGGAATAAAGGCGTGTGAGAATGAATGGCCCGCAACAACGCCAAGGCAAGTCTATAGATGAAACTCGAAGTTTAGAGAAGTAGCCCCTTCCAAATCTTTGACTGTCAATTCGTCTTCACTCCTACCCTCTGCGCCTTCGCGACAGGCCGTTGGCAATTTCGTCCGTCCTGGGAGTATGCCTCACTCCTGGCTTTTCAGGCCGAAGCAGTAGAGCGTGGAATCGTGGTCGACAACATAAACGCGGCCACCGGAGATGGCCAACCCGCTGAAATGGACCCAGTCCGTGATCACATCGCCGCTGTCGTAGAGCACCTTGCCCGTCCGGGCATCGAGCGCATAGAGTACAGCATGACGGGTGCCTGCGCCTCGCTGCTGGTCCGTGAGCAGTTTTCCTATAGGATAAATAATCACGGGATTTCCGGTGGTTTGCTGCGTGTTCTCGCCGGTGGAGAGAGCGAAGACGACGCCGTTCGCAATCGCAACCGGCTCGGGAACGTCAAAGTCACCGGAAACCCAGACGGGATCGAGTGTAGGTTCGCGCGTCGCCGAATTCATTGCAATTTTGAATGCCATAATCGAGCCATGAGGATGAGGGCCGTTGGTGATGCTAAAAGCCGGGGCCTGCTTCGAAGCCGGCCCCCAGATGGGAACGTACACCCACGCGTCTCCCGCCGTATCGCGCCACGAGGAGAGCGCGCCCCAGATTCCTGCCCCCTCAAAATCAAGGTTATCATTGCCCAGTTTCAACGTGCAGAGGGGCGTCTGGTGATCTTTTGTTCCTAAGTCGTCCGCATCGAGCAAATAAAGCACCCCTTCTTTACCACCCCCGGCCACAAGGTCGAAATTTCGATACGGGAACCAAGCGAGGCCTGACGCACCGAGATCAAGGTCGTACTGCGTCAGTTGGCGAAAATTTCGCGGTGAAAAGTAGTCTACAAGCTTGAGGCTTCCGAGTGACGCGGCAATCACGCTGCTGCCATACTGGCCATCGCTTGGGTCAAAAACACCATCTCCCGTCTGGGCAAAGATGCGTCCGTCTTTCCCGATGGTGGGTCCGCCCCGCCCCCACACGCCCCCGCCGCCGTGGGTTTCGAGCAGTAAATCGCGCACGACGGGACGCTCCGGATGGCGGACGTCAAAGGAATAAATCCCGGAAATCGCATTGCCGCAACCCTGGGAGATGGACGTATAAACAATTCCGTTCCAGAGGTTCAGGCTCCAGTCTTTTGAAAACGGCGGAACAAACTGCACCGGACCCAGCTTCGTTCTGCCGGTGCTTAAATCCAGCCCATAAAACTTCCCGTCTGATGCCACAACGTAAAGCAGACCACGACTTTCATCTATCACCGGCGTGGCATTGAGATTGTTCGGGCAAAGCCACATTCCCGCGTCCTTCGGGAGCACATCGGACTTCAAGGTCCGCGCCCAAACCAGCTTCCCGTTGATCGCATCAATCGCGTACACCTCATCGGAGCTGCCTGCGATATAGACTACGGGCCGAACACCTGAAGGCGTGCTTACCCCATCTGCTAGCACGGGCGCTGTGAGAGCAGTTAAGGACTTCGGCTCATTCTTCACCGTTGTTTTCCATAAAAGCTCCAACTTGGAAACGTTCTGCGGGCTCAGTGTTGTTTCTTCAAATGCCCAGCCGGAACGCTGAGGATCGTGCGCAAAGGTCGGCCATCCTTCGGCCCCAAGCACCTGCCCGCAGCAGAAAATGCCGAGGACAAGAGCTAGAGCGTAATCCCTCAGTTTCGGGCGCGGACGTAGCGGCGGGTTTACCCCGCCAGCCCGAAATGGCGGCATAAAGCCGCCTCTACGCGCCCGAAACTGAGGCAGTACCAGAGCGAATTTTTGAGTTTTCATTGTGAAAATGATTTCCCCTCTCCCTTGGATCTGCAGGTAAGATAAGAGGCAAACAGCGGATTATCGTATTCAATACCCAAAGCCAAAGCAGCGGACCTATATCGCAGGTCCGCCATGCCTCGAATCGGCATATGCAGCTTCAATCCACCAAGCCCTCTTCTTCATATTGCGCCTTGAGCTTTGCGATCACCCCAGGGTCGGCAAGCGTCGTCGTATCGCCAAGGACGCGGCCTTCGGCGATATCTCGCAAGAGCCGTCGCATGATTTTAGCGCTTCGGGTTTTTGGCAGCTCAGAGGTGAAGAAAATGTCGTCTGGCCGTGCCAGAGCGCCAATCTTTTTCGCGACGTGCTCGCGCAGTTCCTTTTTGAGGTCATCGCTCGGCTCGACGTTTTCCTTCAACGTCACGAATCCCGCAATGCCCTGCCCTTTCACCTCGTGCGTCTTCCCGATCACCGCTGCCTCTGCTACCGCCGTATGATCTACCAGCGCGCTTTCCACCTCAAAAGTGGAGATGCGGTGCCCGGAAACATTCATCACGTCGTCAACCCGCCCCAGCAGCCAGAAGTACCCGTCTTTGTCCACCTTCGCGCCATCCCCGGTGAGATATTTTCCGGGATATTTTGACCAATACTGCTTCTCGTAGCGCTCGGGATCGCCGTAAATAGTGCGAAACATAGCGGGCCACGGCCGCGTCAACACCAGATAGCCCCCGCCACCCGGCCCCACGCCGTTACCCTTCTCATCAAGCACTTCCGCTCCGATTCCCGGAAAGGGCAGCGTCGCGGAACCCGGCTTGGTGGCCGTCACGCCGGGCAATGGAGAAATCATGATCATGCCGGTTTCTGTTTGCCACCAGGTGTCCACCACGGGGCAGCGCTCCCGCCCGATGTGCTGGTGATACCAGACCCAGGCTTCGGGGTTGATGGGCTCACCCACAGAACCCAATACCCGCAGCGAAGAAAGATCGAATTTTTCCGGCCATTCCGTTCCCCAACGCATGAAGGTTCGAATCGCCGTGGGCGCCGTATAAAGCACGGTCACGCCGTACTTGGAGACGACGTCCCAGAAGCGCCCGCGATCCGGAAAGTCCGGACTGCCTTCGTACATCAGGTTGGTGCAACCGTTGGCAAGAGGGCCATAAACGATGTAGGAGTGCCCGGTGACCCAGCCGATATCGGCGGTGCACCAATAAACGTCATTTTCCTTGATATCAAAAACGGTACGATGGGTCACTGAAGTCCCCAACAGATAACCCGCCGAAGTATGCACCACCCCTTTCGGCTTGCCGGTCGTGCCGCTGGTGTAGAGGATGTAAAGAATGTCTTCGGAATCCATCGGCTCAGGCTCGCAGCGCGGTGAAGACTTATCGATCAATTCATGCCACCAAAGATCGCGGCCCGCCCGCATCGGGCAGGGCGTTCTGCTGCCAACCCGCTCGAGCACCACCACCTTTTCCACGCTCGGCGAGTTCCTCAACGCTTCGTCGGCGTTCGCCTTGAGGGGAACCACGTTGCCTTTTCGCCACGCGCCATCGGCCGTCACCAGCACTTTCGCCTTTGCGTCATTCATTCGCTCGCTTAATGATTCCGCCGAGAAGCCGCCGAAAATCACACTGTGCGGAGCGCCGATCTTGGCGCAAGCCAGCAGCGCGATGGGCAGCTCCGGCGTCATTCCCATGTAAATGGCTACACGATCGCCTTTTTTGACGCCCAGCGACTTCAATCCATTTGCACACCGGTTTACTTCTCGCTCCAGCATCCCAAATGTCAGCACGCGCGAGTCGCCCGGCTCGCCCTCCCAAACAATCGCCGCTTTGTTGCGGCGGGATGAAGCCGCATGGCGGTCGACGCAGTTGTACGCCACATTCAACTTTCCGCCCACGAACCACTTCGCCCACGGAGCCTTCCACTCGAGGACCGTATCCCACCGTTTGATCCAGGCCAGATTTTCGGCCTCCGCCGCCCAGAACGCCTCCGGGTCTTTACGTGCCCGCTCGTAAATCGACAGGTCCGGCCAGTTCGCCTGTTTTTGGAATTCTTTTGGCGGAGGATAGAGCCGCTTTTCCTCCAGCAACGCTTCCAAGTGTTCACGCTGTGTCGATGCTTGATCTACCATCGCCTAACCTCTCTTTCTGTAAGCTTCATCCAAAAACTGCATCACGTGGAGCACGCGCCTGCGTGGGTTCGCGCTTGCCTTCACTCCCGCCTGAAGCTGGATCATGCAGCCGGGATTGGCGGTCAGAATCAGCTCTGCCCCCGTTTCGTTTACCCGGCGCATTTTTGCCTCCAACAGTCGTTCCGCGATGTCATTGTGAACAATATTATAAATGCCTGCGCTGCCACAACAAATTTCGGCCTCTTTTAGTTCTATCAATTCCACGCCAGGGACTGAACTAATCAGCCGCCGCGGCGCAAGGCGAATCTTCTGGGCATGGCCGAGGTGACAAGGATCCTGGTAGGTGACGCGAACGTTCGCCGGATAAAAATCCTGGCCCCACTCGATTTGAGCGAGAAATTCCGTTACGTCCTTTACCTTCGTGCTGAATGCCTTGGCCGCCTCGTAATGCTCGCGCCCCTTCACCTCGAAAAGCTCAGGATATTCCTTGAGCACCGACCCACAGCCCGCCGCGTTGGTAAGGACTGCATCCAGCTCCTCACCCAGGAAGGTGCGCATGTTTTTGAGCGCCAGCTCTCTCGCGATGTCACGCATTCCAGAATGGACATGCAAAGCGCCGCAGCAACCCTGAGCTGCCGGGATCACCACTTCACAACCATTCCGCGCAAGAACTCTTACGGTCGCCTCGTTGAGGCGAGCAAAGGCCAAGTTCGCCATGCATCCGGCGACAAAACCCACCCGATATCGCCGCTCACCCACCGCGGGGATAATCGTCCCCAAACGATGAGTGAAGAATGGGCTTTCCATCCGTGGCGACAACCGCGCCACTTTCTCAAGATGGCCTGGAAAGAGCTTCAACAATCCCGAACCGATAATGATTTTCTCCAGGCCTGAGCGCTGATAGACGCGCAAAAGCCCGCCCACCATTTCCAACCGGCGCGGATGGGGTAAGAGGCCGCGCAAAAAGGCCCTCCGCAGGAAAGACGCCAGCAGCGGCCGATGATAATAGCTTTCAATCTGGCTGCGCGCTGCCTCCACCAACCGCCCATATTGGACGCCGGAAGGGCAAGCCGTCTCGCAGGCGCGGCAATCGAGGCAAAGATCGATATGCCGGACGAAGCTTTCTCCGAGCGGGAGGCGGCCGCGCTCGACCTGGATCATCTGGTAGATTCGCCCGCGCGGCGAATCCATCTCCATCCCAAGCTCTCGATAGGTAGGGCAGCTATTCAGACAGAGGCCGCAATGGATGCATTTGGAATAATCTTCCCAGCTCGGTGCTTCGCCGGGACCGAAGCCGTTCTTGCCCGGCCTGCTCCCTGCCTGAATTGAATTCGATTGTTCTTCTTCCTTTAGCGCTTCAGGCACTCGTCAACTCTCTTCCTACAGCGATTTTCCCGGTCACCCCAGTGTCGAGGAAAGGCCAAACCCAGTGCGCGCAGAGAGGGTTTTCCGTGTTAAAGCAAGTAGCGCGGACCTGCATTTCTCAGGTCCGCGGCTTTTCAAGGATTCTAAAATAAAAGCCGCAGATCGCGACAGCGAAGCTCTGCATTGCAAGGTCGTAATTTCTTGTTTTTTTAGCAAACATTTTGGGGCCTGTCATTCTGACGCGGAGCGGAAGAATCCCCGTATTTCGGCTTAACAATGCAGAGATTATTCGCTCTCCTGCTTCGCGGGACCGCTCAGAATGACAGTCCCTTTGGTTGCGACAATGCCACCCCGTGCTACCACGATCGAGGCACCTCTCTACAACCCGCCCAAAAAACGTCCCGGCGAAAGGGTTGCCCCTGGATCCCAGACTTCCTTTAACTTCCGCATCACATCGAAATCGTCCCCAGGCAACCCCCAAACATCGACCTGCCGCTTCAGGTCCGGCGAGCCGAGCTCAACGATTACGGTTCCTCCCTCGCCTGTGCCGATCTCCCGGAGGAGGGCCACAAGGGCCGCAGCCTCTCCATTCGCCCTCGCGAGGCAACCGTGAATCACGCCGTTGTGGCAGATGCAGGCCGCGCTCACGCCTCTCTTTTCGGCCTCCTCGTAGATTCGCATCAAAAATCCTTCGCTCGCCGCAACCGGGAGAACAGCTTTGAGGCTGACACCGCCTCCAAAAAAAGAAGCCGCCACTGCGCTGAAGTTACAAACTCGATTCCAGGCCGCTTCGGTAAAACTGTTATCGAGAAGGCGCGAAGTTGAACCCATTCTCTTGGTCAGCTCTTCAAGGGATTTTCCGCACCGTTGGATCACTCGTTCCGTGCCGCCAAATTCGATCCAGACTTCGAGCGCTTCCCGCGGTATTTTATTCGCTGCCGGTCCGTTCACACAGCTCATAGCAAGTCCGTCCAGCAGCACCATGCGCATAGGGAACAAGGGGGAATTCAACACGCGCCGCCTGAGCTCGCGCGCCGCATCAACGCTCTGAATACGAACGGCCCACGTCACCCGCCGGGCGGGAAGAGAAAACAGCTTGAAGCTGATCTCCACGATCGCGCCCAGAGTTCCGAAGGAGCCAGTGATGAGCTTCGCCAGGTCGTATCCGGCAACGTTCTTTACGACTCGTCCTCCCGTCTTGACGATCCTTCCTTCAGTGGTCGCGATCTTCAAACCCACCACCATATCGCGCGGCGCGCCGTACTTCAGCCGGAGAGGACCCGTCGCGTTCGTCGCGACAATCCCTCCGAGGGAACCTCTATCGCCGCCAGCCGGAT
This sequence comes from Terriglobia bacterium, assembly GCA_050745365.1. Lineage (GTDB taxonomy): Bacteria > Acidobacteriota > Terriglobia > UBA7540 > UBA7540 > RH2-MAG17b. The sequence goes on from JBOGJS010000019.1 coordinate 21,515, forward strand.
CCAGCGGAAGCCAAAGGCCGTCACGACCAAGGAGCTCCTGGAAACGGCCGAACTCCATTCCCGGTTCCACGCTGGCGGTGAGGTCCGCCGGCTCGTAATGCGGAACCCGGTTCATCCCTTTCAGGCACATTGCAAGGTCGTACCGGCGGGGAATATTTCCGATATGAAGCTTGGTGGCGTTTGAGCAAGGGATCACCGCAAGGCCCTCTTTGCGTGATTTTGCAAGGATCGCCGCAACGTCTTCCGCCGAGCGCGGGTAGACCACACACTGAGGCAAAAGGCCATCCACCGCGAAGGAAGCGCAGACGGTAGGGTCCGTCGAGATGCTCTCTTCGCCCATCAAAGCTGTCAGGCTGGAAAGCGGTCTTGTGTCATGCTCCGGAACCGCATTGACCTTTGGCATCGCCGTCTCTAGTAAGTAATACGCAAAACTCCTGCACTTTGGGGAAGCCGAAACCCACGGCACATAAATCGTGCCGTGGCTACCCCATGTCCGCCGCTCTACATCTTCACGCGCAATTCCCCACACATCTTGCCGGCTGGAAACACTTTTCCAGGATTTAATGTCGCTTCCGGATTAAACACGGATTTTATCCTGCGCATCATCTCCAGGTCATCTTCGGAAAAAAGCAGCGGCATCAATTCGCTCTTTTCTATCCCCACTCCATGCTCGCCGGTGATCGAGCCGCCCAATTCCACACAGCGGGCGATGATCTCTGCCGCTGCCTTTGCCACCCGCCGGCACTCGTCCGCGTCGCGGCGGTCATACATGAGTAACGGGTGCAGGTTACCATCGCCCGCGTGGAAGATGTTACCAATCGAAAGCCCGTATTGTTTGGCCACTTCCTCGATGTAATCCATTATTTCAGGCAGCCGCGTCCGCGGGATGACACCATCCTGAACGTAATAGCTTGGACTGATGCGACCCAGCGCGCCGAAGGCGTTTTTACGCCCTCGCCACAGGAGGTCGCGCTCTTCGGCGGTTTGCGCCCGGCGCACCAGCCGCGCATGGTTTTCCAGGCATGCGGCCTCTATTTGTTCCGCTTCTTCTTCCACCGCCTCCTCCAAACCTTCAAGCTCAATCAGCAGCACTGCGGCCGAGTCCAGGGGATAGCCCGCGTGCGTGGCGGCCTCCACGGCTCTTAACGTAAATCCGTCCATCATCTCGAGCGCAGCGGGCGTCATGCCCCGCGCTGTGATAGAGGCCACCGTACGGCTCGCATCGTGACATCGATCGTAAACGGCCAGCAGCGTTTTCACCGCCTCCGGCTTGCGGCAAATTCGCACAGTAATTTCCGTGACGATTCCGAGTGTTCCCTCCGAACCGACCGTCAGCCCGGTCAGGTCATATCCTGGCCGATCCCAGCACTTGCCTCCGGCATGAATCACCGAGCCGTCCGGAAGCACCATTTCAAGCCCAAGTACATGGTTAGTGGTCACGCCATAGGCCAGCGTGTGCGGCCCTCCGGAGTTTTCCGCCACATTGCCGCCCAACGTGCACGCTTTCTGGCTGGAGGGGTCCGGCGCATAGTAATATCCGGCATCGGAAAGCGCCAGGGAAAGGTCCAGGTTCACAACTCCCGGCTGCACTCGCGCCCGCTCGTTCTCAAGATCGATTTCCAGAATCCTCTTCATTCGGGAGAGAGACACCACGATGCCACCTTCCGTCACCACAGCGCCACCGCTCAAGCCGGTGCCTGCGCCTCGTGCGACAACAGGAGTGCCACAGCGGCCAGCGAGCTTCACAACTGCGGCCACTTCCGAAGTTGAAGCTGGGAAGACAACCGCGTCGGGCATGCCTTCCGACGAGAGACCGTCGTACTCATAAAGCATCAGGTCTTCAGGATGCGAAAGAAGATGAGCTTCGCCGACCACGCTTTTCAGCTCACCGAGCGGAATGTTCCGCTTTGAACCGCTTTTCTTTATGCCTGGAGTGCTGTTCACGTTCCCCCACCCTGATTGTAACGCCGCACCGAATGAGGATGAGTGAAAAGCAACGAGCAACACGGATTGGGGAAGGTAGCCACCGCGCGGGTTGCGTGCTGAGGGGATTAAGATCGGAACAGTGAGAGTGGTAGCCACGGTCAGTTGCATTCTGACTGACCGTGGGTTTGTTTCGAAGGGTAAAAGCCCACGGTCAGAAAAAACACTGACCGTGGCTACCGTACGCCTTCCGGCACGTACCGGCGGTTAAGGTTCAAGTGCATCAGGGTATTTGGATAGCCGGTCACCCTCACGGTGAAATCCTTTACCGCTGCCAGGCCGTCAACCCCGTCTACGGTCAGTGCAACTCTATAGCTTCCCGAGCGAGTGTAAATGTGCGTGACGGTCGCTCCTTGTGCCGCCGTGCCGTCTCCGAAATGCCAGTGGTAGGAAATAGCAGGAACGCCGCTCGTGCTGGCCTCAAGCTTTATGGGCGTTCCGGCACGTGCTGACCCTGGGACTCGCGCGCTCACCTCCGGCGCTGCCGCCGGAACAGACGTATCCACCAGCTTCACGAGACGCACTGAACGCGGCGGCTGATTTTCCAAACGGAGCGTGCCGGCGCTTAAAGCAACGGGCGCATCGTGGTTGAGCACGTCATAGCCGGCGAAATGATGGCTGGCCGGAAGCTTCAGACCGGCCAAAGTGAAGTCATGCGAGCGCGGCTGATCGGTCCAGTTGAATACGGCCAGCATCGCCTGGTGTGCATCTTCACGCAGGAAGAACACGCTGGGTTCCTGGTCGGCGGCAGGAAAAGTCATCAGATCGAGCGGCAGGGCTGCGCGGCCCAGGCGGGTCATATTGATGAGCTCCCGATTTTCCACCAGCGCCAGCCGGTCGGCTTCCGAGCCCAGAGTAGGCAAATCATCTCCAATTTCATACATGCCCCCTGCGACGGCCGCCAATACAATTTGCACTTGAGCCTCGTTCAGAGTGAGCGGCGTCCTCGACTGGTGATAAATCTGCTGCGGTTCCAGCTCCTCCGATACGGAAAACGCGTCCGGATCGCTCACATAAAAATTACGGTTCATATAAAAACGCGCGGCGATATTCCAGGCACCATCTTTGCTGGCCTGGAAGGAATGCCCCGTATCGATGGAGATGCGCCCTTCATCCACCAGGCCCACGGGATTGAGCATGGGACTTCCGTCCTTATCGAGCAGCACATTATTTCCAACGGCCTGGCGAATAGCCTTCAAGCCGATGCGCTGCGCTTCCAGCGCCGTCGTATTCGGCCGATAATGGCGCCCTTCCACCGCGGCAGTATCCATAAAATCGAGCTTGATGTAACGCACGCCCCACTGGCGAGTCAGGGTGCGGTAGGTCATCCGCAGGTAGCCCTCGGCGGATGGATTCGTGGTATCCAGCGCATAGATCCGGTCGCCATCGACACGACCGACAAGAATGGGTTTTCCTTGATTGTCGCGCACCAGCCAGTCCGGGTGATGCTGATAAACCCAGGCGCGTGAGGACACTTCAAACGGTCCCGTCCAGATGGCAAACGTCAATCCGTCGTGGCAAATCGCATGGCCAACGCTCACCATCCCATCCGGGAACTGCGTGGCATTTGCCGTGGCATATTCTCCTCGTGCGTACTGATAACCCTCATCGATGTGGCAGTAATTATATCCAAATCGTTTCAGGTGGCGCGCCAGCCAGTCGGCGTTCGTCAACACGTCCCCTTCGGTAATCCCTCCATAAAATGCTGTCCAACTCCACCAACCCATCGGTGCCGGTCCCCGGACCCGCGCATGGTGCAAACGCCGCACCGCTTCACCATATTGTTCAAGCTGTTTAAAGTAATCCGGCCCGACGGTGAAGAGCACTCGCTCGGAGCGAAGAGAGGCGCCTGCGGCTACAGGCAGACTGAGCTTCACCTGCTGTCGAGGGGTGAGCTTGTCCCATCTTTTCATCACCTCCGTCGTCCCCGTAGAGTCCATCGTGAAAGAAGCAATCTTCGCCGCTGCGGAGCCTCCGCCCGCGACGCGGAGATCAGAGATGGTTAGAAAACGGTCAGAAGTGAGCGCGGCAACCAGCAGGCTTTGCTTGCTCTCCCGGTTGTAAATCAGATCGTCCCGCACGCCGGCGTAATCGCCGTCTGGCGCCTGAGCGAGACCACCAATACGGACGGGTGGGTTCTCGCTAAAGGTTTCCGCCATCACGCGATCTGCCGCTTCGCTGCCGCCGAGATCAATCCGCGGCGTGCTAAGCGCATCCACAACCCGGATGTCCTCGACCGTTGCCTGCCGGCCGGTTGTATTCTCCACCCGTACCGTGACATCACCGTAAGGCTGCTGATCGTAAAGGCGCAGCTCGTAGACGAGAGCCGGGCGACCTTTAAGGTTGGTGAACCGCACCTCAAGCTTTCGTCCGGCTCCCAAAGAATCCTGAAAAGAGGATTCGGAAACCTGATGCCGCGGATAATCCGTAGACCACACCCATTGATCATCAACCTCCGCGCCGACACGCGAAGTGAGCACCGGGCGGGTGCTCGCGCGGGAAAACATTTCATATGACCCGTCCTTCGCTCTCACCTGCACCCGGAGCGTTCCGTTCATAAGTGACTGAGGCGATTGTGCCAGCGCCCCCATAGCCACAACCATCATCAAGCTCACAAGAATTAGCTTCTTTTCCATCGTGAGGACCTCGTGGGAAGAAAGTGACGAGTGAACGGTGAAGAGAAAATATGAGGCTAGTGCTTAGTTGCAAAAATCGGCGCAATAACGGCACGTGTCACACGCGTGCCCCGCTTCGAAAATTTCGATCATGACCCCTCACCCGGCTCGCTCCGCCTGCCTGCCGGCAGGTTCGCCACCCTCTCCCCGCGGAGAGGGCTGGAATTTTAATTTCTACTCCCTCACAATGTGGTTTTCTTCCGCCCGGGCCTAAAAAATCTAGAAACTCCAGCCACCTTCTCCCCAGGGGAGAAGGTGCCCGACGTAGGAGGGCGGATG
>JBOGJS010000020.1:0-6091 GCA_050745365.1 Terriglobia bacterium
CATCGGGATTATTGAAATTGACGCTGTTAAAGGCGTTAAAAAACTCGGCTCTGAACTGGAGCGAAACGCGCTCGGAGATTCGTGTGTCTTTGAGCAAGGCCAGATCGGTGTTAAACAGTCCGGGTCCCCGGAGAAAGTTCTTTCCTATATTTCCGAATGTTCCCACCTGATTGGGGGCAAACAAGGAGGTGTTGAACCATTCGTTAATGAGTTGGCTGTGTGGCCGGCCGGGGCTGAGTTCAGCATCACGAATATTGGCGCCTGTGAAGTCCGCGCGATCTTCTCCAACCGCGCTGAAGGAGTTATCGTAGCCGCTGAACACCGAAAACGGAAAACCTCCTTGCCAAGTCAGAATCGAAGACAGCGACCAGCCAGTTATCAGTCTGCCGGCGAATCCATTGAACTTAGCATGAGGGAACTGGTAGACTCCGGAAAACTTGATCACGTTAGTCAGGTCATCAGCGGACGGACCGTAGTCAAATGCACGGTCAAACGGGTTCGTGTTGGAGCTGTATGCACCCAGCGGCGCAAAATCATTTAACCCTTTAGACCACGTATAGTTGCCGAGGAGCGACAATCCTGAGGACACGCGCTTCTGGAGGGTCAGTTGAAGGGCGTTATAGTTGCTGTTAATGGCTGAGACGATCCCACCCGCAAAACCAAAGTTCGGGTAGAGGCGGCGTTCCTGGGTGTTGGCCTCCGTGGATTGCCCCGGGATGTAGATGGCAGGGTTCAACTCCTGGAGACCGTTCTCCTGATCGGAGGTGCCAAAACCTTTCTTGCCGTCGGAGATGCCAGCAATAAGGCCATTCTTGGTTTTTATAGCCTGAGTCCCGCTTCAGTCGAATATGCCCGGACACCGGAGATCGTACGGCGCGGGCTGGCACGTTATGACGTGCCGGTATTCCGGCTGGCGCGCGTGGCCGTCGATCGCAAGGTACAGGGGGGGGCCCCAGTCTAGAAGCTGAACCGCAGTGAGTACTGAATGGTGCGGCCAAGATTGCTCTGTCCAAGGTTCATCTGCCCGAAAGTGGAATCACCGAAACCAGAGTCCGCTGGTGCAAACATGATGCTATTGGTCAGGTTATAAGCCTCCACCCTGAATTGCAGGTTCATCTCGTGTGGGAGTGGGAAGCTCTTTGTCAACTGGGCGTCGATGTCCCACTGCACCGGTCCATCTACGCCTGGAATGACGCTGGGACCGGCAAAGGGGGTGTAAGCTGGCGAATTCGCAAACGCTGCGGGGTTAAACGCGTATCCCTGCGGCACGTTCTGGGTGGGGCTGCCGGTTAGGACAAACGGATTCCCATACCCAAAGTTCAACGGCTGGCCGGAAGTGATGCTGAAGATCGAGCTAGACGACCATCCGCCCAAGAGTCCGTCGAGCAGCGGATTGGCATGGGTTAGCCACCTCCGGCCGTGCCCAACCGGCAGGGCGTAAATGCCGGACACAATTGCCCGGTGTCGGGGATATCTACCCTCCGTCCACATGGGTGCCTGATTGTAGTAGTAAGGGCCATCGGTAAAATCCCCGGCATCCGGCCACCAAGTAGATTGTTCGCGATTGTAAATGTATGATGCCAGCAGTTGCATTCCGTTCGCGTAGCTTCGCTGGACGCGAACCTCAAGATTCCTGACATTGTCGCCCTCGACGGGTGCATGACTCGTATAGAGTTCTTGGTATTGTGGGTAGGGGCGCAGCAGTTGGTATAGAGGGACGGTCTTTTGGTTGCGCAGCGCCCCAGGGAACTGGGCCGGCGTCAGGTATTGGTAAAAGGGATTTGGATATTGACTGAGCATGGCAGGTCCCGTGGTCGGGTTGTAGTAGAGACTGGGGTTGGCCTCGTTGGCGGGGAAAGAGTCGTACCACCCGTAAGAATCCAAATTGCGCCCATTGGTGGCGACGAAACTGACGTCCAGGCGAATCTTCCCTGGCAGTTCGCGCTCGACCGTAAGATTGAGGCGATCCAACCGGCCGTCTTTATAATTCGGGTAGCGAAAGCCGTCGCCGTAGTTGTCACCAAATCCGTTGCCGAGATTGGTGTTGGCGCCGAGTCTGTTGCCGAGGGGAGGCTGCAGCGGATTGTTGCTGGGAAATGGATTGGCCAATGAGGTAACTGGCACTCCTTCTTGCGACGGCAGGATGGAACTGGTCGCATTATAGCCGGCGAACATGTACCGGTCGTCCGCTAAAAGCCCATTTTGAATCTCGGAGTTCAATTCCAGGAAGCGACCATAGCCGGCCAGCAGGACGGTCTTGTCGTTCAAGCGGATGGCGATGCCCGCGCGGGGTTCCAAATTGAACCCTGGAGCATTGAACTGTGTTCGGTTATTGCCGTTCGCAAAGAGCCAGTTGCCGTTGGGCGCGGGAGTGGCTGCACTTGACCCTAGATACTGGGACCGCAGGGCTATTTCTTGTGCTGTGTACTGGGGCGGATTGGCTTGGAGGGTTGGATTGGCCGTTTGCAGATCCACCGTGCGTGTGTAGCGGTTTTGGACGTCAACGGGAGCGCTCTCATACTCATACCGCAATCCGAGGTTGAATGTGATGCGGCGGCTCATCTTGAAATCGTCCTGGACGTATGCTCCGTAGTAATAGTCGGACACCTGCGCCGGAGTAGTGTAGCTTGTGTAGGAGCTGTCAGCCGGCGCGCCCAGCAGGAAAGCCGCATAAGGGTCGCCACTCAAGCTGGTATTCGGATTGATGAAAGTACTCGAGGTTGTTGCCGCTCCAAAATTAAAGGTCGAATTTGTGGGTAAAGAAGCGAACGCGGCTTGGCGCCGGGTTTCCAGGCCAGCTTTCAAGCTATGCCGGCCCTGGGCCCTCACAACCTTTCCCGTGAAGGTGTAACTGTGCGGATGCTGAAAATAGAGATACTGTTCGCCGAATGCGTTCCCGCCAATGTTGAGGAAAGGAAACAGGATCTTGCCACCCCACTGATCCTGGTAGGCCTGATACCAGGAGTTACCGGGCCACAATCCCGCGAACTCGCTCGCAGTCATGTTGGGGACGACGGCGTCGTCGTTCATCGATGCATATCCAAAGCGCAGGTTGAGAACCGTCAGGGGGTTCAGCGTATAAACCACGTCGCCGTTGAGGCTCTTCGCAAGCATCACGCCTCCCTGGCCGTTACTTTCGGCGGGAGAATTGATCCCCGTGTAGTCTGGCAGTGCGTTCAGGGCATGGAACTGGCTGTACCGCGCGAAGGTTTTAAGCTTGTCATTGATGTTCCAGTCCGTCCGGTCTGAAAAATTGCAATAATGCGTCTGGAGACCCACGCTGGACCGGAAATTATCCGCCCCTGCCACGTTAGCAGCCGGCGTGTTGGGTTGCCAGATGTACGACATCATCTTGAGCGCGGTCGGATCCAGCATATTCTGCGGAATAATGTTGTTCGGAAACGGCGTCCGTGTAGCCACACCCGTGGCCGGGTTAAAGACGGTACTGAAGGGGTTGTAGATCGTGCGCAAGTCCCCGCCAATATTGAGCGACCGCGAATAGTCACCCTGGCGCTCGGCTGCAGTGGGCAGCGTCATAACAACAGTGTTCGGGCTCGATAGCAACCGACCTTCGTAGTCGAAGTAGGTGAACACCTTGTTCTTTTTGATCGGTCCGCCTGCCGCGCCGCCCCAGATATTGCTGCGTGAAACGCTGGGAGTGCGGGTGAATGCGTTGGTGACCGCGTTGAAGGAAGGGTTTATGCCGTAGTAATAAGCCGAGCCATGCAGGTTGTTCGTGCCCTGAGGCGTCTCGATGTTGATGATCCCACCTGCACTGTGGCCGTACTCAGCGTCCACTGCAACCTGCTCGACAACAACTTCCTGCACGCCCTCGATGGTGGGGGTGTAAGATCCCTTGGGGCCAATGGCCACGGAGCTTCCGTCAATCAAGACGTCGTTCTGGCGAGACGTCTGCCCACCGAAGTCCATCTCGGTCGCCTGCCACATATGATAAGGCGCCGCTGTGCCAGGGTAAGCATTCACCACGGCGGGATCGAGGAGCGCAGCGGTATAGGGATTCCGCTGCTCAAAGGGCAATTGCGTAAGCTGCGTATGGGTCACTGTCAGATCTTTGGTGGTCGAGTTGAACTGGAGCTCGACGGGATTGGCCGTAACCGTCACAGATTGGCTGACACGGCCGAGTTGAAGAATTAAATTAACCGCGACGTCACCTTGCACTTGCACCAACACTTTTTCCCGGATCGACGTCGCAAAACCCTTCGCCACCGCAGTCATCTTGTAGCTTCCAGGTTCGACAAAATCGAACCGGTAAATACCCAGATGATTGCTTCGCCGGGCGGCGGAGACGCCGGTGTTGACATTGGTCAGCGTTACTAGCGCGCCGGGGATCGCAGCCTGGTTTGAATCAGTGATCACGCCTTGCACCGTGCCCCGATAGCCTTGCCCAAACGAGATACCGGCGCACAACGTCAAAAACGCGACGACTATGAGTTGCTTCTTGATCATTTTTGACCCCTCCGAATTCACCGGGCATTCCCTGGCCACGTCACGCAATAGGGATCAAGGCCCGGCTCTGCTTGTGAACGCGGCAAGCCTACCACGGACAAAAACCCGAGTCAAGGGAGCTGCCGTGACCTGTCGCAGCAAAGTAATAAGTTCCTATTGCAGCAAAGTAGAAAGTTCCTGTTGGCATCCGGCAGAATGGGCGGATGAGAAAACAGGAGCTGCTGATGAGCACAAGAGATCGGGACTGGTTAAAGGTACTGCACGAGGTTAAGGAGGGGCATCTTACGCAACGTGAGGCGGGCGAGCAATTAGGGGTGACGGGTCGGTGGGTACGGAAATTGATGGCGCGGATGCGGAAGGAGGGGGACGAAGGAATACTGCACCGGTTGCGAGGGCGGAAGTCCAATCGAAAGATCGGGGAGAAGACGCAGGGGAAGGCGTTGAAGCGGGTCAAGGCGAAGTACGCCGATTTTGGGCCGACGCTGGCGGCGGAGTATCTGGCGGAACGGGACGGGATCCGGATCAGCAAAGAGACGTTGCGGAAGTGGATGATGGCGGCGGGGGTGTGGAAGAGCAAGGCGCGGCGCGTGGAAGCGGTGCACGCATGGCGGCCGCGGCGGAGTTGCTGGGGGGAGCTGGTGCAGTGGGACACGTCGGAGCATGACTGGCTGGAAGGGCGGGGAGAGAAGCTCTATCTGATTGGCATGATCGATGACGCGACGAGTCGCCTGATGGGGCAGTTTGCGCGGCATGATTCGACGGAAGAGAACCTGCGGATGTTGAAGAGTTACCTGGAGCGGTGGGGACGGCCAGTGGCCTTTTACACGGACAAGGCGAGTCTGTTCCGAGTGCATCGAGCTTCGCGGGTCAAGCGGCATTTTGTGTGTAAACGGAAGCCCATTGAGAGAGGGGATGAAAGCTCCAGCGATATTCCATGGTCTGGGCCACGTAAGCCAGGCAGCGATAGGTTGAGATTTCGCCGCCCGTCACTTCCATGGCGCGCGTCCTGCGTTTGAATTCTTTGTTCAGCCGCTCGATCGGATTCGTGGTTCGCAGTACCGTCCAGTAAGTCGCATCGAACTGAAAGAACGTCAGCAATGAATCCAAATCCCTCTCGATTCTCACGACGGCGGAGGGAAACAGCTTCCCCCAGCGGTCTTTCACCGCGAAGAAAGCGGCCCTCGCCGCCGCTTCGTTGACGGCGTAGAAAATCTTGTTCAGATCCTTCGAGAATTCTTCCCGCTCCGCCTTCCGCACTTGGCGGCAAGCGTTGGCTTTGGCATGTTTCTGGCAGCGTTGCGTCCTCGCCCGCGGGAAAAATCGCTTAAAAAGGCTCTCCAGCCCCGGCAACCCATCCATGATGCCCAACTCCACCGTCTCAGCGTTCAAGCCCCGCTCGACCAGCCCGCCGAACACGTTTTCCCACAAATCGGCCCGCTCCCGGTCGCCCATCTCTAAAGCCAACACTTCAAAACATTCGCTTTCTTCACTCACCCCAAGAACCGCACAGAAACTCTGCCGGCTTACCCGATGATTGATCCGCACCGCAAAATTGGCCCCATCGATGTAGAGAAATTTATACTTCCTCCCTTCCAGCCGCCGCAGCCGCCAAGCTTCCAAATCC
>JBOGJS010000021.1:0-5558 GCA_050745365.1 Terriglobia bacterium
CACGGCACGGCTTGTGTGCCGTGGGCCTTTCCTCGCGGGCAGCAGCTTTACGCCGCCATTTGGGGTATTCGTACCCAAAACCGACGCGTTCCACAAGCGGAATCCGATTGATTGACACCGCAAAGCCCTGTGTTATACTCGGATTGTTAAGGTTGGTCACGTACTCGATCGCCGCAGGCACCGATTTCCGCTGTCGAAGCGGCTGGTCGTCCACTTGAGGTCGAGACTGGTCTCGCCGCCGTTATTTCACTCTGCATACCCACCATCGAGGAACCGTGGAAGCAGAAACGTGTAAGAGAGAGCTCGTCATCCAGATTCCGCCCGACATCGTGCGGAAAGAGTCTGAGAGCATCGCCGGCGAGTACGCTCGCAAAGCGCGCGTCCCTGGCTTCCGGCCAGGACACGTGCCACGGGACCTGATCCTGCGGCGTTACCGCGAGGCGATTCGCGAGGAAGTGGTGCAAAACCTTCTGCCCCGCTTTTTCAAGGATGCCATTAAGGAACAAAACCTGGCCGTAGCGGGTGATCCGAGTTTCAAAGACGTGGAATTCGAGGAAGCAAAGCCGCTCACCTCAAAGGCAATTTTCGAAGTGTACCCTCAGTTTGAGCTTGGAGAGTACAAAGGGCTGGAGGTGGCGGCAACCCCGGCGACGGTGACGGATGAAGACGTCGAGCGCGCGATCGAAGACACCCGGCAAGGCGCAGCGACATTCGAAGTGGTGAGCGACCGCCCCGCCGGAGATGGCGATGTGCTCAGTGCGGCTTATGAGGGCTGGGACGCGAGGTCTCGGAAGGTCCGTCTGGTGGAAGTTAAGGAAGGGATCATTCGCCTGGGTGAGGAAAGCACTTTGGCCGAATTCAAGGACAACCTTCAAGGCGTTCGAGCGGGTGACGTGCGGGAATTCGAGGTGATTTACCCGGAGGATTTTCCTGAGAAGCGCCTCGCCGGAAAGGCGGTGAGCTTCCGGGTGGAAGTTCAGGCCGTCAAGCACAAGACGGTGCCTCCGCTCGATGATGAGCTGGCGAAAACGGTGAGCCGTTTCACAACTCTCGAAGAGCTACGCACCTCTTTACGCCAGCAGCTTGAGGAGCGCCGCCAGAAAGAATCCGAAGCCGTCACGAAAAAGAAGCTGCTGGGCATTCTGACGGAGCGCATCAAATTTCCGGTGCCGGATGCGCTGATTGAAGAGCAGCTCGACCAGAGGCTGAGGAGTATGGCGGGCGCGCTGGCTCAGGAGGGGGTTGATCTGCGCCATGCGAAGATCGACTGGTCTAAGTGGCGTCGGGATTTGCGAAACGAAGCCGAAGAGGATGTGCGCGGATCGCTGATTCTGGAAAAAGTTGCCAGCGTGGAAGGGATTGAGGTTTCCGAGTCGGAGATCGACGACCTCCTGCGAGACCTCGCGCCGCCGGACAGCGGGGAATCCCCCGCCGCATTGAAATCGCGCTTGACACGCAATGGCGGGCTGGCTAGACTGCAATCTAGCCGCCGCAACCAAAAGGCTCTTGATTTCATCTACCACAATGCCAGGGTGGGCGCAAACATGAGCCCGGTGGTTTCCCCCGCTCCCGGTGAAATCCCAGAACAGCGTGAAAGCCAAGGAGAGTAAGATGGCCCTTGTCCCCATGGTCGTGGAACAGACGAATAGGGGAGAGCGCGCCTACGATATTTACTCCAGGCTGCTGCGCGACAATATTATTTTTATCGGTACGCCGATTGACGACACGGTTGCAAACCTGGTAACGGCTCAGTTACTGTTTCTTGAGGCAGAAGATCCGGAGAAGGATGTCCAGTTGTACATCAATTCTCCCGGGGGCAGCGTGACGGCGGGGATGGCGATCTATGACACGATGCAGTTTATCCGCCCTGACGTCGCCACCATCTGTATCGGGCAGGCTGCGAGCGCGGCGGCCTTGCTGCTCGCGGCGGGCGCGGCGGGGAAGCGCTACGCTTTGCCCAATTCACGGGTGCTGATCCATCAGCCCAGTATGGGAGGGCTCTCCGGCCAGGCAACAGATATTGACATTCACGCGCGGGAAATCCTTCGCATGAGAGCCAACATCAATGACATTATGGCCAAGCACACCGGCCAGAGCCTTGAGAAAATCGAGCGCGACGTGGAACGCGACTTTTGGATGAGCGCGCAGCAGGCGCTCGAATACGGAATGCTGGATGAAATCATCCATAAACACAAATAACCCTGGAGGAAGATGGTGAGGCGCGCGGGACCCGACGAAGTTTTGCGTTGCTCCTTCTGTCACAAGACGCAGGATGCGGTCCGGAAGCTGATTTCTTCTCCCGATGACCGCTTTCGAGCTTACATTTGTGATGAATGTGTGGTGGCCTGCAACACGATCCTGGAAAAGGACGCGAACGAGCGCTCAACGCTGCCTCAGGGCAAACTTCCCAAGCCGGTCGAGGTGAAAGCCTTTCTCGAACAGTTCGTGGTCGGCCAGGAAAAAACGAAGAAGAAGCTCTCCGTGGCCGTTTACAACCACTATAAGCGGATCCTGCTCACCCGGATGCGCAGCGACGTCGAGCTCCAGAAATCGAACATTCTGCTGATCGGGCCGACGGGCACGGGAAAAACGCTGCTCGCGCAGACGCTCGCGCGGCTGCTGGAAGTTCCGTTCGCCCTCGTCGACGCCACGACGCTGACGGAGGCAGGCTATGTTGGCGAGGATGTGGAAAACATCATCCTGAAGCTGCTGCAAAATGCGAACGGGGATGTCCTGGCGGCGCAGCAGGGCATCATTTATATCGATGAAATCGATAAGATCGCAAAAAAGGACGAAAACCCTTCCATCACTCGTGACGTCTCCGGCGAAGGCGTGCAACAGGCGCTGCTGAAGATTCTGGAAGGGACTACGGCCAACGTGCCGCCGCAGGGCGGGCGAAAGCACCCGCACCAGGAGTTCACGCCGGTCGATACCACCCACATTCTTTTCATCTGCGGAGGCGCGTTTGTGGGGCTCGAGCGCACGATTGAGCGCCGCGTCGGGAAGCGCTCCATGGGCTTTAATGCCGCCGGGGCCGAGCCGCCCGCGGCGTCCGGCCGGAGGAATATCGCAACCCTGGAGCAAGTTCAGCCGATAGATCTTATCAAGTACGGGATGATCCCGGAATTCGTGGGTCGGCTTCCGGTGATTTCGGTGCTGGGCGACCTGGACGAAGCTGCGCTGATCGAGATTCTGACGCGGCCCAAGAACTCACTGACGCGGCAGTACCAGAAGCTCTTCGAGTTCGAAAACGTCCGGCTGCGGTTCACCGATGATGCGCTTCGTGCCGTTGCGCGGCAGGCTTTGGAACGCAAGCTCGGGGCGCGGGGTCTGCGGATGATCCTTGAGGACCTGATGCTGGATTTGATGTATCATCTTCCCAGCCATCGCAAGGTGCGCGAATTTGTGATTACGGAAGAGATGGTGCGGGCACACGAAATCAGTTTTGATTCTTTGGTACTGGAGAAGGCAGGCTAATGAGTTCTTCCATTCTTCCGGGGCGGGAAAAAGGCGATACCCGGACGCTGCCGATGATGCCCATCAGGGACGTCGTGATCTTCCCATACATGATGACACCCTTCGTAGTCGGACGCGAGAGTTCCATCAACGCGCTCGAAGAGGCGTTGGCCGGCGATAAGAAGATTTTTCTGGCCACTCAGCACGATGCCTCCGTAGACGATCCGAAGCCGGGAGAAATCTTTCACGTCGGCACGATCGCCAATATTGTGCAGAGCCTGAAGCTTCCTGACGGCAACATCAAAGTGCTCGTGGAGGGCGCCGAGCGCGGAAAGATTCTGAAGATCTCGAATGAGGAAGGTTACTTTCATGTGACGGTTAAAACCGTCGCCTATCACCCGGTCAATACGCCGAGCGTTGAACAGCTCGTGCAGCGGATTATTTCTCTTTTTGAGCAATATGTGAAGCTGTCGCAAAGCCTCAACTACGAGACCATGATCGCCGCGGTGAAGGTGGATGAGATTGGCAAGTTCACGGATACGGTGTCGGCGAACCTCAACATTTCGATTGAAGAAAAGCAGGAGCTGCTGGAAATTTTTGACCCCGTAGACCGGCTGACGCGCCTGGCCGATATTCTCGATATCGAAATCGAGAAGCTGAACGTGGACCGCACCATCCAGGGCCGAGTCAAGCGGCAGATGGAGCGCGCGCAGCGGGAATACTATCTGAACGAGAAAATCAAAGCCATCCAGAAAGAGCTCGGGCGTAACGAGAAGAGCGAGGCGGACGAGCTCAAGAAGAAGATCGAATCCTCGGGTATGAGCAAGGACGCGCATGAGAAGGCCACCACCGAGCTGAAACGCCTGGAGATGATGCCGCCGATGTCTGCGGAGTCCACTGTCTCCCGCAATTATCTTGACTGGCTTCTGGCGGTGCCGTGGAAGAAGAAATCGAAGGAAATCAGGGATATCCGCCGCGCCGAAAAGATCCTCGAAGAAGATCACTACGGACTCGAAAAGATCAAGGAGCGCATCCTGGAATTTCTCGCGGTGCGCCAGCTTGTGAAGACCCCGAGGGGATCCATCCTGTGCTTTGTCGGGCCGCCCGGGGTGGGGAAAACTTCCCTGGGCCGTTCGATTGCTCGTGCGACGGGAAGAAAATTCGTTCGCCTGTCGCTTGGTGGCGTGCGCGACGAAGCGGAAATCCGCGGTCACCGGCGGACGTACATCGGCGCCCTACCCGGGCAGATTCTTCAGATGATGAAGAAGGCGGGCGTCGTGAATCCCATCTTCCTACTGGACGAAGTCGACAAGATGAGCATGGATTTCCGTGGCGATCCGTCCGCCGCGCTGCTCGAAGTGCTCGACCCCGAACAAAACAGCACCTTCATGGACCACTACCTGGACGTGGAATTTGATCTCTCGAAGGTCTTCTTCATCACCACCGCTAACGTGATTCACACGATCCCGCAGCCTCTCCAGGATCGCATGGAAATCCTGAGGCTTCCGGGTTATACGGAGCCCGAGAAGCTCGAGATCGCCAAACGTTTCCTGGTCCGCAAGCAGCGCGAGGCGACGGGGTTAAAGGAACAGAATCTCGCTCTCACCGAGGATGCCATCATCGAGATTATCCGCAGCTACACGCGCGAGGCGGGCGTTCGCAACCTGGAGCGCGAAATTGCCAACCTTTGCCGTAAAGTGGCTCGCAAAGTGGTAAAAGATGGCCGAAACCTTCAGGTAACCGTCACGGCGAATGACTTGAAGGATTATCTCGGCGTCATCAAGTTCCGCGACACGAGGTCCGAAGAGAACAATGAGGTGGGCCTTGCCACAGGCCTCGCCTGGACGGAAGTGGGCGGGCAGATTCTCCACATCGAAGCCACCATCATGGCGGGCAAGGGCCGGCTGATCCTCACGGGCAAACTGGGTGAAGTGATGCAGGAGTCCGGTCAGGCGGCGATGAGTTACGTCCGCTCCCGCGCGGCCGGTTTTGGGCTTGACCCTGAATTTTATCGCCGTGTGGATATTCACATCCATCTGCCGGAGGGTGCGATTCCCAAGGACGGCCCCTCGGCCGGCATCACGCTCGCCACGGCGGTGGTG
>JBOGJS010000022.1:0-5607 GCA_050745365.1 Terriglobia bacterium
TTCTGAATTTCGGGCATCTCCACGTCGAGTCCAAGGCCCTTGTAGCATTCCAGCCGCATGTGAAGCACACCCGCATCCGCCATGAGTTGAACGTTCGCGGGAAGATACTCCCGCTCGTAGTACTCCATAATGTCTTCGCTGTGATGGCCCCGGCGGAGTACGAACATGATGGGTTCCTGGGTCGGCCAAGTGATCTTCGAAGCGATTTCATTTTTCTGGCGGGCGCTTCGCTCGAAGCGGCTTTCCGCGCCAGGCATCTGGCTCCCTTCCTGAGTTTCAGCGCCTGCGGCTGAGGCCGGAAGCTCCGCGATACCTGCCGTCGCAACCCCTCCAGCGACACTGTTGATGAAATCTCTCCGGTTCATTGACATAATCCTCCTCCTCTAATTAGCCAAGGGCTTAGCCCTTGATCTGGAGTTTCTACGTTTGAAGGCCCGGAAGGGCCGCTCTAACCTAGCCCTGGGCGACGCCCAAGGGTGACCGAGGATCCTCTACGAAGGGCTTGAGCCCTGAAAGGGCGGCCCAAGCTCTGTTTGTCCCATGCCTAGCGTTCGTCGCACTCGACCTCGAATTGCTTTAGGAACTGTCGATACTCATCCTGGAAGCTCAGCGAGCGACGGTGTACCTCCTGCCGCTCAATGTACTCGTCATCCGGGCTGACCTCCGGTGCTCCGCCCTTTCAGGGCTTCAAGAAGAAAATGGTTTGGCTCCGCACCGCAGGCCTTTTCGGCCTGGGCTGAGACGGGACGGCCCTTCGGGCCTTCGCCCTATCCCGTACTTTTCATTCCGAAGGCGATCCCGCCCACCGTGATTTGCAGCAAATGCAGTAACTCTGGGGGCGCCGTCTCGGGCTTGCGTCGCCACTCGTCGAGAAAGCGAATCTGGAGAAAGTTAAGCGGGTCCACGTAAGGATTTCGCAGTCGAATGCTTTCCGCCAGCACTGGTTGTTGTTCGAGGAGCTTCGAACTCGAGCGAATTTCGAGCACACGCCGGCAGGTGCGCTCGTACTCCTCCTTGACCTGGCCGAAAATCTTCTCCCGCAGGCTTGTGGGGCGCACCAAAGAAGCATAGCGGCCAGCGATATAAAGGTCGGTCTTCGCTAATGAAATTTCCGCATTGTCCACGAGCACCGAGAAAAAAGGCCAGGCGCGGTACATTTCCTTCAGCCAGTCCACGCCGTGCGGGGCATGGCCGCGGATAAACTCGTCGAGGGCATGGCCTACGCCGTACCAGGAAGGAAGAAAATGGCGTGACTGCGTCCAGGCAAACACCCATGGAATGGCGCGCAAATTTTCGAGTTCCTTCGAGCGGAAGCGGCGGCTAGGCCGAGAACCGAGGCGCAACTGATCAATGAGATCTATGGGCGTCGCCTGGAAGAAGTACTGTGGGAACTCCGGCGTTTCATAAATAAGATGGCGATAAAATCGGCGGCTACTTTCCGCCATTTCGTGAGCGTATTCCTGCCAGGCCTTGAGTTGAGCTTTCGCCACTCGCTTCGGATGGAGCAAGTTGGCGTCCAGCACGGATGAAACAAGCTGCTCCAGGTTGCGCTGTGCAATCGCGGGGTTTGAGTATTTAAAGGAGATCACCTCGCCTTGCTCTGTAATCCGTAGCCGGCCGCCGGGCGCGGCGTAGGGCTGTGCCTGCACGCTGCGGTAAGACATGCCCCCGCCCCGGTCGATGGTCCCACCCTTTCCGTGGAATAGCCCCAGCCGTACGCCATGCCGCTCTCGAACCCGCTCGATGCCTTCCTGGGCACGAAACAGGGACCAATTGGCCGCGAGATAACCGCTGTCCTTCACCGAATCGGAATACCCCAGCATGATCTCCTGAAAGTTGTCGCGCGACCGAAGCACCTGCCGATAAAGATCATCGGAAAGAAGTTCGTCGAGGATGGCCGGGCAGGCGATCAGGTCTTCATAAGTTTCAAAGAGAGGAATCGCGTCAAAGGAGGACCGCAGCGCGCCTTCTCCATCCACCTCAATCAGCCCTGCCCTGCGCCCAAGCAACAGCAAATCCCAGAGGTCCGCGGCCCGGCTCGCCATGCTCAGAATGTAGCGATGCGAAGCATTCGGGCCGAAACTCTTCTGGATATCTTGGAGTGTCTGCAGTTCCTGAAGGATTTTTTGCAGTGGCTCTGCTTCTGGCTTCGGCAGGGAGTTTGCGCCGAGCAGAGCACGGATGGAATCGATCCGCGCCTTTTGCGGCTCGGAAGGCAGTCCGGCGGCCCCGAGCAGCACTTCCGCCGCAGCGCGCGTGAAAGCCGAGTGCTGGCGAAAATCATGGCTGGCGCTATAGAATCCAAAAACTTCCGCCGCTACACGCAGCCGGCCCGGGCCAAGCACCGCAATCCGCGGGCTCGGGTGCTCGGTGAGCGCTTCTTCCAGCAATCGGATATCCTGCACGAATTCTTCCGAAGATTCGTAGGCACCCGCTGCGCGCTCTACTGTGCGCTCCAGCCGCCAGATCATGATGCGCAACTTACGGCGATAAAGCTCCGTCGGCTGGTCCAACTCCGCAAAGACCCGGGTGGCGGGAAAGCGCTGCATCAGGCCTTCGAGATCCGTCTCCACCCTCCGGCACAGTTCGTTGTTCCGGCAGGGAAAAGAAATGACCGCGAGCAACCGACGACAACAGCGCAGGTAATGGCGAAGGATGCTTTGCCGATGCTCCTCAGCGGCGCGCAGGCTTACATCCCGCGTCACGTTGGGGTTGCCGTCACGGTCCGTACCCACCCAGGAGCCAAAGTGGAAAAAGGGCAGCGGCCGGGACAACCGGGGATACGCACGATTCAGCTCGAGGCAGAACTTTTCCCAAAAACTTCCCGCGAGGTCATAGATGGACCTCTCGAAATAAACCAGTGAATTTTCAATCTCGATTTCAGGCGTAACCGGTCGCTCCCGCACCTCGTCGGTAAGCCACAGGGCCTCGATCCAGGGATCAATCTGGGCGCCGAGCGCGGCGCCACCTTCGCCAGGGAAATCATCGAGCGTCTGGCTAATACGGAGGATGTGGTTGAACACGCTGCGCCGCTTGGCTTCTGTGGGATGGGCGGTGAGCACCGGTTCGATCCACATCGAGTCCAGCAGCCGCTTCAGCTCGGAGAACGGAACGCGCTGCCGCTTGAGTTCATTAAACGCGCGCCGCATGGACATGGGCGCCCCCGCCTCGTGGCGCTCGTAAGCCGTGAGTCGCCTCACGCGCTCGCGTTCTTCACAAAGGTTGACGAGATGGAAGAAAAGGCTGAAAGCGTGAGCCACGTCGGCGGCCTCGGTTAAGGAAACGCGGCTCACGGCGCGCGCATTCGCTTCGAGCAGCGCGGCGTCGGGCCGTTGGCGCGTCTGCTTTGAGAGCTTGCGAAGCTCTTCAATCGCGGCAAAGACTCTGGGTCCGCATTGTTCCTGGACAATCGCGCCCAATCGCGTGGTGAGGTATCGGACTTCCCGGCGTAAGGCTTCTTGCATAATCAGGGGACGGACATTCTACATCCGGTTTCGAGCGAGCGGTTAGGCCGGAACACCCAGCACCTGCTCGAGCTCGCGCCGCAA
Source organism: Terriglobia bacterium (assembly GCA_050745365.1). Lineage (GTDB taxonomy): Bacteria > Acidobacteriota > Terriglobia > UBA7540 > UBA7540 > RH2-MAG17b. The sequence goes on from JBOGJS010000022.1 coordinate 3,549, forward strand.
GGCATCCAGGTTGGGTTCCACGCGCAGCCGCTGGCGGCTTTCTTCGCTTTCTGAGCGGTGGCGCATAATGTACTCCGTGTCTTTAAGCTGGTTTCCGGTTAGCACCGCGACCACATCTGCGTGCCGCTCAATCTTGCCGGAGCGGCAGAGTTTGCGGACTCCGGCGATGGTGGCCGCTGAGGCAGGCTCGCAGGCAACGCCATCTTCGGCCAGCACGCGTTTCGCTTCGAAAATCTCCTCATCGGTAACGCTTTCGCAAAAGCCTCCGCTCCATTTGAGCACCCGCTCCGCCTTCTTCCAGTTCGCGGGGCGGCCAATGCGGATTGCCGTCGCCTCCGTCCGGGGCTCTTCCACCGCGATCAATTCCCGCGCACCCGACGAAAACGTCCGGTAAAAGGGGTTGGCGCCCTCCGCCTGAACCACCACCACGCGGGGTACTTTTTCGATGAAGCCCAGCTCGAGCAGTTCCTGCAGTCCCTTGCCGACCGCCGAAGCGTTTCCAAGATTGCCGCCCGGAACCACAATGTAGTCCGGCGGACGCCAGGCCCGCTGCTCCATCATCTCGGCCACGATGGTCTTTTGCCCTTCAATGCGAAAGGGGTTAACGGAATTCACGAGGTACAATCCCAGCTCGGGGGCAATTTCACACAGCAATCCAAATGCCTGGTCAAAAGTGTCTCCCACTTCGACCACCAGCGCGCCAAAATCGAGCGCCTGAGCCAGCTTTGCGGCCGAAATCTGGCGGTAAGGAACAAACAGCAGCGCCTTGATGCCCGCGCGCGCCGCGTAAGCGGCCATCGACGAGGAGGTATTACCGGTGGAGGCACAAGCCACCATGCGCACATTGCGGACGCTCGCGCGCGTGATGCAGGCCGTCATGCCCAGGTCTTTGAACGAGCCGGTCGGGTTATTGCCCTGATGCTTGATGGTCAGGTGCACTGGACCGGCCCAGTAGCCGGTGCGGCGCGTCCCGACCAGCGGTGTGGAACCTTCAGAAAGCGAGATAATGCGCGTTCCGGGCTCAACAAAAGGAATCAGCTCGCGGAACCGCCACACGCCGCTGCGGTCGATCGGTTCTCCGCTCAGTCGCCGCCGATGCCATTTTTCCCGCAGCTCTTCGGCGTCGAAGGGATCAAAATCATACTTCACTTCCAGCAGGCCGCCACACGCCGAGCAATGGTACGCATCCCGTTTCGGGTCCTGCCGCAAGCGGCAATTTTCTTCAATGCACTGAAGATACGCAAAAGACATAAAAGCAGGGTTCAGGTGTCAAGTCTCAGGTTCCAGGTGTCAGGTGTTAGGCGTCAGGCGTTAGATGTTGCTTTCCGATTTCTGATGTCCACAAATGAAAGCAAGCCCTTCCCTCGTGCCTGAGGCCGGGACACTCGTATCTTCGACAGCAGTTCTGGTACCTGAAAACTAACACCTGGCACCTCATTTGAAACCTGACACCTAAAGTTGAAATTCCTTATGAATTGCCTCCACGGCTTCCTTCACGTCCCCAGACTTCACGGCAAAAGAGATGCTGATTTCCGAAGAACCCTGCGCAATGGCAATAATATTGATGTTCTTTCGTCCGAGAGCACTGAAGGCGCGGCCAGCCAAGCCGGGCGTTCCCTTCATATTTTCTCCGATCAGCACCACAATCGCGACATGAGGCATGACCTCAATCGAGGCACGCTGGTCGTGAAGCATTTCCAGCTCGAAGACGCGTTCGAGGTGTGCTCTCACGCGCTTCAGGTCCGCGTCGTGCACGGCGAAGCAGAGCACGTTATCCGCCGAGGATTGCGTCACCATCAGCGTATCGGCCTCTTCTATTCCCAGCGCAGCGAAGGCCTTTGCGGCAAGAGGCGCAAACGCCACCGCCCCGGTGCCGCTCAACGTAATCAGTTGCGCTTTACTGATCGAAGTTATTGCCTTCACTCCCGCGTGGCCATTGGCCGCGGCTGGGCCGATTCGGGTTCCTGGGCAAGAAGGGTTAAAGGTGTTTTTGATCCATACCGGGATTTTCCGCTTGACCACCGGCCGGATGGTCTTGGGGTGCAGCACCTTGGCGCCA
>JBOGJS010000023.1:0-7803 GCA_050745365.1 Terriglobia bacterium
TGGTAAGCTGCGTGCCCGGCTCGCCGATCGACTGCGCCGCGATCACCCCCACCGCCTCGCCGATTTCGGCAAGCTTTCCCGAGGCAAGATTTCGACCATAGCACCGAACGCAGACCCCGCGTCGGGACTCACAGGTCAGGACGGATCGGATCTTCACTCGTTCGATGCCCGCCGACTGGATAGCGGCAGCCAGGTCCTCGTTGATTTCCTGATTGAGGTCCACGATAACGTTGCCTTCATAGTCCTTGATCTGCTCGAGGGAAACCCGGCCTACGATGCGGTCCCGCAACGGCTCAACCACCTCGCCGGCTTCGACGATCGGCTCGACAAAGATGCCGTCCACGGTGTTACAGTCAAATTCCGAAATGATCACGTCTTGCGCCACATCGACGAGGCGCCGCGTGAGATAGCCCGAATCGGCCGTCTTCAGAGCCGTATCCGCCAGGCCTTTACGGGCTCCGTGAGTGGAGATGAAGTATTGCAGCACGTTGAGGCCTTCGCGGAAGTTTGCGGTAATGGGGGTCTCAATGATTTCACCCGAAGGCTTGGCCATCAAGCCTCTCATTCCGGAAAGCTGCCGAATCTGCTGCTTCGAGCCGCGGGCTCCGGAGTTCGCCATGATGAAGATCGGGTTCATTTCTCCGGACTTATCCTGGTTCTCGAGCGTCTGGAACATTTCATCGGCCACCCGGTCCGTCACATTCGACCAGATGGCGATCACTTTGTTATAGCGCTCACCGTGCGTGATCGCGCCATCCTGGTACTGCTTCTCAACCTCAATCACTTCTTTTTCCGCCGCCTCCACCAGACCGGCCTTGCTGGAAGGCACCACGAGGTCATCGATCCCGATGGAGATTCCAGCCTTGGTGGCATAAAGGAAGCCAAGGTCCTTAATCTCATCCAGCATCTGCACGGTTGTTTCGAGGCCGAAGCGTAGGTAACAGTAGTTGACGAGCGCGCCCAGCCCCTTCTTGCGAAGCAGCCCGTTCACGAAGGGCAGGCCTTTAGGCAAATGATCGTTGAGGATCACGCGCCCGATCGTGGTTTCAATGAACTGGTTCTTGACGGTGATCGGCTCGGTATGAAGTACGTCCTGGTCGTCGTAAGCGTTGTCGAGTTCAATCACCCTGCCGGTATAGCGCAAGCGGATGCGGGTGAGAGTCTCCACTTTGCCTGAATCGAGCGCCAGCAGAGCTTCCTCCGAGCTGCCGAACGCCAAGCCTTCGCCCTGGCTGCCCTTGCGGTCTTTCGTGAGATAGTAGATGCCAAGCACCACGTCCTGCGTGGGCACCGCCAGCGGCTGGCCGTTGGCCGGGGACAGGATATTCCGGGAAGCGAGCATCAACAGCGCCGCTTCCGTCTGCGCTTCTGGCGAGAGTGGGATGTGAACGGCCATCTGATCGCCATCAAAATCCGCATTGAAGGCCGTGCAAACCAGAGGGTGGATCTTGATTGCTTTCCCTTCCACGAGCACCGGCTCAAACGCCTGAATCCCCAGGCGGTGCAGCGTTGGAGCACGATTCAGTAGCACCGGATGATCGCGGATGACTTCTTCCAGGATGTCCCACACCACCGGCTCCTGCCGCTCCACCATTTCTTTTGCCGCTTTGATGGTGGCGCATTGGCCGCTCTGCTCCAGGCGGTGATAAATGAAGGGCTTGAAGAGCTCAAGCGCCATCTTCTTGGGCAAGCCACACTGATGAAGCTTCAGCTCCGGCCCCACCACAATCACGGAGCGCCCGGAATAATCTACCCGCTTACCCAGCAGGTTCTGGCGGAAGCGGCCCTGTTTGCCTTTGAGCGTGTCGGAAAGCGATTTCAGCGGGCGATTATTGGTGCCGCGCAGGACGCGCCCGCGGCGTCCGTTATCGAACAGCGCGTCGACAGCTTCCTGGAGCATCCTTTTTTCGTTGCGGATGATCACGTCCGGAGCTCGCAGCTCCATCAGCTTCTTCAGGCGGTTGTTACGGTTGATGACGCGACGGTAGAGGTCGTTCAAGTCGGACGTCGCAAAACGCCCGCCATCGAGCGGAACCAGCGGGCGAAGCTCCGGAGGAATGACGGGGAGGACCTCCATGATCATCCACTCCGGCTTGTTACCCGATTTACGAAATGCTTCGATCACCTTCAGCCGCTTGGCATACTTCAGCCGCTTCTGCTGAGAAGGATCCGTCTTCATCTTCTCACGCATCTCTTGCGCAAGCGTCTCCACATCGGTGTGTTTCAGAAGCTCCTTGATCGCCTCTGCACCCATGCCGGCCCGGAACTTGCCAGGGTATTCCTGCTGGAGTTGGCGATAGCGGTCTTCGGTGAGGACCTCCCGCTCTTTGAGCGGAGCTTCACCGGGAGCGATGACAACATAACTTTCGAAATAGAGAATGCGCTCCAGGTCGCGAAGCGAAATGTCCAGAAGGTGACCGATCCGGCTGGGGAGCCCCTTGAAGAACCACACATGCGAGCAAGGCGATGCAAGCTCGATGTGGCCCAAGCGCTCGCGGCGCACCTTGGAAAGCGTGACTTCCACACCACACTTGTCGCAAATCACGCCGCGATGCTTCATCCGCTTGTACTTGCCGCACAAACATTCCCAATCCGTCACGGGCCCGAATATGCGTGCGCAGAAAAGGCCATCCCGCTCCGGCTTGAACGTGCGGTAGTTAATCGTTTCCGGCTTGGTCACTTCTCCGTGAGACCACGAGCGTATCTTTTCCGGCGAAGCGAGGCTCAGCCGGATCATGTCAAATTCACCGATTAAGCTCACTCGGTCATAAGGGCTGCTTCGAAACAATTTGCGCCTCCTTGCAGGGACTAAAAAGTTTCAGAACATCTTTCACGATTCGTTCTTCGTGAACCTCATTTCGCCGTCGTCGCAAGCACCCGCTGCTCGCGGGATTGCTTGACCAACTCCACGTCCAAGCCCAGGCTTTGAAGCTCGCGCACGAGGACGTTAAAGGACTCCGGCACTCCAGGCTCGATAGCGGCCTCTCCCTTGACAATGGCCTCGTAAATCTTTGCGCGACCGTAAACGTCATCCGATTTGGCCGTGAGAAGCTCCTGGAGAATGTGAGCTGCTCCGTAAGCTTCGAGCGCCCACACTTCCATTTCTCCAAACCGCTGGCCGCCGAATTGGGCTTTGCCACCCAGGGGCTGCTGCGTGATGAGTGAGTACGGTCCGATGGAGCGTGCGTGAATCTTGTCGTCGACCAGGTGGGAGAGCTTGAGCATGTAAATGTAACCTACGGTAACCGGCTGATCGAATTTCTCGCCGGTCATCCCGTCGTAGAGAGTAATCTTTCCCGAGGTCGGCAGGCCGGCTTTTTGGAGATACTCCTTAATCTGCTTTTCGCTTGCGCCGTCGAAAACCGGCGTGGCGAAGGGAACACCGCCTTGATAACTGCGGGCGAACTCCAGCAGATCCTCGTCGCGCATATCATTCAGTTGAGACGAGGCCACGGCGCTGCGCAGGACGCCTTTCAGCTCCTTGCGGACCAGCTCCGCCCGGTTCTCCTGCTCCAGAAGCCCGTTAATTTTCGTTCCCAGCTCCTTGGCAGCCCACCCCAGGTGCGTTTCCAGGATTTGTCCCACGTTCATCCGGGAAGGAACACCGAGCGGGTTCAACACCACCTCCACCGGCGTTCCGTCCGGAAGGTAGGGCATATCCTCCTCGGGGAGAATGCGCGCGATCACGCCTTTGTTGCCGTGACGGCCAGCCATCTTATCGCCCACGGAGAGTTTCCGCTTCATCGCGATATAAACCTTCACCAGCTTGATGACGCCAGGTGGCAACTCATCGCCCTTCTTCAACTTGGCAATTTTCTCGTCCGTAATCTTGCGAAGGATATCAACTTGGCGGGAGGTCATCTCCTCGATTTCGTCCATCCGCTCGAAGAGGGTTGGATCCTTCCGGGCACTCTTAATGCGCTTAAGGTTTCGCGCAGAGAGGTGCGCCAGCGCTTCACGGTCGAGCTCCATGCCCTTCGAAAGCAGGCGCTTGTTGGTCTTCTCGTCGTGCAAATCCGCCAGCAACTTCTCGCCGCCGAGCAGCGCCGCCAGCCGCTCCGCGCGCTCCGTATTCAAGATGCGGATTTCGTCACTCAGGTTCTTCTCGAGGCGCTCCATCTCTCCCGTCTCGATCGCCCGGGCCCGCTCGTCCTTCTCGGCGCCCTTGCGAGAGAAGATCTTCACGTCAACAATGATGCCCTCGATGCCTGGCGGGCACGCCAGGGAAGCGTCCCGGACCTCTCCGGCTTTTTCTCCGAAAATTGCCCGCAGCAGCTTTTCTTCAGGCGTCAGTTGGGTCTCGCCCTTGGGCGTCACCTTGCCCACCAGGATGTCACCTGGCCTGACGTAGGCGCCCGTGCGAATCACGCCGCTCTCGTCCAGATCTTTCAGAAGGGATTCGGCGACGTTAGGAATATCGCGCGTCACTTCTTCAGGACCGAGCTTCGTATCCCGCGCCTCAATCTCAAACTCTTCGATGTGAATCGAGGTGTAAGAATCCTCCTTGACCAGCCTCTCGCTCACCAGGATCGCATCTTCGTAGTTGTAGCCGCGCCATGGCATGAAGGCAACCAGAACGTTGCGCCCGAGCGCCAGCTCGCCTCCCTCGGTGCAGGGTCCGTCGGCAAGAACTTCGCCGGACTTGACGCGCTGGCCCTGGCGGACCACCGGCTGCTGATTGATGCAAGTGTTTTGGTTGGAACGCCGGAACTTGATGAGCTGATAGATGTCCGCGCCGACCTCACGGGACAGATGGCCGCTATGGCCGTTGCCCTCGACGCGCACAATAATCCGCTCGCTATCCACGCTGTCCACAACGCCATCTCGCTTGCAAAGGACTACCGCCCCCGAATCGCGCGCCGTGACTTCTTCCATGCCGGTCCCAACGAGCGGCGCCTGCGCGCGCAGCAGTGGGACGGACTGGCGCTGCATGTTGGACCCCATCAAAGCGCGGTTGGCGTCGTCATTCTCGAGGAAGGGAATTAGCGAAGCCGCAACGCTGACCAGTTGCTTGGGACTGACGTCAATGTAATCAACGTTCTCGCGGCGCACCAGGACAAAGTTGCCGGCTTGCCGCGCGTTGGTGAGCTCGCCGACGATGCGTCCCTTCTCATCCACCGGCACGTTCGCCTGCGCGATGATATGCTGGTCTTCTTCCCACGCGGAAAGATAGAAGGAGTAGGGTTCGTATTCCACGAGCTTGCGGCGCTTCTCGCGCAACTCGCTGTTCGTTTTTTCAGCCTCCCTGAGTTCCACGTGTTCGCCGGCTCGCCAGGCACCATCTCCCCCGTGAGTGATCGTCACATAGTCCACAATGGCGCCGTGACGGACCTTGCGATAAGGGCTTTCAATGAATCCGAATTCATTGATGCGCGCATAGCAGGAAAGGGACGAAATCAGGCCGATGTTGGGACCTTCCGGAGTCTCAATAGGGCAGAGGCGGCCGTAGTGGGTGGGATGAACGTCACGAACCTCAAACCCGGCGCGCTCGCGGGAGAGCCCGCCCGGACCCAGCGCTGAAAGCCGCCGCTTATGTGTGATCTCGGAAAGCGGATTTGTCTGGTCCATGAACTGGGAGAGCTGCGAGGACCCAAAAAATTCGCGGATCGCCGCCATCACCGGTTTGGCGTTGATCAGATCGTGCGGCATGGCCGTGGACATCTCCTGATACACGGACATCTTTTACTTGATCGCCCGCTCCATGCGCACCAAGCCGATGCGGAACTGATTTTCAAGCAGCTCGCCCACCGCGCGGACACGGCGGTTGCCTAGATGGTCGATGTCGTCCACCGAGTAGCTGCCGCCGGGGTTCTTTCGCAGTTTCAAGAGGTACCGGATGCAGGCATAGAAATCTTCCGGCTCCAGAGTGCGCTTGTCCAGAGGTAACTGGATGGGTGAGCCTTCAGAGTGTTCTGTGGCCAGCGTCCCTTCGCAGCCGCGCACAACTTCCGAACAAGTTGTTCCCTGTCGCTGCCCCACGAACATCTTTTCCCGGTCCATCACCACGTAAAAGTTTGAAGACGGCAGGTTGCGGGAATCCTCGAGCTCGCAGGACGTGGCCTTGCTGTCAAGTCGGGCCTTGAGCCGCGTGTAATAGCCCAGCTTAATGTTGAACTTCAGCCGGCCGACTCGTGAAAAGTCGTACTTGCGCGGATCAAAAAACATGCCGGTGAATAACGCCGTCGCTGTCTCCAGCGTCGGCGGATCCCCGGGACGCATCTTACGATAGAGCTCGATCAGCGCTTCCTGGGGCGTCTTCAGTGTGTCTCGCTTCAACGTCTGGCTGATCACCGCTCCCGTGTCATCCCGTTCCGGGAAGAAGATCTCAATCTCCGGAATCCTGGACTCCGTCACCGCGTTCAGCAAACCCGGCGTCAACTCGTTGTTCGCTTCCACCAACACTTCACCGGTTGTAACTTCAACCACATCCACAGCGGCGTAGGCGCCTTCCAGGTCCTCCGGCGACACTTCCACCTGCGCAATTCGCGCCTTCTGAATCTCTTTGAACACGGCGGCGGTGATTTTCCGGCCGGCCGGAACGATGGCGCCGCCGCGCGCGTGTTCGATGCTCTTTGAAAGCTTCATGCCCAGCAATGTTTCAGAGACAGGCAGATAAAGTTTGCCGTCCTTGATCTCGACGCGATCCACCTGATAAAAAGCTTTCAGAACTTCAGAGTTGCTCTTGAGGCTGAGAGCACGCAGAAAGATGGTGGCCAGGAATTTGCGCTTGCGATCGATGCGCACGTAGAGAACATTCTTATGGTCGTACTCGAATTCCACCCACGAGCCGCGATAGGGAATAATCTTCCCCAGGAAGTAAGTCTTCTGCGGGGTCGATTCGAAAAATACCCCCGGCGAGCGATGGAGCTGGCTCACAATCACTCTCTCGGTTCCGTTGATGACGAAGGTCCCGTTTTCCGTCATCAAGGGTATCTCGCCAAAGTAAACCTCCTGTTCCTTGATGTCGCGAATGCTTTTTTGGCCTGTCTCGCTGTCTTTGTCATAGAGCGTAAGCCGGATGGTCACTTTGAGGGGTGCGGCAAAAGTCATGCCGCGCTCCTGGCACTCCGTGACGTCGTATTTCAACTGCAGGGCTACGGGATCTCCACACTTGTTGCAGAAGGTGACAATATTCTCGTTAAAGGCGCCGCAGCGTGTGCAGAGGACCTCGCCGGTTTTGAAGGGATCGGTGATGACGGTATTGCCGCAATTCTTACAGGTGCTGCGCAGATGATGGAGACCGCGCAGGCTGCCGCACTTGCACTCCCAATTCCCGATCGAGTAGTCCACGAAATCCAATTGGGAGATGCCCCGGAAATCCGTGATGGGGAACACGGAATTAAAAACTGCCTGCAACCCCGTGTCCTCCCGCTCGGAAGGCAGGAGGTTCATTTGCAGAAAGCGGTCGTAAGATTTCCGCTGCACTTCGATCAAGTTAGGTATGGAAATGGCAGTGGGAATTTTGGAGAAATTAATGCGGTGACGCGACGCACCGTGGCGGCCGTTAAGCATCTCTTCGACTCCTTATGCGAAATTTACGCGAAACGAGTGCGTAAGAAATTATCCGGATAAAACCAGCAAAGTTGCTCCCATTCCGGCTCCCCCTGAAGGAGATGGGGGGTGAAGGCTGGGCGCTGTGCCGTAGCTATGCAAGATGCGGATACCGAAATTGGTGCCCTACGATTGAAAGTGATGGCTCGCCCGCCGACATCTCTCTACCGAATATGATGCAGAGTGTGCCGCTGAGGATGCAGACGCTTCCATTTCCCGGTTTTCTGATTTGCCCCCCGAGATCAACCAGCG
>JBOGJS010000024.1:0-2711 GCA_050745365.1 Terriglobia bacterium
GCCGCGATCGAGCCGCCGCGCGGCTACGGGCGGGATTGACGCCACGCGCCGCCTATATCTGGTGTCGGCGCGCGCTGAGTAATCATCCGGCCTTGCAAGTCCTCGCCACCGGGCCGCAGGTCTCCGCCGCAAGGCCAAATCGCCTCGGCCGCCGATCTGTATTTCATGGGACCGATAGATATTTTACGAAGATTTGTCGAGATTTTCCGTAATGGAGGTTATGCGACTTCCACCCCAATTCGTCGCAAGGAAGTGAAATACCACATATTGAGAGCAATTCCATCTAGTCCGGCTGCTAGGAGAGCGATGGCATGACGGAAAGCACGTGGTGGCACCAGCATGAGGTTTTGTGCAACGAAGTCACGAATACTATCCAGAGCTTCTACACGTGGAAGCACGTGCACAACTATGTATCTGGGAACAAAGCTGCGCTGACTGAGATGAATCGGAACCCTACATTCTGGAACATCTCCACGCATGCGTTACAAACAACTTTCATCATCACGATAGGTCGGGTGTTCGATAAGGATCAGCGTTCGCACTCCATCCAGAAGCTGTTGGCAGAGATGGCTGCCCATCCTGAGTACTTTTCAAGAGCATCACTGGAACGGCGAAAGCGTGAGGCTGCGCGCGGAGGCGACGTGAGTTGGTTGCCTGACTATTTGCGTGACGTATGGGAGCCGAGGACAGCCGACCTTGAGGGGCTCCGCGATGAACTCAATCCGACAATAGAAAAATATGGGGAGATATATCAGCCCATCCGTCACAAAATGTTCGCCCACAACGATATTGCCGTGGATATCAGTGTGTTGTTAAGCAAGAGTCTTATCACAGATGTGGAGAAAATTCTGTACGAGCTGCACGATATGCTTGAAGCTGTATGGCAACTTTACATGAATGGAAGAGAGCCGAGGCTAGGCCAGCAAAAGTACGACTACGAAGAGCGTATCAGTGAAACAACCCGTCGCGTCATGTCGAGCCTGACCATCTCTGGCGAGCGGTGAGGCGTCGTACGCCGTTCAAAAGAAGACTTCCGGCAGCTCCGGAGGACGGCGCATCCCTCTCACCGCCACCAGCGATGCTTGGGTTTGGCTGCATCTTCCGCCAGTAACCGGGCCCGTTCCGCACGCTGTCGCTCCCCCTGACGCTCGTAGTCGATAAGTATCCGTGCGTAACGAGGAATACCCGGAAAGCTGGTGTCATCAATTTTGATGTTCGGCCTCGGACCAATCTGTTCATGGTGTTTCAACGGCTCGTTTTTCAGCATCGACCACCAGCTTTGTGCTTTCCTTGCAGCGATATATGCGGCGTGTAACTGCCGTTCGTAGTCTTCGCCCAACTGCTCCAGCCGGGCAATCTCGGCTTCGCGCCGCTCCAGCGTAGCTCGATACTGAGCCAGCATTGCCTCGGTGGTAATGCCCTTTTCCCATGCATCGAGCGAGAGCAGCTGCGGCGCGACATAAATTCGGATGGCATCGGGGCCACTCAAACTAAAATTGCTGCGGCTGCGGTCTGCGCGATCCATCAGGAACGACGCCTGAGCGTGCAGCCGCCTCCTCACTTTCGCAGCGTGAGTCGAAATCGCGACCTTCTGCTGCTCGGGCGAACCGTTCGGCGGCACGATCATGCTGCGTGCTATCTCTACCGCCTGGGCGGGTTTGATGTTGAATATCTCGCGCGCGTTGGTATCGGTGCGCACCCGCTTGGTAGCTAGTGCATCATGGATGTTGGCTTCAACCTCTTCTACCCGCAGTGTAGTCAATTGTGCGAACACGGTCCATTTGTGGCCGTGGACTCGACCATAGTCACTCGCCCGTCCGAGCGCAGTTCCGGCTGAGGTGCGTCCGATCTTCGCCCACGTCTTCTTATCGTTAGTCAGCACATATATGATACCGATGGCGGCGTCGGGATTATGCATTGCAGTAGTTTTCTGAATTGCTCCCCTTTATCTACGATTTGGTTCATGCCGCGCAAGGCGGCAATCTCGCCGTCCTTTCTCGCGAGGGCCGCGATGAATGCTGCACCAAGTAGGTCGAAAAGCCGACTTGAGGCAATCAACACAGAAGATTTTTGGGAAACCGGGTGGGCTCTCCCTGTCGTCGATTTTGCAGAAAACTCATTACGCGACAGATCAGTCGCCCGCCTTTGCCCTGCATTGCGCTCACGAGCGTCGGTCAGCTGCTGGCCTTCTTGCTACCCCCTCTAACCCCTCGTTCTTTGTTCGGACCGGCAAGCCCGTTCCTCGTCCCGTCCCTGCAACGCTGGATGATCGGAGCGCCCGCAGCCTGTCAAAAGCGGCGAAGCCGGGACCGGAGCCACGCGCAGCCCGCAGGGCGAGCATGGCGAGGACCAGCCTTTTGACAGGCGAGGACGCGGAGATACGATCTTGGCAGGGTGGGGCGAGACACACTCGAATGAAAACTCCAGCCCGTCAGGGCTGTCCGTTTTCCCCTGCCGGTGGCGGGTCAACGCGCTCCGACGCGCCCGAGTTATCCACAGCCCGCCCCTCTTTTCTTAATTTCTAGATCTTAAATTCTTAGATTCGGACCTCGGAAAGCCGCAGGAATCCGGCATTTTTGGCCGCCGATCATTAGGGATTGGGCGGCTATCATTAGGGATTGGGCGGGTACATCATTAGGGATTGGGCGGGCTATCATTAGGGATTGGGCAGGGCCTTCGGCGCTTTCCATTAGCATAGCGTTGACTCATCT
>JBOGJS010000025.1:0-6994 GCA_050745365.1 Terriglobia bacterium
GTGAATATCCGTTCGTGTGCAGGCCGAGCGAAGGCAGACCTAGAACCCAATCGCCAGGGCGGATCCGGCTGCCATCCACAATTCTGCTCCGGCGGACCCAACCCACGATGCATCCGGCTAAATCATATTCTTTAGGGGGATAGAAGCCCGGCATCTCGGCGGTTTCTCCGCCTAGCAGGGCGCATCCCGTCGCGCGGCAGGCGCGAGCGATGCCACTGACGATTTCCGCCGTCACGTCCGGCTGCAACTTGCCCGTAGCGAGATAATCCAGAAAAAACAGCGGAGCTGCGCCGTGCACGGCAATGTCATTCACACAATGGCTCACCAGATCGCTGCCCACAGTCGAATGGCGATTCATGGCAAAGGCGATCTTGAGCTTCGTGCCCACGCCGTCCATGCTCGCCACGAGGACGGCGTCGCGCGGCAGACTCTTGAGCGCATAAAAACCGCCAAACGCTCCGACTCCGCCGACGACGTTAGCCGTGGAGGTTCGACGAGCCAGCTTTCTGATGTTGGATTTTGCACGGCGGGCCGCATCGAAATCGACGCCCGCATCTTTATAGCGCATCAGTAAGGATTTTCGAAGAGTTTCCCGATGCGGTCCCAGCGGGTTTTCTGAACGAAGTTGACAAGGATGGAGCCATCGAAACGCAGCCGCCCCTCCAGGGTATCATTCAGCCAGTCACGCGTAGGAGCCTTGTAGGACCAGTAGACGAACAGGGGCTCGCCCACAACGTTCTTGAGAGGAACGAAACCCCAGAACCTGCTATCGGAGGAGTTGTCGCGGTTGTCGCCCATCACAAAGAGATAACCCTTGGGGACGTGGAGGCCGTCGGGACGGATGTAGCGGGGCATCCCGCGGGCCCACGACGGAGCCACGCCCCAGGTTTCGGGCAGCGTGCTGATCTCGCTCAGGGGAGGAGGAAAGTTATCGCGCAAAGGGAAAATGCCGGGATATTCGTGCACAACATAGGGCTCATGCAATCGCCGGCCGTTGAGGTAAACCTGTTTGTTGACGATGCGGATCACATCGCCGCCCACGCCAATCACCCTTTTCACGTACATCACCGAAGGATTAAGGGGATAGCGGAAGGCGATGATATCGCCGCGATGAATCGCTTTGAGTCGAGGGAGGCGCCAGGAAGTATACGGGAGGGTCGGCCCGTAAGGCAGCTTGTTCAGGAAAACGTGATCGCCGATAAGGATCGTATTCTCCATCGACCCGGTCGGGATGACGGTAGCTTCTCCGATAAAGGTGCGAATGCAAAAGACGCCGATCAAAATGATGAGCAGAGTGCGAACCGTCTCCCAGAGGCCCGTCCCGCTCTTCTGTCGCGGCTCTGGAGGAGCAACAGATGGGGAAGGCGCGCTTTGGTATGCATCCTGCGTGTCAGTGGGTTCCATAGGGTATTTTAATCCCGGCTACGGAGGGCGATTAAGGGCTCCTGAATCGTGGTGGGATAATTTGCGGTGTAACACGCCAGGCAGTCGTGACCACCCGGATCACCCGCAGCTTGCCGTAAAGCTTCCAGAGAAAGATAGCCCAAGCTATCTGCCTCGGTGTACTGCCGGATTTCCTCCAGGCTGTGCGTGGCGGCGATCAGCTCTTTGCGAGTTGGCGTGTCAATACCGTAAAAGCACGGCGAAACGGTCGGTGGACAACTAATGCGCAGATGAACTTCTTTCGCTCCCGCATCGCGGACCAGGCGGACGATCTTGCGGCTGGTCGTACCCCGAACAATCGAATCGTCCACCAACACCACGCGCATTCCTTCAAGTAGACTCCTCACCGGATTCAACTTCAGCTTCACGCTCATGTCACGATTGGCCTGGGTAGGTTCGATGAACGTCCGACCCACGTAGTGATTGCGGATGAGCCCCATCTTCAAGGGGATGCCAGATTCCTCCGCAAAACCAATGGCCGCGGGCACGCCCGAATCCGGTACAGGGACCACACAATCGGCTTCCACAGGATGTTCGCGCGCCAGTAGCCGGCCCAACTTCTCACGACTGTTTTGCACGGAGCGGCCGAACACCAGGCTGTCTGGCCGCGAGAAATAGACGTGCTCGAAAATGCACTGGGATATCCGGGCGGGAGGTGCAAAACGCAAGGAGGTTACGCCGCGCCGGTCGATCATGACCATCTCACCCGGCTCAACGTCACGCACGTAGGTGGCATTGATGAGATCGAAGGCGCAGGTTTCTGAGGCCAGAACGTACCCATCTCCCAACCGCCCGATCGCGAGGGGACGAAACCCACGCGGGTCGCGAACGCCGTATATGCAATCCTTAAAGAGTGCCACCAGCGAATAGGCGCCCTCCACTCGGTCGAGAGCATCGGCGAGCGATTCCGGGACGCCTGCCTGCTTAGAGCGCGCAAAGAAATGCAGAATCACTTCCGTATCGCTGGTGGTCTGGAAGATATCGCCGCGACTCTCAAGGTCTTTGCGAATCGTTGAAGCATTAATGAGGTTGCCGTTATGAGCGAGGGCCACTTCGCCCTTTTGGCAGCTTACCGTCAGAGGCTGAGCATTCCTCAGATCCGTCTCACCGGATGTCGAATAGCGTGTATGCCCGATGGCGAGATGCCCGGCTAGATTCTTGAGGATGCCGGCATTAAAGACTTCATTGACGTGTCCCATGCCCTTGTGGCAAACCATCCGGAGGCCATCGGAGACCGCAATGCCGGCGCTTTCCTGCCCACGATGCTGCAAAGCGTAAAGACCCAAATGGGCGAGCCTTGCGGCTTCCGGATGGCCGTAGACGGCAAAAACTCCGCAATAATCATGAAAGTGATCGTCCCGCAGGGTAGCCTCGCTCGAAATTATTGAGGGTTCGCTTATAACTCTCTTTCCCGGGTCGTCGAAAGAAGGAAGAGGCGGATGTTTTGACAGCCGCAAGGTTGGGTCCTTAGGGTTTTCGAACTTTCGCAGCCTTCCGACAGTGGACAGACTTTCAGGCTACGCCCCTTTTTTATTGTCACCTGAAGTTTATAGGCCACGCAACAGCTAATTTCCAATAAAAGCCAGCGCAGTTCCGCACTCTCTGCAAGAGCCGCGGCAACTCCATCGGATGAGGCAGCCCTGTTTAAGGCAGGCTCAATTGGGGCTCGCCAATCGGCTCCATTGCATCTAATCCCCTCGCGCAGAGAAGCGCCCTTGGCGACGAGCCCCGTTAGACTTCCACCGGAACGGCCACACTCGCTCGATCGTTTTTGAAAGGATCCAGCTCTTGTCTTCGTCATTCAGAAACGTCATTTTCTCCTGCACCACCTCCAAGGTCCGGTGGTAGGTGGTCCACTTGAGGCAAACAGGCCAGTCCGAGGCCCACATCAGCCGCTCCGGTCCGTAAACATCATAAAGCCGCTTCACGTACTGCTGAGCGTCGAGCCACGGATAGGCCTGATGGGAAATTGACCATGTGTGAGAAATCTTCACAAAAACCTTCGGATACCTCGCCAGGGCAATCAGTTTCCTGAGCTGATCCGGCTGGTCAATTGGACAATCAGCCATATGATCGATCACTACATTCAAGCCTGGGCAGAGATCAATCAGCGGTGTGAGATCGGGCATTCGGGTGATGGGCGCGTAGACCTGCATCGGCACTTTGAGTGACTCCGCACGCTTCCATAGGGGCGGCATCAGCGGTCCCCGAATCCAGTCACCCTCGGCATCACCTGAAGGGCTGATGCGAACCCCGTGGAACCCTTTCGCCGTGAGCTTTGAAAGCTGGTCCGGGGCCGACGGGTCAACTGGATTTACGCGGCAAACTCCCATGAAGCAGGGCCGGTGCGTCTTCATGCAGTAAAGGGTGTAGCGATTATCCCAGCGGTATCCAATATATTGAACCAGCACCGTCCGCTGGACATCGTTGGCCTTCATCAGCGGCAGCAGCTCGGTCGGGGTCGCGTTGCGGCGTGGCGGATGTCTCGTTTCTTTAGCCCACGGGTATTGCGGATCGTTTACCCAGACGTGAACCTGAGAATCTATGATCCGGTATGGGGCAGCTCGCCTACTTGGAATCATCGCAAAAGCTCCGGCAAGAAATTCACGGCGGTTAATGCTTTGGGTTTGAATCCGACTCACCAACCCTGGCCTCCGGTCGAGCGGCATGATAATACGCAGATCCTTCGCTGCGCTCTCGATGACATGCCGCCTGCTCAGCGTGAGAAAAACGACCCCTCACCCGCCCTCCGGAGTTTACCCTGAGCGAGGCCGAAGGGTAGGGCACCTTCTCCCCAGGGGAGAAGGTGGGGAGCCGATTCGCTCCTCTTCGAATCGCCCTGAGCGGAGCGAAGGGGCTCACGGTAAACTCCGCGACCCGGATGAGGGGGCCCGATCGAAATTTACCGCGTCTCCGCGCGACGCTTTGTCATACCCCAGATTGGCAGCCGAAGGCTGTGGGCGCTCTGCATGACCAATGCTGGTGATCTAAGTCGAAAGCAGCCCCCCGGCGATGAGGCCACAGAGAATGCCGCCAGCCTGGGTCCTTGTGATTGCTTCGTTCAGCACGATGACAGCAAAGAAGGCCGTGACGACCGGGTACAAGGCCGTCAGAGGAACTACGATTGCGGCTTTTCCTCCGCTTTTCATTGCCGCGAGGATGGCCCAGGCTCCAAGGCCATTGAAGAACGCGCTCAGTAAGGCCCAAGTGAGGCTCTTCTCCGAATAGTGCAGGATCGGTGTCTTAGAAACGAGCCAAGGGTCAAGAGCGAAAAAGCCCACCACAACCCACGCGAACGCCGTCTCCGCGGAAAGATAATTCGTGGAAAGCTTCTGGAAAAGTCCAACAATTCCCCACGTGATGAGCACGATGACGGCAAGCCAGGACCAGGGCGGTAAATGCAATCCTACCTCCTACAACGAAAAAAGGACGAATGCAGCAGCCGCGAAAACCAAACCTACGATGTGAAGCTTCGTCAGCCTCTCGCGAAGCAACGCGATTGCGAAGAAAACCGTGACGAGCGGGTAGAGGGCCGTCGCAGCCGTAATCACGGCCGTACTCCCTCCCGTCCGGTAGGCGGCGAAGAGAGCTAACCCTCCGATGCCGGCCAGAACTCCATTTCCGACTCCGTAAAAAATTCCCTTCCCACTCATCTCCAACCTAAATCGCCGCGACCAGAGCAGCACAATCGCTACCGGCAGACACCCAAATGGAAACAAAAATTGCATGGTGACTGCCGGGATCTCCTCTGACCCGAGCTTCGCGAAGATCGTCCATAAGCCCCAGCAAACGACACAGAGAATGGAGTACCAGAACCACTTCGTTTTGAAGACCCCAGGGGCCTGCATCAATAGCCTTCCTTCCTACCGAGTGTTGATTGTCCCCATCACGTCAAGGTCCGCCTTGAAGGCCATGTAGCCGCTGTCGATCGGGAAAATCCCGCCGGTTACCACCGCTGATTCGTCGCTCGCGAGATAGATGACAAGCGGAGCAATCTGTTCGGGCGTGGCGATGGGAAGAAGGTGCAAAGATGCGATCACTTCCTGAGCTCCCGGTTTCTCGAGCCACCGGAGTTGTGGCTCCGTGGTGACGAAGCTGGGGCAGATTGCATTCACACGGATGCCTTCCTTGCCGATGCCGGCTGCGAACGAACGGGTCAGAGAGACAACGCCGCCTTTCGCGGCCGTGTAGGCGTCGAGGCCTGCGCAGCCGATCAGAGCGTCGGTCGTCGCGGTCAGGATGATGGAGCCAGATCCTTGCCGGATCATTTGCTGTCCGACGTATTTACAGCAGCGATAGGTGCCCGTCAAGACCAACCCCACAATCCGATCCCATATCTCCTCCGGCAGCTCCGTCAACCGGCGATCCTGCTCGTTCACGAGATGCACATCGACCGCATTGTGATAGAGCACATCGATGCGCCCATAGCGCTCGAGCGTCTTCCGGACCAGATCCTTCACGCTCTCCACGCTTCGAACATCAACGGGCACCGAGGCGGCCTCGCCACCCGCATTCACGATGGATTCGGCCACCCGGCGCCCTGCCGCCTCCTGGATGTCGGCAACCACAACCTTGGCTCCTTCCGCGGCAAGCAATACGGCACCGGCGCGTCCCATGCCGGATCCGGCTCCCGTCACAACAGCAACTTTCCTTTCAACTCGGTTCCCCACTTTCAGAGCTCCTTTCGAATACAGAGGCTTGCCGGAATGAATTCCAAGCGCGCGAACCTCATAATTTGCGCGTCAAATCGAATTTTCCAGACTGTTGAGAAACCCCACTTATTCATTGACCCTGACGCGGTATAGGACGACCCCATGCGACGGGACAATAGCACTGAGGGTGCTGCCGATTTTCTGCATCTTGCCGGTCCACAGATTCTTTGCGGTATAGCCGCGTCCACTCTCGGGAAGGCCCACAGCAGATGCTTTCACGGAGACCTTCTCCGCGTTCCCACCGATGTTGAACAACCCGACGATGGCATCTCCGTTCGGTTCCCGCTTGGCGAACACCTGCCGATCGCCGGCATTGAGAACCCTTTTAGCAGCAATCGAATCCTGGTCAACAGCGAGCACTGCGGTGTTTTCAAGGTATTCGAGATCCAGTTGGTTGAGGTGAGTGAGATCGATGCCGAGAATCAGGGGCGCAGCTCCAAGCGCCCACAGGCTGATCTGAGTCTGACGCTCGGTTGGAGTAAGCCCGTCGTTCTTGCCGTTCCCTACCTCGATGGAGTCATAGTCGTTGAACCCTCCCGGACCAGCGTAAGGCTGCCACTCGGCCACATCGTTGAAGCGTTTCCGAACATTTCTCCAGATGGTCAGCGGGTAGCTGCCACCGCCCTTTTCGCAGCGATAGCATTCGATGTCGGGTGCGAATTCCCATTGATTCGCGTACTTCACCAATGTTGGGGCGATGGCCCGCGTAAAGCTCCCCTGTGTGACATCGAGGACCATCGGCCGGCCGCTTTGCCGTATTGCATTTGACCACGCCTTGACGTCAGGGACGTTGCTGTTCGTCGTGCCGTCGATTTTGACGTAATCGACGCCCCACGACG
>JBOGJS010000026.1:0-6971 GCA_050745365.1 Terriglobia bacterium
CTTTCGGGATCTTCCGGTAGCCTGCTAGATTGGCTGACCGCCATTTCCATCCACGAGTGTCCGGTATCCGCGCATGGAGGGCTCGTCCTAAAAGACTAGCTTCAACGCGAACTGAACCTCGCGAGGCGTATCCGCGCTCAGAATCTCTCCTGCCGCGGACGACTGAATGTCAGCCACAGGGTTACCAAAGCGCGGGGTATTGGTGAAGTTGAAAAACTCCGACCATCGCGGGTGGCGCATACATCGCGCCTCTTGCGATGTGTGCGATTCAAGGCTGTAAAATACCCCCATGCCTCGGCAGCGGCACTATTACGGATTAAACCACGCCCATTTTCTGAACGCCAGCACCTACCATCGCGCTCGCCTGTTTGACTCTGACCCCTTCCGGCTAGATTTTGTGCGAACCCTCGACAAGCTTCGCCAGCAGCAAGATTTTCGCGTCTTCGGATGGGTTTTAATGCCCGAGCATTTCCCCTTGCTCCTCTGGCCGTCCGAGCCTGCCCATCCTTCCACCATCGTGCAGAGCCTCAAGGAGAGGACCGCAAAATTCGCTCTTTTTCACCTCCGCAAAAACGCCGCGCATGCGTGGTGCGCCAAGACACTGGAAAAGCTCACCCTACCGCCCTCCGTTCATCGTCCCTCGATGCACCGCGTCTGGTAGCGCCGGTTCTACGATCTCAATGTCTGGAGCCCAAAGAAGCAGCGGGAAAAGCTCCAATACATGCACGCCAATCCGCTCAAGCGGGGCCTGGTGGATTCACCAGAAAATGGCCGTGGTCGAGCTTCCGATTTTATTCTCTGGATGATGCCTCAATCCTCCCCATGGATCGAGTGCTTTGATCGCACACATGCCAAACTGCGGCATGTATGCGCCACCCGCGTTTACCTGAACTGAGGCTTGGGCGCATCCATGAAAATCAATGTATGCGCCAGCCGCGATCATCGCCTATTGAGACTTTTGAGACAAATGAGACGATTTATGATCTGAGCGGCCGCTCCAGAAAATTAGAAACGTTGATTCTAAAGGCTTGCTAGGCTTCGTTCCGTGAATTGTGCTTCCTCAATCACAGGGGGGCGGAGTTTCAACTCCACCATTACGCCCCAGCCCTTTTCTAATCTCTCTCTAATCTTGCGGCTCGCCGAACCCCGCTCTCAGGATATCAGACCATAATGAGACTTTTGAGACAAACGAGATAAATGGGACGGTTTTTCGCCACCACCGCAGACTTGCACGCGATCGTCGGAATGTTCAAACATCATTAGTCTTACGACGGGTCGAAGGTCTTTCGTCTGCCGGCCCGGGCCAATTCAACCTCGACGTCAGGCGCGGCAGCATGAGCAAACATTCCTCTTGAAATTCAAGAGAGAATCTACCTGCTCACGCCGCCCCTTTCAAAGATGCGCCACCCGCGAGCTTCCGATTTTATTCTCTGGCTGATGCCTCAATCCTCCCCATGGATCGAGTGTTTTGATCGCACACATGCCAAACTGCGGCATGTATGTCATTTAGGGCCTTCGGCCCGCGAAAGTTCATGAAAATGCCCTTCCGAGTTAGTTAGCATAGTAGCGGCCCGGAGCGGCGAGGTCGATGGCGCATTGGAGATGTCGAGGCCGTATGTATGTCTGATCCGGAGCGTGCGTGTTGAGCGAATAATTGGGCGTCGTGGTCTCCCTCGGTGGGAGCGGCGATAGCCTGTGACCCTGCTTGAAGCCACTGGAGGCACGCTCTCCGCTCATGCCCGAAGGAGCAACATATGCCTTACAGAATAGCAGGAATTGACGTTCATAAAAGGATGCTGGCGGTGGTGGTGTCTGACGTCGAAGTGGACGGCGAGTACGCCTTTGAGCGGCGCCAGTTTGGCAGCAGCCCGGCGACAACGAGAGCGCGGGCGTGAGCCACGGCCACCGCTCCCCGAAGGGCAACCGTCACATGCGGCGCATTCTCAATTAGGCCGCCAACGCCGCGGTGAAACACAAAGGAAGCATCTTCGAGCTTCTCTATCGCCGCTATGTGCCGCGCCTGGGTCATAATCAAACCATCGGGGTGATTGCCCACAGACTTTGCCGCTTGATCTGGAAAATCTTACCCCAGGGAGTCCGCTACGAGGAACGCGGCCCGGCGGTCAGCAAAAAATCGACACAAGCGCGCGCTGCGAGAATGATCCGTGAACTCCGAAGCCTTGGCTATCGAGTCGAGATCGCCAATTCTCCATTGCCCGCTCCGGTGTGAGCGAGCATTTTCGACCCTGCGCCACCCGCGTGCATCAACAAATTGATGTAGATGTGCCTATTGAATTTCGCCGGCGGAGCACATTGGGTAGTAATCGCGTCGGCTGACCGGCCCGGAATCACAGTGCCCCCCTTGTATTCCGTCTCCTGGCCTGCTCTTGAATCATCGAAGTTGCCCTTTCTGATTCTGGCTTGCTCGTGAAGCGAAAACAATTTGTGGGGCGACCACGCTTGGCTTGAACCAGCCCAGTATCAAGTTTTAGCTTCTTGGGGCGATTTGCTGCTAAACTTATGGCGATTTTGGCCACAGAAGCAGAAACGGATTGAGGCGGAGAGATGGCTAGAGCAGCCCAATTCCAACGCACTTTAGAAGAACTATTCCAAGAACGTGCCCACTGGCTGCTGAACGTCCTTCGCGAACCTCGCCTTGGGCCTCCGCCGAAGTTCGGACGCAAGAAGGTTGATCGTGCCATTGAATCCCTTCAGCAGCTGGCGTCGGACGCACTTGCGCCGAAGCTCGCGAGAGCGGAGTTTGCAGCATCTGTGGCTAAAAGGAAGCGCTGGCACGTCAAAGGATGGGGACGCCAAGGCAAGAGGCGTCTGTTCAATAAGTGGTACGACAGGCACATCCCTTACAAACGATGTGTATACGTCTTTTGGAACAGGAGACATTGCGTTTACGTAGGAAAGACCAAGGGGGGTGCGGGCCGGCCGTCTTCACATTTCGACAAGTTTTGGTTCAACGGGATTTCTCGAATAGATATATATGCTCTGAGGGGGAAGAGGTCACTTCCCAGCATAGAATGTCTAGCGATTCACCGCTTCCAACCGCGCATCAACAAGAACAAAGCCCAATCATCAAAGTGGACTAAGAAATGCCCCCTGTGCCGGGTCCATCGAGATATCAAGGATGAGCTTCGCTCGGTCTTCGCAATGAGAAGGGCAAGCAGGAAGAGGCGGTAGCTCACCGACGTATGATTGGATCGTTATCAATGCTACCGTTGGCAGGAAGAATAAAGGAGCAGAAGGAACTGAGTCCATGACGAGCGTTGTCATCATTTATAGCCACACTGACGGGCGTTGGCTCAGGCGGATGGAGATTCAGCTGCGACCAGTTGAGAGGATCACTGCTATTGACCTGTGGGCTGACACGCGGATCCGCGCTGGCAAAGATTGGGCCAAGGAGATCGACGCTGCCCTTGCCAGAGCGTGTGTCGCGATCCTGCTAGTCAGCGCGGATTTCCTGGCCTCCGAATTTATCACCTCAACGGAGCTCCCCGCGTTGCTCCGGAAGGCCAGTCAAGGTCAGTGTAAGATCCTCCCCGTTATAGTCGGCCCCTGCCTGTTTTCCGACATCCGGGACCTCCAACAATTCCAGGCGATCAACTCCCCGGAGCGGCCGCTGTCAGGTATGAAGAGGGCCCAATCTGAGGGGATGCTTTCCAAGGTCGCAAAAGCCGTTCTTGGCATAGCGCGAGGCCAAGCAACATCAAGACAAATCTTAACCAGCAAGCCGCCATACAGGTTCAGTGGTGATCCGGAAGTTGATGAGGTTATAAAGGGCATAAGGCTAGCGGATTGGGACCTTGCGGCCGAGGCAGCTCTGAAAGTAATCGCCATGACCGACGCGGACGGACATAATCAAACCATTGCTGCGCTCCTCTCTTATCAAGATTGTCCGGATGATGACGACAGATTTTGGGGCGCTTTCCATACTTTGGAAAGCGCTGTTCGGGTTGCGCCATGGTTGATCGGTCACGCACAGCTAAGCAAGTTGGCGGAGCACAATAACTTCTCGGTTCGTTCCACGGCTGCTTCCATTTGCATGGACCTGGCGCACTCCGCTCCCGATCGCGTCCCACTGGACATTGTGTTGAAGCTGTCGAAGTCCGACGAGGATTGGTATGTTCAAGCCCCCGCAAATGCCGCTTTGAAAGCCATGGCTCGATCCTTTCCAGATGTCCTACGCATCTTCTACACTCGTCTGCGGAGCGAAGCGGAAGATGAGCGTTGGCATTCCCTTGCCCAGATAGAGGGGGTCGCAAAAGAGGAGCCCGGGCTAATCGAGCCACAAGTACTTCGCGAGGAGGCAGTGCGCCTGAAGCGATTAGGTGACCTGAAGGCTTCGGATCGGCTGCACAGGGTTCTTTCCAGGGTGAAGAAAGTTAAGCGCACAGGCCCGTATCGGTACGGCCTCTAACAGCGATGGTGTTACCACAGCCAATGCACTCTATGCGGTCCTCATTACTTTTACTCAAACTCAAGTCCTGAGACGGGACGCCGTTAAAGGCGCATTGGCATGACCACGCAGCGATAATGGTAGGTCGCCTGGTCTGTTGGGCGGATCTCCACTGCGCTTTCGGCATCTTTAAAAGCAATCTCGACTTCGCCCGTCTTAACAACGCCAAGCATGTCAAGCAGGAACGAAGCGTTGATGCCAATTCGCGAAGGAGAGCCGGTGAAAGCCGCATCAAGCGACTCCGAGGCCTCCCCCGTATCGCCACCCGAGGTCGTAAGCGTAAGCAGGTCTGAGTTGAGTGCAAGGGAAACCGCGTGCGTCTGCTCCGACGCGAGCAACGCGACCCGCCGTAGCGATTCCCGCAAAGCCGCCGCATCGTAGCTGTACGGCGCGCCCGCAAGCTGATTATTGGCATTCACCCCGGCGCTCAACGCCGGCGCGCTGCCCTGCGTCACCGTGACGCTCGTCAGGTTCCCCCACGGATCGTATCCAAACGCCTGCCCCCACGCATTCGCGCCTGCGATTCTGGATGGAGGATTTGAAGGAGCCTCTCGGTTTTTAACCATGTAAGGCGACGGACTGGGATTGATGATCTCGTGGCCTTTGAGGAGTGGTGAAGCTGCTGACGGGCGCGACAGGCACTGCGGAGATAGCGAACGGCGTGAGAGTTCTCAAGGCGCGGCTTGATCTCTCACGGGTCAATTCCGGCCACGATCTGCTGGGCATCCGCCTGCCTGGAATTGATTGGAACTACTATCCGATGGTCGTGAGGTAGTTTGGAATACTTCCGCTGGCTCCGAGCGAGTCACTCTGACTTTAACTTCCGAGTCGCCGACGATACAAGAGCGATCGGCAAACAGTACGCTGTTACCGAGGGGTAATGCCGTCAAGTGACCGGCAGGCAGCCGACAACCGCTCACTGACCAACTTCCGAATAGCTCGTTATCCGGGCGTGATCACCGTCTCGCGAAACCATGTGCTGTTGAGAATGGGTGGGCCTGACCACAAAGCTGGGCATCTGGTCATGAGTGCTACGAGATTTTTCACTAATTGACCTGCGGCTTCATGGTTTCCGGATTTCCCGAGGTCGACCAACAATCGCAAAATTTTGTGGTTGCATGCGGCCAGCGATAGACTTCAGTCGCGGGTCAGGACTGCGGAGAGCACACCCAGACGGTTCTCGCGGAGGTTGCGAGCGAGATTGCCGGTCATGGCCGGGAAGTCTGGACCCATGACCAGCCCCAGGTTTGGTCCGCTCTGCCGCGGGGCGCTCATGACAGCCTTGAACCAGTCGAGCGCGGCTTGGGTGTCGTCGCGCCAGAGGACCGCCTTGAACCCGGCTTGTTCAATCGCTGTGCGCGTATCGCCCTCGCTGAGCAGGAAGCTAGTCGAGGCGTCGCGTGCCCAAGGGGTGGGATACACGACGTCGCCATTGCGAAGCACCAGGTCGTAGGTGGCCAGCCGGCCGCCCGGCGCCAGGATCCTTTGCGTCTCGGCATAGAGGGCGGAGCGGTCCTCGATGTTCATCGCCACGTGCTGCAGGAACACGGTGTCAAAGGCCTCGTCCTTGAAAGGCAGATGCAGGGCATCGCCGGCCTGGAACGCAACGCGGTCGGACAGCCCGCAGCGCGCCGTCAGGTAAGTGGCCACATCGATGAATTCGGGACTCAGGTCGACGCCCGTCACCTTACAGTCGAAGGTGGAGGCGAGATAGCGCGCCGGGCCGCCGATGCCGCAGCCGAGGTCCAGCAAGCGCGTCGATGGCTCGATGCGGGCGGCGTTGGCCAGTTCGGAGGTTGCGAGAATGCCGCGGAGATGGAACTGGTCGAGCGGAGCGAGCTGATCGACGGTCAGCGTTTGACTCTCAGGCGCGACCGTCGCGAGCGCGGACTTGATCCGGTCGCTGAGGCCCGTGGCGCTATAGTGTTCGCGCACTTTGGTGTTCGTGTCGGTCATGACGGTTCTCCAGCAGGGGTTGTTGATTGCGACGATTCATCCGATCTAAGACGCGAGCGCGTTTCCGGCGCTAGCTGAAGTTGCGGTGGAGTGAGGACGCACCAGCCAATAGAATGCGATCGCGTGCGTGATCACCAGCACGGGGATGTAGATGACGGGGATCAGGTATGTGGCGCCCAGCTGGCCCGCCACATCTGCAAGGCCAAAGCGGACTGCGTGGTAGTAATCGACGACGATGTCGATCGCGCCCATAACGTTGAAGGCGACGACGAAGAGCCAGAAAAGTGGACGTATCCTCGCAGTGAGTAGCGCCAGGAGCGCCAGCAAGCCGGTGGCGAAGTCGCCATAGGCGGCGAACACGGCGAAACGAGCGGGTAGATTGGGTCCGACGATCCCAGGAAGAATGAAGACCAGGCCGAAAATGCGGAAGCTGTGAATCGTAGCAATCACGCGTTGCGCGCTGAAACGGTCCATTGATCTGAGTTTGGGCAGGATGTAGGTGCCGAAGGCGAGCAGGCACGCAACATAACCCAGGACGAGTTGCATT
>JBOGJS010000027.1:0-1862 GCA_050745365.1 Terriglobia bacterium
CCCTCATTCAAGCCTTTGCGCGCGTACCGCGCGAGAAGTTTATGGGTCCAGCCCCTTGGCAGGTCGCGTCGGCCGAAATGGCCTCAATGCCGTTCATGGGCTTGAAAGGCGGCGGCTACTTGACGACTGAAGACGCCCGTGACGTTTACCACAACGTCCTGGTGGCGCTCGACGCGGAGAGACATCTGAACAACGGGCAGCCGAGCGCACTGGCTCGATGGATCGACGCGCTCGAGCTAAAGCCGGGTGACTCCGTTTACCACCTCGGCTGTGGGGTTGGTTATTATACGGCCATCATGGCTGAAGTCGTCGGTACCCGCGGCAGGGTGGCAGCGAGTGAAGTGGACCCGACTTTGGCGGGCCGGGCTCGTGAAAATCTCGCCACATATCCAAGTGCTTCTGTGTACACGGGTGACGGAGCGACGTTCGATCCAGGCATATGCGACGCGATGCTCATCAATGCCGGGGTCACGCACCCGCACCCACTTTGGCTGACGCGGTTGAGTGCGGGTGGCCGCATCGTCGTGCCTCTAACGTCCGCCATGGGGACCGCCATCGGTGGCACAGGCGTTGTTGCAAAGATCACCCGCCGCGGGAACGGGTTCGCCGCGGAGGTGGTCTCGTTTGTCGGAATCTATTCTTGCACAAGCTTACGCGACCCGGAGCTGAATACGGCGTTAGCCAAGGCTCTGGCGACAAAGGCGCTGCTGAAGCTAACGTCCCTACGCACAGACCCACACGAGCAAGTGGAAACTTGCTTGGCCCACAGCGCCAGCATGTGCTTGAGCAGTGCCGACCCGGCGCTCACGCTGAGTTCGCCTGCAGATTAGCGCCCGTCGGAAGAATCCTTCCTTGCCAAAATTTGGGTCTTCACCGGGTTGATATCACATGCACCACTGTGATATCAACTGCATGTATTCCAAGGAGGTCTCTATGCCGGCAATTGTCGTACGCAATATCGCCCCCGAGACCCACCGCGCACTGCGCGTCCGGGCAAAGCATCACGGACGGAGCACGGAAGCGGAAATTCGCGCGATCCTCGATGGGGCCGTGCGGCCTGCCACCCGCATTAGGCTCGGCTCTGCACTCGCCACACTCGCCAAGCCATTCGGCGGCCTCGATCTCGAGATTAGGCGGGACAAGGCGCCGGCGGAGCCGGCGGACCTCGCGTGATCCTGCTTGACGCCAATGTGGTCTTCAAGCCGATGCGGGCGAAGCCCGATCGCAGCTCCTTCACTCATCAGACGCCTGAAGGCCCTGCAGCTTGCGGATTCCGTGCCTTTCCATCCTATAGATTAGTGTCTTGCGGCTGATATCCAAATAGTGCGCGGCATGGGTCTGGTTCCAACCACATTTCTCCAGGGCCTTTACGATCAGCTCCTTCTCAATCGCTTCCAAGCTAATACCCTGCGGCGGCAGGTCGATTTCGAGGGCCTCCATGTTTCCTGTCTCCCGCCGCAGGAACGTCGGCAAATCCTGAAGTGTGACCTCCTCATCACGCGCTAATACCACGATGCGCTCCACCACATTCTCGAGTTCGCGCACGTTTCCTGCCCAGCGATACTGGCTGAAGTATGGGAGCAAGGCCGGAGACATCACGAGTTCAGGCCTTCCATTTTTCTCTTTGCTTCGGCAGAAAAAATGCTGTACCAGCTCCGGAATGTCCTCTGGCCGTTCGCGAAGAGGAGGCAGCGTTAAGGGAATTACGGCAAGCCGGTAATAGAGATCTTCTCGAAACGCTCCATCTTCGATCATGGCCTGGAGATCGCGGTGGGTGGCCGCGATGATCCGCACATCAACCTTATTTCTCCTTTCGGAGCCAACTTTCTCAATTTCGCCCTCTTGGATCAACCGTAATACCT
>JBOGJS010000028.1:0-2657 GCA_050745365.1 Terriglobia bacterium
TTCCGGTTGGAAGAGAGGGTGTGTTCTTTTGCGCGAGCGAGGGCGCCGAGATTGAAAACACGAGTGCCGCGAGTGAAGCAATTTTCAAAAAGTTGTTCATGCTCAACGAGATTGTAGCATCCAACGACGAAAAACTTTAGGGGCTGTCCTAGATAACTCTTGGCATAGACCTTTTCCCCGCGGACTATGAGCCGAACAGTCCCAACTCGCGCCGCGCGATGCGATCCCTGGCTCTGAATTGCACACAAAGGTATCAAGTATTTTGGTATCCTATCCGCTGTGAGGCGATTGCAAATGGTTGATGAAAACAGCATCGCGAAGCTGACAGAGCACATCGTCCGGGAATTTCAGCCGGACAAAATCATTCTGTTCGGGTCTTACGCCCACGGCCAGTCTCGCGCCGATTCCGATATCGACCTTCTGGTGCTTCTCCCGTTCGAAGGGAAAGCTTTCCGCAAGTCGCTGGAGATTCTGAATCGTGTAGCCCCGGAATTCCCGGTTGACCTCCTGGCGCGGAACCCGGCCGATACCGCGCGACGTTACGCCGAGGGCGATCCCTTGATCCGCGAAGCTCTGGACCATGGCAGGGTCCTTTATGAACGCCACCGTTAAAGAGTGGATCGGAAAAGCGGAGGGTGATTACGCAACTGCCGGGCGGGAGCTTCGCGCCACAGAGTCTCCCAATTTCGATGCAGATTGTTTTCATGCTGAGCAGGCTGTAGAAAAATTGATGAAAGCTATGTTGATTCATCTGGGCGTTACACCACTCCGAACGCATGACCTCGTCGTTCTGGACAAGCTCTTGATGCCTGCATGTCCAGATTGGTCATGGCCCGTCGAGGAGCTCCGTCTTCTAACCCGCGCCGCCGTGGATTTCCGTAATCCCGGTGAATCGGCGGACAGCGAAGAAGCGTCCGGGGCATTTGAAGCCGCCACGCGACTTCGCGCTAAGCTGCGACTGCTATTTGGAATCTCAGTATGATTGGGCCGGACAAGGCGGGCAGGTGACCGGAAGGACGGCGCTGGGCTCGGCTGGGAGACACAGGGCGATTTGAATCCGGCGGGACGCCGCCGGGAGTCGTCTTCGCCGCGAAATTCCCAGGGGAAATTACCCACAAAAAGTAGTTGCTGGATTTCGAACGGGAGACGGACGGGGTTTCTGGGCGTGATGGAGTTGCTCGGATCGGGCCGGCTAGACACTGATGAACGTGCGCTTACATCCCCACGCGCTTGCGCGGCTTGCCGAACGGGGCACAACCGAAACGGAGGTTGTAGGGACGGTCGAAAGCGGCGAACGGTTTCCCGCCAGATTCGGCAGGACGGGCTTCCGACGTAACTTCTCATTTGAAGGCGAATGGCGCGGCCACCATTATGCAACCAAACAGGTGGAGGCTTACGCCATCGAGGAAAACGGCTGGCTCGTAATCACAGTCGTTGTAAAATTCTTCTGAAAGACGGGGTGTTGCCATGAAGCTAACATATGATCCGCGCTATAACGTCGCCTATCTTCGCTTCCAGGAGAAAACCGCTCAGGTCGAGACAATCCATCTGAGCGATGAGCTGAACGTTGATATCGCCCCGGACGGGACGGTCTTTGGAATCGAAATGCTGAACGCCAACGAGCAGCTTCGGGCTGGCGACAAAGGCAATCTGGTGGTGGTGAACGAAGCCTTGGCGCAACGCCAGGAAGTCTCTTTGGGCGACAAGGGCTGAAAATGCCCTTACGGGGCGAGGTCTGGTTCTGCCACCCGAACCGGGAGGGTTAATAGCTCAGGCTCATCAGCCTGCATTTGGCGGCGGCGGAGTGGTTCCAAGGAGCTTCAGTAACAGGCGAGAGCGGGCCGGCGGGCGAAAAAGCCGTGGCGACCACCGCTTGATCACACGGGCGATCTTGCCAGCGGGTCGCCCGATTCAATGTGGTCGGCAGCCGCACTGCGACAACGTCATGGTCCCCAAAATCGGTTTGGGCGAAGAGGCCTAGTCGAAATCCACAATCCGATACTTTAGCACCGTAACCGACGCCCAGTGGTATACCAACAACAGCAGATCGCCGAACAGCTTGGTGAACAGTTCCATAATCTGCACTATAGTTGATACGGAGAAACTCGGATGGGTCAAAAAACGATCAAGCGCCGACCGGGAAAACAAATGGTCGAGGGGAAGAACTTCCGCCTCGCCGACGAAGTCCGCTACATCCGGCGCCGGGCTGCTGAACACGAGGGTCGGGTTGTTACCCTTGGTCAACCGGTCTTGTTCTCCACCGACACCGGGGATGCCTGGCTACTGGATCCATCCGATCAGCTTGCTGCTCGCCTTGCCCGGGACGGAGACCCCGAGCCAACCTACATCGAGGAAAGCGACACTAAATTCGCCATCGGTTGGAAAGGCCGTTATCGCTTCGAGGGCCAAGCCTTCATTCACGCCGACAATGAGTCCGGCCGCGTCTCGACTATTCTCGGCTACCCGGTCGAGCAGATCGCTCGTCGAATTTCAAATATCTTTGGCTAGCATTCAGCCGAAAAGGTCGACGCTGCCATTGCTGCCAACCTGAAGGAGCTTGGGTATGACGCCTAGAGACCTGTTGAAAGAGAAGCGCGACGAGATTCTGCGGATCGCCGCGAAGCACGGAGCCCGCAATGTGCGCGTTTTTGGCTCCG
>JBOGJS010000029.1:0-6280 GCA_050745365.1 Terriglobia bacterium
TCATGACACAGGTGAAATGGGCGAGTGCCGGGAAAGTTCTGGCCGTGATGGCGCTGCTTATCCTCATGGGCGGTTGGCTGCAAGTGGGCGGAACGAGCTCTCAACAGAGCGCGTACAAGTACCCCGCCCCTCGCTGGCCCTCGTATGTGAGGGCCCCCAAGACGGTGGCCGAAGTGATGCCGTACGCCCGCGCCTTGGTTCGCAACAAGGCGGGATTTGAAGGATTGGGAATGGGCGTGATGAAGCCGGGAGGAACGGTTGCCATTGTGGTACCCGAAGGCGCCAATCCGATCATCATGGCAGCGATCCGCCGGGCCCTGCTGGAACGGAAGATCAAGTCTGCGATCCTTCACGACTATGATCTCGTGGGCGTTTCCAAGCAGGATGCGGAAGCGCTAAGTAATTACGAGCACGCCTGGACCTCCGAAGCCGGCTATATGGAAGTCAGGTTCGTCTGGTTTAGAACGTGGACTGACCCGAACGTGCCGAAGGAGTGGCTCAAGGCCGTCAGGCCGGACCTCTATGCCAAGCTTTTTCCACCTAATCACATAATGCCGGCATCGCTCCGGCCGGCGATGAAGAAGCTGACCCGCGACAACGTGGGCAAAGCACTGGTGGCCTACCTGGACAAGCATCCGGAAATTACGGGTGTCTTCTGGGGCCAAGGCGGGGGCACCGGGCTCAGACGCGACATGCATCCGTACGAGTCCACGTTCCTCGGAATCTTTCCGTATTTCGACCGCTGGTCGGTGATGACGCAAGTTCCCTCCTATCCCGCGGATGTGTGGATGCTTTCGGAGGAGAAGACCATTGAACCGATTGCCTTTGTTGACAAGCTTCACGTCACCAGCCCGCAGGGCACCGCTATAAATTGCAATATTCCGGCGGAGATGTCCCAGCGCTGGGCGCGAGGGGTGTATCAGCGCGGCCACCTTTATATGTTTCCGAACCAATCCGACGGAAGGTTTCCCTATTCGGTTGTGAACTATCCCTCTCAGCAGGGCACGTGGGATCCCCGCGCTCCTCTCGCCCTGATCAATGGGGTTATCGCTGGAACCAGTGGCGAGGTCGGGTTCAATCCGCTGATCAAGGACTATTACAAAAACGGCTACCTCGTCAAAGTGGAGGGCGGCGGTACGTACGGTGAGTTACTGCGGACCTTCCTGGCGAAATATCCAAAAATCAACTCGCTGACCTTCCCGTTCGAGGGCAAGCCCGGCTTCTTCTACCTATACGAAATTGCCCTGGGAACGAACCCGAAATGGTTTCTCGATCTGGATTCAATGATGCACGATAGCTTGGGTAGCGAGCGCATGCGGAGCGGAGTCTTTCATTTTGGACTGGGGATGCGGCTCTATCACGATCCGAGCGGGCCGGTCCCTTCGCCCGCCTGGCTCGCCTTCATAAAGAAATACAAGCTTCCTGGCGACCATGACTTCCACCTGCTCAACTTTTTCGTTACCTACCAGTTGCACCTGCGAAATACCGACAAATGGGTGAACTTGGTATACACGGGCCATCTGACCAGCCTGGATAATCCCGAGGTGCGCGCTTTGGCTTCCCGCTATGGCGATCCGAATAAAATCCTGGCCGAAAGTTACATTCCTAATATGCCGGGGATTAACGCGCCGGGGAGTTTTCAGGAGTTTGCCAGCGACCCGTGGAAGCACTATATGGAGACCAGAAGCGAGATTCTGGCCGGGACATACAAGTACTTCTATCCGCGGGTGGCGGGTCGACAGGTGGCGGCTAATCAGTAACAAGAGAGGAACGGCAGAGCAATGGATCGGGGTTTTGCCGCTCTCGTGACCGGCGAAAGTGCAACGTCGAGACCATTCAGGTTACCCCCTCGCTTCGCTGGCGCAGCGGGAGGGTATGTTTACGGGGTCCAAAAGTCAGCTGGAGATCATTTGCTAATCAAAAAGCAAAGAGGAGGATTGATCATGACCTGGAAATCGAGAGGACGCAGCATATTCTTTCTGCTGGTGTTGGCCGGGGGCTTTTTTGCCATGAACGGCAAGGCGCAAATCCTTTTTGGCACCATCAGTGGCACTGTTAGAGACCCAAGCGGCGCTGTCATTCCCAACGCCCGCATTTCCATCAAGAACAGCGCGACGGGAGTCACCCGAGCCACCACCACGAACGCGCGAGGCGTGTATGACGCCCCTGGCCTTTCGCCGGGCCCCTATACGGTCTCGGCATCGGCGACAGGGTTCAAGACGGCTGTCCAATCCCACGTCACGCTGACGGTTGGCGCCTCTCAAGTGGTTAACTATGTCCTGCAAGTGGGGGAGGCGACCCAAACCGTTCAGGTTGCCGGGGCCGCGGCTACGGTGAACCTGATCTCGTCCTCCCTGAGTAACACTGTGAGCCAAGTGCCGATCGTCCAGCTGCCGCTCAACGGGCGTGACTGGACGCAGTTGGCGCAGCTTACTGCCGGCGTGGTGCCGATCCCGGTTCAAAACCCCAACGGGTTGTCCACGCGCGGCCCTGGCATCCAGATATCCATCTCGGGCAGCGCCCCGGAGCGGAACGATTATCGCCTCAACGGGATTTCCATCAACGACTCCGCGAACAACGCCCCAGGAAGCGCGCTCGGCGAAGACCTGGGCGTGGACAGTATCCAGGAGTTTTCCGTTCTCGTCGGGAATTACTCCGCGCAATACGGGCGGGCCTCGGGCGGAATTGTTAATGCCATCACCAAAGCCGGCACCAACCAGTACCACGGAGACGCTTACGAATTCTTTCGCAATGACTCACTGGACGCTGCTAACTTTTTCGACAACTCCGGCAACATCACAAAGCCGCAGTTCCAGCGCAACCAGTTTGGGGCATCATTAGGAGGGCCCATCAGGAAGGGCAAGGCCTTTTTCTTCGTCGATTACGAAGGTGTCCGTCAGAACCTTGGGGTTACGAACGTGTCGGACACGCTTACCGCCAGCGCCCGCACTGGCGCTCTGACGGCGGCTGACGGCGGGCCAGTGACTGTGAACCCGTCTATCGCCAAGATCCTACCACTCTACCCTTTGCCGAACGGCGCTCTCCTGAGTCCGGATGTCGGGGTATTCAACTTTCCAGTGGCGCAGGTGTCGACCGAGAATTATCTAACTTCCAGGCTTGATGACGCCATTTCAAACAAAGACAGCGTATTCGGGGCCTTTGTTTACGACAAAGGTGACGTCACGGCGCCCGATGCCTTCGACGAGGTCGAGCTCCCGACAAACTCCGAAAACGTCGACGTCACTGTGCAGGAAACCCACATCTTTAGTCCGACGCTCATCAATATTGCGCGAGGCGGATACGTGCGGGCCGCCGTCGAGAGCGGTGAGCAGTTCGCCCTCCCTAATGAACCCCTTCTGTCGGACCCTTCGCTTGCTACTGTTCCCGGCGGCACTCTCGCTGGAATTTCCGTGGCTGGCCTTTACAGCTTAACCGGAGGCACGGGAAGCGGCCCCGGGCCCAACATTTTCTATTGGAATAGTTTCCAAGGGTCGGACGATCTGGCTCTCACTAAAGGCGACCATTCACTCAAGTTCGGCGCCTCGTTTGAACGGGATCAGAGTAACATGTCGGCTCCGGCTTGTCCGGATGGCGCCTGGACTTACAACTCGATCGCAGATTTTCTGAGCAACAATGCCTTCGAGTTAGCCGCCCCCTTACCGTCGGATTTAGGGAACTATCTGGGCCTCCGCGATAGCATACTCGGAGCGTATGCTCAAGACGATTGGCGGGCGCGCCCTAACCTTACCCTGAGTTTGGGCATGCGTTATGAAATGTCCACGGTCCCACATGACTCTTTTAACCGGGACTACTCGCTCCACACGTTGACAGCGTCCACAGTCACACAGGGTCCGCTCTTCAACAATCCCACCTACCTTGGCTTTTCCCCGCGCGTGGGAATCGCCTGGGACCCATTCCACAACGGCAAGACCTCCGTTCGTGCCGGCTTTGGCATTTACAACGATCTCCCCTTGGCGTACTATTTCCTCACCCGGAACATCAACGTTACGCCGTTTGCCAACAACGGAGCTATCCTCAATCCAGGCGTGGGGTCGTTCCCAACCGCCGGTTATTCTGAACTGACTGCGACCACCTTGCGCACCCAGTACGTCCAGCAGAATCCAGACCGGCCTTATGTGTATCATTGGGACTTTGACGTCGAGCGCCAGTTGAGGTCCAACATGGTTCTTTCCGTCGCCTATATGGGTGAGCGGGGGATACACCTCATAGACAACCAAGACAATATCAATACGACGATAGCCACCCAAACTCCTGCAGGGCTCGTTTTCCCTCCTGTCGCGACAAGCACGGTGGTCAATCCCAACTTCGGGGAAATCCAGGCGGCCCAGTTTCAGGATCAAACGTTCTACGATGCCTTGGATGTGCAACTCAACCAGCACTTGAGCCATGGAGTGAGCTTCACGGCGGCCTACACGTGGGAAAAAGCCATGGATTACTCCGACTCGATATTCAGCGGGGGTGAGTTCGAGAATAGCATCGCTAATCCCTACCCCTTGGATATGTTTTATAACTACGGCTTGGCAGACTACAATATTCCTCAGCGGTTTGTTTTCAGCGGGACGTGGGACGTTCCCACGCCTTCTTCCTTCAGGGGCCCCGTGAAAGCGGTGTTGGGCGGATGGGAAGTGGGCAGCATCATCACGGCTGAGGCTGGCGACCCTTTCAGTGTGGAGCTGACCAATGACCAGGCTGAAACGCAGGCCGCTCCCGGCGCCTCGTTCACGCCAGGTCAGCGGCCGAATGTTGTCCTGGGATGCGGCCCCCTGACTACCGGCAATCCCAACGCCTACGTCAATACATCATGCTTCTCGTTTCCGGCACTCGGAACGTTGGGCGACCTGCAACGCAACGGGCTTGCGGGGCCTGGGTTGGCTGAATGGGACTTCTCCTTGATGAGGAACTTCAAGATTTCAAAGCTTGGAGAGGCCGGGAACCTGCAGTTCCGCGCGGAGTTCTTCAATATTCTGAACAGGGCTAACTTCGACCCCCCTGACCAGACGTCCTATTCGATATACAATTCTACGGGTCAAATCAACGCGGGTGCGGGCGAACTTACGACGACGGCCTTGGCCCAGAGAGAAATCCAGTTTGCCCTGAAGCTAATGTTTTAGCTGCAGAAGACAGAAGGCGGAGGTTCGGGAAAGCCCGCCCGAGTGATAAAGCCGGGTGAGCAGGGGAGCCGTCACTACTTGCTGACAGCTCGCTCGGTGACATTTTAGGGGGCGCGACGGGTCCAGACGAAGGTTGCATCACCGAATCAACTTTCGACTCGAGCTGGGCGCAGCCACGCAAACGGTAACCACCTGACCACTGATGGTTTAGCTCACGGAGGATAACGATGAAACAAGCTGACTCTCTTTACCCCGCCGGCCGCGGGTTCTCGCGCAGGAATTTATTGCATGGAGCGTCGGCTGGAATTGGCGCGTCGATGCTGGGTTGGCTGTTCCCTACCCGCAGCCGGGCGGAACAAGGCCCGCAAGATTACCCCACGCTCGGGATTAGTAAGCCTTCCTTGGCCTCTATGCCAATAGCGTGGTCGAATAACGAGTATTATCGCCGCTGGAATCTCATTCGGCAACGCATGAAAGAAGCTCGCCTCGATTGCCTGATCCTTCCACAGCATCTCACCCACCCGGTTTTACGTGAGTATAGAACCGATGCGGATGTGCTATATCTGTCCGGCATTCCCGCCATGTGGCTGGTTTTCCCGATCGAGGGCAAAATCACGGCGATTGCCGTAGAGTGGCGGCTTTTGAAGAAGGGGAAGCCCGTGCCAGCGATTATCATGACAAGGCTGTTTGCCGACAATTCGCCCGATATCGAAGTGCGGTCCGCGGCAAGTGGAGTGCCCTCGCCATCCATTATCGATGTGCTTCGCGAGAAGAAAATGGAACACGCACGTATCGGCGTAGGTTCCCTCACGTCTCCGTTCCAGATGGGCGAGGGGTCGTGCTTCTATACAACCTACGACCGTGTTCGCAAGGCCTTCCCTCAAGCTCAATTCGAGAACGCAGAGGATATGCTGTGGCGGGTGAAGATGGTCCGCAGTGCCGAGGAGATTGCCGTTTTCGAGAACGCAACGGCGGTGAGCGAGGCCGGGTTGTTAGCGATGTTCGAAACCGCGCGCCCCGGAGTTCCGATCCTGGACGTATGGCTGAGCATGTACGGAGCGATGCTGAAATGCTCGGGCTCGCGGCCCCCGCACCTGAGTATCGATGCGCTAGGCCAGGCCCTCGACAGTATTGGCTGTCCCCTGCCA